>CAYXLH010000046.1:0-14369 GCA_964465835.1 uncultured Bacteroides sp. | reverse complement strand
CGAAAAGCTTCATTATCTCTTTCTTATGCAGAAGCAGTCTTTATTTTCTCATATGGTCACGATTAAAGCGGTTACCCATTTCAAAAGGTGAGATATGCATACCGATTGCAAACATTTCGCCGTCGTCAACAGAGCAAAAAGAATCTTTCAAATTCACTCTGCCCTGACGGATCGATTTAATTTCCGTGCCGTAAAGCTCTATACCGGCTTCGTAGGTTTCAAGAACAAAATAGTCGTGATAGGCTTTTTTGTTTCTTGCAATTATCTGAATATCCTCATTCATCCTATCACGTCCTTTCACAATCATACAAACATCTATATTAAACTTCTGCCCTCTAGTGCACGGCTTAGCGTAACCTCGTCGGCATATTCCAAATCTGCGCCCACAGGCACACCGTAGGCAAGTCTGCTGACAGTAATACCCATTGGCTTGAGCAGTCTTGAAATATACATAGCCGTTGCCTCGCCCTCAACGGTGGGGTTTGTCGCCATAATAACCTCCTCCACCGTGCCGTCACCGAGACGGGCAATCAGTTCTTTAATTCGTATCTGGTCGGGTCCGATATTATCCATCGGAGAAATTGCGCCGTGGAGAACATGATAAGTACCCTTATACTCATGGGTACGCTCTATTGCGGCAACGTCACGTGGATCTTCCACAACGCAGATAACACTTTTATCCCTGTTTTCGCTTTTACAAATAGGGCACAATTCATCATCCGCCAAATCGCAACAGATTTTGCACTGCTTAATTTTAGTATGTGCGTCTGTTATAGCTTTTGCAAACTGATTAGCCTCCTCATCGGAAAGCCCCAGCACATAAAAAGCCATACGCTGAGCAGTTTTATGGCCTATACCCTGCATACGCTCAAACTGGTCTATTAAATTTTGAAGCGGTGCAAGATTATATGCCATTATTATGCCTCTTTTTCGTATGGTAACGGTAATAATCCGAACCACGGTTTATTACCGTTACCCTAAGATTTATTAAAGTCCCGGGATGTTCATTCCGCCTGTTACGCTGTTCATTTCTCTTTCTGCTTCTTCATCAATCTGACGGATAGCCTCATTTATAGCAGCAACAAGCATATCCTCAAGCATTTCAACATCTTCGGGATCAACAACTTCTGGATTAATACCAATTGCTTTGACATTGTGAGCGCCGGTCATTGTAATTTCAACCATACCGCCGCCGGAAGAAACAACATATTCTTTATCTTCAAGTTCAGATTTTTTCTGCTCAATTTCCTCCTGCATTTTTTGTGCCTGCTTAAGCATTGCCTGCATATTCTGGGGTCCGCCGCCCATACCTTTAGGTAATCTTGCTTTCATAATTATTCTCCTTTACAATGACATTATTTTATATCAACATTCGTGCTGCCCCGGGTCATATTAATTAAATCTTCAAGGGGGTCACGCTTTTGCTGTTCTGTATTTTTTCTTTTAAAAAGTCCGAGTTTATACTGATTTCCCGTAAGCTCATAAAGTGCTTTTTTCATCGCCTTGGTATGAGTTGACGTTTTGATGAAATCACGGAAAGCTGGATTAGGGCTGTCAATAAGGAAATATTCACCTCTGATATATCCCTTTGACCCGGCAAGAATACCAAACAGTCCGATATCTTCTCTGTGGAGAATATCCATAAAATCCGCCCACTGTGAAAAGGACTGCGTCTGGTCATTTTGCGGTGCTTCCTGCTTTTCGCTGATATTATTCTGAACAGGACTTTCCGGCTGAACCGGCATTGCAGGGGAAATATCCTCTGCCGGTGTGGGTGCAGGAGCTGTTTCAGCTTCCTTAACCGGCTGCTTTGATTCGCTTTTCTCCGGCGTAATATTTTCATAAGACACAGGAGTCTGTGTTACTTCGGCTTTTTCAGCAGGAGCAATTTTTACACCGCTTCTTACTGCCCTTTCAAGAGAGGAAAGTCTGTCCATAACTGCGTCCATAGACTGTTCAAGCTTTGGTTCACACAGTCTGGCAAACGCCATTTCAACTTCAATTCTCGCCGTTGCTCCGCCTTTTATTGATACCAATGTGTTTTGGAACAAATCAAGGGCATAAATTATATTTTCAAGGGTAAAATTTCCTGCCGACTGCTTAATCATATCGTACTCATCATCGGTGCAGACAATAAGCTCCCTGCTCTTTTTAACAGTTTTTACAACAAGGAAATTACGAAAATGACTTATCATCTCCACGCAAAGCCTTTCCATATCGTAACTGTTCTGATAAAGGGACGATATAACCGACATAGCCGTATTTGAATCTTTGTCGGCAATAGCCGAGGACAACTGATACAATGCCTCTCGCCCGGCAATTCCTGCAACTTCCGACACAAGGGCAGAGGTAACATTTTTGCTTCTGCCGGCGCACTGGTCGAGAATTGAAAGTCCGTCACGCAAAGCGCCGTCAGCAATTCTTGCAATTAACACCGCCGCATCATCGTCAAGTGAAATACCCTCTGCTCCAGCGACCTGTTTAAGTCTTACGGACATTGTTTCAGGCTGGATACGTTTAAAATCAAACCGCTGACAGCGTGACAAAATTGTTGCAGGAAGTTTATGCACTTCCGTTGTAGCAAGAATAAATATTACGTGGGCCGGAGGTTCTTCAAGAGTTTTAAGCAAGGCGTTAAATGCACCTGTACTAAGCATATGAACCTCGTCAATTATATAAACACGGTACTTGCCGCGTGTGGGAGTATAATTCGCTTCTTCACGCAAATCACGGATATTGTCAACACCGTTATTTGAAGCAGCGTCAATTTCCACAACATCGTAAATAGAGCCGCTGTCAAGCCCTCTGCAAACTTCGCACTCGTTACAAGGCTCACCGTCAATACTGTTTTCGCAGTTTACAGCCTTAGCAAGAATTTTTGCACAAGTAGTTTTGCCTGTACCTCTTGAGCCGGTAAACAGATAGGCATGAGAAACTCTGCCGTTTTTTATCTCATTTTTAAGAGTGGAGGTAACGTGATCCTGACCGTACACATCGCCGAACACACGTGGTCTATATTTTCTGTATAAAACCTGGTACACCTTATCACTCCTCTTATTCAGCGGTAATAAAAATTAAGTGCCATTGCACCCTTAATGTAACGTACAGACTTGTCTGAGGCACACAGAATAATCCACTTATTGCTGCTCGGTTCCCCGCCTGACAAGGTTCGTAGCATCCCGTCGCACAGGGCCCATACGCTACATAAAAGGTGTAAAAGCACTCTTTTCGCAAATATTATACTATACGGCAATTATAAAATCAATAGTTTTTTAAATTAATTATATTATAACACTATTATTATAATAAATACAGCGCTAAAAGTAAAAAACAAGGAACGCCGAAAATGACGTTCCCTTATATAATATACAGATTTTATTTTTTAGTTGTAATTGATTTTGCCTTTGACCATGATGAATAATATTTTGTTTTGCCCACTGTTTTATAGGTGCGGATGCGAACATAATATTTTTTCTTTGCTTTAAGGCTTTTTATCGTTTTAGAAGTTGTTTTATAACTTGTTACTGTAGATGTTTTAGGGCTTTTGAATTTTGATGATGTACTGTACTGAATCTGATAACCTGTAACCTGCGTTGACTGCTTCTTCCATTTTACGGTAAATCTTTTTGAACCGGCTTTAATGGAAGAAATACTTGTTGATTTCGGCTTAACTGTAAATGACAGTGATTTAGAACCTTCGTATTTTCCCTTAAACTTAATTTTTACGGTATACTTGCCCACATTCTTTCTGCCCGATGGATAAGTTACGGTATAATCCGTACCGTTTTTAAGAGCGGTGCCCTTTCTGTCCTTAACGGTAACAGAAGGTTTTTTAGTCTTTCCATCATAAGTATAAGAAGTTGCGGAAAGGGTTGCTTTTGAAATACGGGGAATTAGCTTAACAGACGTGGTTGCATAGCAAATATCACATACCTTGCCGGATTCGCCGTCATAGTCTAAATCGGCAGGATAAACATAACTTATATATTTGTGGGTATGCTTTGTTATTTTTACGGGAACAACAGCTTCTTTAAATTCGCTGAAAAGAAGTATGTCGGCATAATATGTAACGCCTGCTTTAAGATTATAAACAAAGCTTATTGACGAACCGTCATCTTCAGGCACAAGTCCCTCAAAGTCCATTTCGTTATTATAACTTTGGGCATTCTTTAAGCTGTCAAACAGTGAAGGATAAGCACTATAATCATATGCCTCGCCGTAAAGATTATACAATGTCAACATATATGTGCCGTCAGTTTCCGGTGTAAACTTTGCCCAACCGTGAGTAAATCCGTAGTCATCACTTTTATCAAAAGTAATAGTTACGTCAACAGTTGAATCAAGCAGAAGTTCATCCGGTGTGTTGATTGATGTGGCTGCAAAAGCCGGGGTACCGAAAGAAAACTGACACGAAATCAAAAGTACCGCTGATAGTAATATACTGATAACCTTTTTCATAAAAAAACTCCTTTATTATAATAAATGCTTTCATATATTAGTACCAAAAGTGGGTAAAAATGTTTCGCTCAAACACTAAATTTGTGGAGTTGCACAAAAGCAATTTCCATTATTTGTTCAATATCACCAAAGCACTTATTCTACACCCGAAAGTTGTTTCCAGTGGATTTTGCAGTATTCTTTACCGTCTATGGCAGGATAATCAGGGTCATCAACTTTAGCATAGTTCTGGCAGTCGTATTCATCAACATAAGCACAGCGAATATCGTTTTCGCCGCCCTCTGAAAGAGACGGTACAAAAGCATATGTAAAGATACCTGCAACTGCAATAATGATAAGCACTACGGCAATTTTATTATTTATACCTTTTTTAAATATTTTTTCTGCGTCAATCTTATCAAGGAACTTAACCTTTTCAAAAAGTTTAACCATAAGCTTTGCAAGGAAATAGCCAAGTGTTCCTGCTACTACACCTACGATAACTCCAGCAAGAACATCAGTAGCATAATGAACCATCAGATATACTCTTGAACCCATTGTGCACAATGCCAGTACCGGGAAAAGATAGGCAATCTTTTTCTTATCGCTTTTAAAGCAAAGGAACATTGCAGTTGCTAATTCAACAGCGCCTGTTGTATGTCCTGACGGGAAAGAATAATCGCTTTCAGCAAGCTGGCCTGCGCCAACATACCAAGCCCAATAATCAGCATTACCCTGCAAGGTATTATAAGGACGAATACGAAGCACCATAGGCTTTACAACGACATTAGTAACAATAGTACCTATCAGCACAGCAAGAATAATTGACCAACCGTACTTACGTGTTCTCTTAAAAAAGCAAAGAACAACACCCACAATAACCATAGGTATCATAAATGCCTCGTCGCCGAAGGTTGTAAAAAACTTTGCGACATAGGTGAGAAAGGTATTCTGCATACTTCCGAAAAAATGAAAAACCCACATATCAAAACTATAGAATATGCGGTCAATATTATCGCCGATTGTAGCAACGGCAAGAAAAACAGGGCTCATATTATTGCCTCCTAACTTATTTTATAATAAAATAATAACAAATACTGTGGAATATTTCAAGATTTAATCGTCATCATCCGACGAAAGTTTAAGAACGGCAAGGAAAGCCTCCTGCGGAACCTCAACAGAACCGAACTGGCGCATACGCTTCTTTCCCTCTTTCTGCTTTTCAAGCAGTTTTTTCTTTCGTGTAACATCACCGCCGTAGCATTTTGCCAAAACATCCTTACGAAGGGCTTTTACAGTTTCCCTTGCGATTACTTTACCGCCGATGGCCACCTGAATAGGCACTTCAAACAAATGACGGGGAATATGCTTTTTAAGCTGCTCGGCAATTTTACGCGCTCTTGCATATGCTTTGTCACGGTGAATAATAAATGAAAGTGCATCAATAACATCACCGTTAAGCAAAACATCAACCTTAACCAAATCGGACTTTCTGTACTCTTTCATCTCGTAATCAAATGAGGCATAGCCTCTTGTACGTGATTTGAGAGCGTCAAAGAAATCGTATATAATTTCGTTAAGAGGCAGTTCATAATGAATATCAACTCTGTCTGGAGTTATATAATCCATATTTTTGAATATACCGCGCTTATCCTGGCACATATCCATAACAGTTCCGACAAATTCAGCAGGCACATAAATATGAGCGTCAGCAAAAGGCTCCTCGCAGTAATCAATATATGCCGGATCAGGATAATTTGTAGGATTGTCAATTTCAACCATACTGCCGTCGGTAAGATAAATTTTATACACAACCGAGGGCACGGTAGTAATCAAATCAAGATTGTATTCACGGTCAAGACGTTCCTGAATAATCTCAAGATGAAGAAGACCGAGGAATCCGCATCTGAAGCCGAAGCCCAGCGCACCTGAAGTTTCAGGCTCGTAGGACAGCGAAGCATCGTTTAACTGAAGCTTTTCAAGTGCATCACGGAGATTTTCATAATCAGCTCCGTCGGCAGGATAAATGCCGCAGAACACCATAGGATTAACCTTGCGGTAACCCGGAAGTGGCTCACTTGCAGGATTTGATGCAAGGGTAACAGTATCGCCTACATGAGCGTCGCCTACGGTTTTGATTGAAGCGGTGATATAACCAACCTCACCAGCTGTAAGCTCGCTTGCTTTTTCCATACTGGTAGCACGCATATAGCCAACTTCAACAACTGTAAATTCCGCACCTGTGGACATAATTTTCATTACATCCCCTGCTTTGATTTTGCCCTCTTTAATTCTTACATAGACAATAACGCCGCGGTAGGAATCGTAAATTGAATCAAAGATAAGCGCTTTGAGTGGCTTGTTATCATCACCCTCGGGAGCACGCACCTCTTTAACAATATATTCAAGCACCTGTTCAACATTTTCGCCTGTTTTTGCACTTATTTTCGGAGCGTCCATACAGGGTATTCCTATAACCTCCTCGACCTCGCCGGCAACTCTTTCAGGGTCGGCAGCAGGCAGGTCTATTTTGTTGATGACGGGAAGAATATCAAGGTCGTGGTCAAGAGCAAGGTAGGTATTTGCCAAGGTCTGCGCCTCAACACCCTGAGAGGCATCAACAATGAGAATTGCGCCCTCGCAAGCGGCAAGAGAACGCGAAACCTCATAGTTAAAATCCACGTGACCGGGAGTATCAATAAGGTTAAAAATATACTCCTCACCATCATTTGCTTTATAATTGAGTTTAACTGCGTGGGCTTTGATTGTGATTCCTCTTTCACGCTCCAGATCCATATCGTCGAGAATCTGCTCCTGCATATCTCTTTTTGCCACAGAACTTGTAAGCTCCAGCAACCTGTCTGCCAAAGTGGATTTGCCGTGGTCAATATGTGCAATTATTGAAAAGTTTCTTATATTTTTCTTATTTACCGCCAACTGAAAATCCTCCAATATTTGTACTTAGAAGCCCGGTACAACAGGCAATAAGGACATTTTTATGTCCTGAATAATAATTATTTATCTTCCATATCCTTTACTGCTTTATACTCCGAAAGAGTTTTTGAACCGTTTTTCGCTCCTTTAAACAGTCTGTAAATATAGTAAAAAGGCAGAAGATAGGGCTTTTTTTCAAGAACTCTGTAATCGGCAATCATCTTTTTCTTTTCGGGGAAAAGACGGCGGAGAATATATTTTTTCTTAGCGTTTTGAATACCGCCGTTTTCGGATAATCTTTCAATATTCTTTCTAAGTGCTATATTACCATCACCGTAAATGCCAAAATTAATATAATTTTCAAGCAGCCTTATTTCTTCATCATTTAAAGCCTCTTCACCAAACAATTTAAAAGCTAGAGCACGGGATTTTTTTTCATATTCCGCAATGCCGTATTCCTGCATTTTACCGTTTATATAATCCCAATTAAGATAATTCTGTTCTTTTTTTAAAAACAGGTAATTATCCGCCAGAAAACGCACACCGCAGCCTGCAGTAGAATAATGCTTATACATATGACACACGCTGTAAACATAGATGTCGTCAAGTCCCATATTATACATAAAAGGACTATTTATATCCTCTGACGCATTTTCCCACAGATTATCAAAATGCGGACAAAATTCGTGTTCTTCAAAAAACAGATTACGGTGAAATTCAAATGTACAGTAGGGTGCCTTAAAATAATCGTCGCTGTTTTCCCCCGTGGCAACCGCCTTGTATCCGAACTTTTTCATAATACCTGCAACAGCGTCCCTGTTTTTTTCATCAAACAAAATATCATTATCGCTCATTTGGCGCATTGATTCTTTCGGATAATAGTTTTTCAAAATTAAACCTTTAAGGGGCATAAATCTGATTTTATTCTCTTTAAGAGCGTTGAAAATGGCGTTTCGTTCATTATTAATCGTAATCATCCGTTTGATTTCGGTAAAATTATAATTGCGCCACTTTTCCTTTTCTTCCTGTGGAACATTGTCAAAATCGCATATAACAGGATAAATTATATTATAAACCTGATGCTTTTTTGCAAGAGAAAAAAGCGCCTTAAAATCAACATTACCGATATCCTCGCACTCTTTTTGATTAATTGCACAGGAAAGAAGATGAATTAAACAATTTACTTCATTATTTTGTGATATCATATCGTATATTCCTGTTATTCCAAAATATCAAGTGTTTTGATGTAAGCGAGAAATTCTTTTACATCGGCTCTTATCTGCTCCTCGGGAGCGTCGTATTTTTCAGTCATAGCCTTTACGATACTGTCCTCAGTCTGCTGAGTTTTAAGCAGGCTGAAAATAAATCCTGCGCTGGGATTGTTGTTTATAATTCCGTTAAATTTTTCTGACATTTTTCCGGTTGCGATTGCAAAATCATTTCCGTCAATATTGCCAAGCATAATTTCGTCTTTTAATTTCATATTATCAATCCTTCATAATTATTTGCTGAAATGCGCTAAAATCTGATGTGCTACATAAATACCGCTGGCGGAAGCGTGGGAAAGTGAATGGGTTACTCCACTTCCGTCACCGATAATATAAAGTCCTTTATGAGCAGTTTCCAGATTATCGTCAATCTCAACTTCCATATTATAGAATTTAACCTCAACGCCGTAAAGAAGCGTATCGGGATTTGCAGTACCGGGAGCGATTTTATCAAGAGCATAAATCATTTCAATAATTCCGTCAAGAATACGCTTTGGAAGCACAAGAGATAAATCTCCGGGCGTAGCGGAGAGAGTAGGTCTTACAAGACCTTCTTCTATACGTTTGGGGGTGCTTCTTCTGCCGGATACAAGGTCGCCGAAACGCTGAACGATTACGCCTCCGCCCAGCATATTTGAAAGCCTAGCAATACTTTCGCCGTAGCCGTTACTGTCTTTGAAAGGTTCTGAAAAATGCTTTGACACAAGCAGGGCAAAGTTTGTGTTGTCGGTCTGCTTTTCCGGATCCTCGTAGCTGTGACCGTTTACCGTAACAATACCGTTTGTATTTTCATTTACAACAATACCTCTCGGGTTCATACAGAAAGTACGCACCTGATCCTCGTAATTCTTTGTTCTGTAAACAATTTTGCTTTCGTACAGTTCGTCGGTAAGATGGCTGAAAATAACCGCCGGAAGCTCCACACGGACTCCCAAGTCAACACGGTTTGACATTGTTTTAATATCAAGGTCACGGCAAACGCCCTCCATCCAGTGGCTGCCGCTTCTGCCTACAGAAATAACGCACTTTTCACAGGTATATTTTTTATCCTTAACAATTACGCCATAACTTTCACCGTCGGCAACAACCTTATCAACGTGGCTGTTAAAGAAAATATCAACTTTATTCTTAAGGAAATCATAGATATTATTGAGCACGACATAATTTATATCTGTGCCAAGATGACGAACCGAAGCTTCCAGCAGATTAAGCTGATTCTGCATACAAATTTTTTTTAAATGAGTGCCTGCGGTGGAGTAAAGTTTTGTACCCTCGCCGCCGTATTTCATATTGATATTGTCAACATATTCCATAAGCTGGATGGCTTTTTTCTTGCCGATATGCTCATAAAGCGTGCCACCGAAATCGTTGGTAATATTATACTTTCCGTCGGAGAACGCACCTGCTCCGCCAAATCCGTTCATTATAGCACAGGTTTTACAGTGAATACAGCTTTTTACCTTTTCGCCGTCAATGGGGCACTTTCTTTTTTCAAGTGGGTTTCCTGCCTCAAACACAGCGATTTTTAAATTGGGATTCTTATTCACAAGCTCGTAAGCGGAGAAAATTCCGCCGGGTCCGGCTCCTATAATAATAACATCGTATTTCATAATTAAACCTCGGTTTCTTTGTCTTTCTTCAATTCTTCAAACATTGCAGTCATTGTAGGATTGCCTCTTGTAAGTTTTTTTACCGATATATCGTCTACCTTGCTGTTGGCAATACGAAGCTGATTATCTGACCGGGTAAGAGCGTCTTTTATTTTCTGCAAATGCTGAATTGATTTGTCAATTTCCTGTATGGCTTCGTCAAAACGCTTGTGTGCCTGATTATAATTATACGAAAATTTATCCTTAAAGTCCATAAGACTTTCTTCAAAATGTGTAATATCAATATTTTGATTTCTCACATCGGCGAGCTCCTGCTTATATTCAAGGGAATTTAAAGCAGCGTTGCGCAGTACGGTAATCATCGGAATAAAAAACTGCGGCCTTATTACATACATTTTAGGATATCTGTGGGAAACATCAACAATGCCGTTGTTATACAGCTCGCTGTCCGATTCAAGAAGTGTAACAAGCACGGCGTATTCACATTTCTTTTCGTTTCTGTCCTTGTCAAGCTCTCTGAAAAAATCCTCGTTTTTATGCTTGGTGGCAGTAGTATCCATTTCGTTTTTCATCTCAAACATAATAGAGATGATTTCAACGCCGTTTTCATCGGTTTCCCGGTATATGTAGTCGCCTTTACTGCCTGTTCTTGCGTCGTTGTCTTTTTCAAAATAAGCATTCTTAAACGCCGTTGCACGCAGGGTATTAAACTCGTTTTCGCAGTGCTTTTCAAGGCTTTCGCCTATCATTTTTGTGGACAACTTTGTTTTGAAATCCTTATAGTAATCAATCTGCTCGTCTTTGAGTTTCAGCTCGTTTTCATATTTTTCTTTAAGGGAGGCTTTGTCAATCCTGTGTTTTTCCTCCTGAATCTGAAGCCGGCTGTTAAGACTATCTCTTTCCCTTTCAACCTCGTTAACAGCACGGGTTATGGCAAGCTCCTTTTCTGCATTATCTTTGTCAATCTGCGCCTTGAGCCGTTCTATTTCAGCATTTTTATCCGCAACAGTTTGGTTAAGGGTATTCTGCGCCTGCAGTTTTACATATTCAAGAGCGTTTTGCTTGTCCTTTTCAAGCTCGCCCTGACGTCTTGCAAGCTCCTTATCAAATTCTTCATTGCGCACCTGCTGCAATATCTGTGAATATTCGGATTTATCTACCTGAAATACCGTCCCGCAGTTGGGACATTTTATCTGTGCCATATTAGCCTCCAGAAGTTAATTTTAGTTATCATTATATCCATTATTAATTGTATCAAAACACTTTTTCCAATACTGTTCCCTTTCAAAAATCTTAATCGGATCATACGACAAGCCGAAATACTCAATCAGGGTATATGTAAAATACTGCTCAAAATACTCGGCGCCCTTTTGCTTATACAGAGCTATCAATTTTTTATTACCACCGTGCTTTGAATCAAGATAATTGCCCCATCTTTGAGCAACTCCTCCTTCACCTGTTGCGGAGCCTATATAGAGTTTTCCTGTTTTTGTATCAGTCAGGCAGTAAACTCCGGTAATTTTTTTCAGAGCTTCGTAGTAAGTAGGCATAATAGTGCCTTCAAAAATGTCTTTCAATTTATGGAAAGGCAAATTCACCCTGTCGTATCCCTCAAATTCTTCTCCTGTATACTGTCCGGGCAGAATTTCTTTCACCGTACAATGCTCAATTAAATGCTCCATACGAAATACATACCTGGCATAGGTGTTTCCTTTTTTGTATTTCATAACAAGTCTTCCGAAAAGCGGCTTATATTTATCTAAAATTTCAACATCTGCACGCCGATCATTAGGAACATCTTTAATTTTTGCGGCGGAAATAAAAAGCCATTCATCGTTAGTCATTTTAATAAAACTGAAAACAGTCTGACCGACATTAAAATTTTTCTTATTTCCAAACCATCCCCAGTAGGAGCAACCCGTGTTATTGCCGCTGTTTTTTTGTTCCTGAGAACAAGTCAGCCATTTGTCAATATATGCCATACCACCAGAGCCTTCGGTCATATTTAATTCAATACGGCTGTTTTTTATTTCTTTTTCTGACAAATTCAGCACATCATTTAACACCAAATCCATATATACCACTCTTATCTTAGTACTAATACCAATCATTCTGCTTTTGAAAGCTGTACAACCGTCTCCACATGAGGAGTTCTGGGGAACATATCCACAGGAGTGACGGTTTGGGTTATATAATTTTTATCCTTTAAGATCGCCAAATCTCTCGCTAAAGTGGCGCTGTCGCAGGACACATATACAATACGCTCAGGCGACATTTTCTCTATAACATCAAACAGTTCCTTCTGACAGCCTTTTCTCGGTGGGTCAAGTATAACAACATCCGGCTTAATACCCTTTTGTGCCAGCCTTTCAGCGCCCTCGTAAGCGTCGCAGCACATAAATTCGGCGTTCTTTATATCATTGAGTTTTGCGTTAAGGCGGGCATTTTCCACAGCCTGGGGCACAACCTCTATACCGTAAACCACCTTTGCTTTATCCGCCATAGTAAGACCGATTGTACCTGCGCCGCAGTACAAATCCACAAGCACATCATCGCCGCTTAGTTTTGCACATTCCGCTGCTTTTTTGTACAATTTTTCACATTGAAAAGGGTTCACCTGAAAGAAGGAATTAGGTGAAACGGCAAATTTTTTACCCAGCAGAATTTCGGTAATATAATCTGCACCCCAAACAGTATGGGTATTTTTTCCGAGAATTACATTGGTTTTATCCTTATTAACATTAAAACTTATACTTTTTACACTGTCAATTTGGGTCAGATATTTCACAAGCAAATCCGCATTGGGCAAAGAATTTGCATTAACCACGGCGCACGCCGAAATCTCGCCGGTGGCAAACGCCTTGCGCAAATAAATATGTCGCAGAACTCCCCTGCCTGTATTTTCGTCATAAGATGTAACACCCGACGCTTTTACCCACTGTGAAAAAGCGTTGATACACTGTGAAAAATCTTCGCTCTGCAAAAGGCAGTTATTACAAGGGATAATTCGGTGACTTTTATATGCGTAAAAGCCTGCAGTAAGAACGCCTGCATCAATAGTGACGGGATACTGGGCTTTATTGCGGTAACGGTTTACCCCGTCGGCTCCTATAATATCCTGAACATCAATATCAATATGACCTATACGCCGTATTGCCTGCTGTACTCTTGATTTTTTATATTCCAGCTCACACTGATAGGAAACATTACGAAAAGAACAGCCGCCGCATTTATCGGATACAGGACAGTCGGACTCTGTACGGTAATGTGATGGCACAATGATTTCCTTAACAATACCGATACAGTATTTTTTAGACACCTTGATAATATGGGCAATAATTTCATCACCGGGCACCGCGCCCCTAACAAACACAGCAACGCCGTCATAATGTCCCACGGCGGAGCCTTCCACGGTAAAATCGTCAATTTTAAGTTTTATATCGTCATTCTTTTTGATATTCACCTAAACCACCATTGTAATAATAACATATAATAACAAAAATATAAAGAGTTAAAATATATAAATTAAAGCAGAAAAAATGCCGCCCTTAAAAGGACGGCATTTTTTAAACTGCTACGATATTAACGAGTTTGCCGGGAACATAAATTTCTTTTTTAATTGTCTTACCGGCGATAAGTTCGGCAATCTTTTCGTCTTTCTTTGCAGCCTCAAGGACTTTTTCTTTCGGCATATCAACACTGATTGTCATTCGGGAGCGAACCTTGCCCATAACCTGAAGCACGATTTCAACCGTATTTTCTATGGTTTTTTCCTCGTCGTATTCAGGCCACTGAGCCTCGTTTACCATTCCGCCAAAGTTCATAACCTGCCACATTTCCTCTGTTACGTGAGGAGCAAATGGGTTAAGCAGAATTGTAAGAGTTTTAAGGTCTGCCTTGTTACAGCCTTTGGTCGTCAATTCGTTAACAAGAGTCATCATTGACGCAATGGCAGTATTGCATTTAAGGTTATCAATATCATAAGTAACCTTTTTAATTGTTTTATGCATAAGGGCTTCTGTTTCGGGGGAATACTCGTCACCGTCGGTAACCTTTTCCTGAAGATTCCAGAACTTTTCAATAAAACGCTTACATCCCTTAATTGAATCGCTGTTCCAGG
>CAYXLH010000045.1:15351-17080 GCA_964465835.1 uncultured Bacteroides sp. | reverse complement strand
GTGTTTATCAAGATGTGCTGTACCATAGCCGAGTCGAATCATTACAAATTCATTTCCGTCAGCCTTTGCTTTTTCGTAATTAACAGTGCCATTCCATTCTGACACATCTACACCATAGGACATGTCAAAAGCCATAGCAAATATGCCGGTTGACATAATGCATAGTGCAATCAAAACTGCGATGATTCTGCTTGCAATCTTTTTCATAATCCTTACTCCTTATCTTTTATATCTCAATTGTACTATATTTATTTTATTAAATCAATATATAAATTGTGAATTTTATATACTGCAAAAAAGAAAAAGGAAGGTATTTATTACCTTCCTTTGGTGCCGGCGGCGGGGGTCGAACCCGCACCCTGTTGCCAGGACTGGATTTTGAGTCCAGCACGTCTGCCAATTCCATCACGCCGGCTTATATCCCGGGTATAACCCGGGTGGTGCTGGTGACCGGACTTGAACCGGTACGGTATTGCTACCGAGGGATTTTAAGTCCCTTGCGTCTGCCGATTTCGCCACACCAGCACATCTTTTAATATATTAATTGATTTTAATACCAATGTCAAGCATTAATTTACTACATTCTGCGGTTTACCATCTAAAAATGCTCTGAGATTGTCCTCAAGTATGCCTAAAAGTCTTTTTCTCGTTTCATATGCTGCCCAGGCAATGTGAGGGGTAATATAACAGTTTTTTGCTGTGAGAAGGGGGTTATCATTTGTAGGAGGTTCCACCTTTAACACATCAAGCCCTGCGCCGGCAATAGTACCGTTATTTAATGCGTCCGCAAGGGCCTGCTCATCAACAACAGGTCCTCTTGATGTATTAATAAGAATTGCACTTTTCTTCATTTTTGAAAGAGCGTCGGCGTTAATCAAACCGTTTGTACTCTCTGTAAGAGGACAATGACATGTTACTATGTCGCTTACTTCAAGCAGTTCATCAAATGAAACGAATTTAATATCATTAAAAATTTCCGGCTTAGGGTGAGGGGTATAAACAATAACATTCATCCCAAAAGCCTGTGCAATTTTACTTACACGCTGACCTATGGAGCCGAAACCGACAATACCCATAGTCTTTGAGTCCAGCTCCGCCAAAGGTGCTTTCCAAAAGCAGAAATCCGAACATTCACACCACTCACCGTTATGAACCGCATCAGAATGCAAGCTTACTTTATTGGTAATCTGTAAAACAAGGGCAAACACAAGCTGAGCCACTGCAGAAGTGGAATACGCCGGAATATTTGAAACCGTTATGCCTAACTCTCTTGCAGTTTTGCCGTCTACAACATTATAACCTGTGGACTGAAGTCCTATATATTTAAGCTTAGGCAGTTTTCTAAGCATTTCGCCGGTAATCACTGATTTATTAATAATTAGAATATCTGCATCCTTTGCACGTTCTTCTATCTCCTCGTTCGAGGTTCTATCATACACGGTAAGCTCACCGTATTTTTTTAAACAATCCCAGGACAAATCGCCCGGATTTGTGGTATATCCGTCAAGATTAACTATTTTCATACTATAAACACCTCTTATTAATATTATTACAGTCTAAATTATATCTCTATATGATAATAAAATCAACTTATTATTGATAACAATCTAGTCAAACCCCCCTAAATATCCGCAAAAAACTCCTAAATAAACTAAGACAACGCAAACAACCACACTCACATCAACCTAACCAACTATATCATCTGTATCTTCAAATAAATGACACAACA
>CAYXLH010000045.1:0-15341 GCA_964465835.1 uncultured Bacteroides sp. | reverse complement strand
CCTATATAATTATATTAGCCGCCATTTTTACATTTGTATGCTGTTTTTCAATCAACACAGTGCTTGAAAGAGAAAAAGAGGTATCGTCAAAAAATTACTGCAGTAAATATACTGTTGTAATAGATGCAGGGCACGGCGGCCTTGACGCCGGTACAATTGGTATTGACGGCACTGAGGAAAAAATTATTAATCTGTCTATTGCAAAAAAGCTTTATGATTATCTTATGGTAAGCGGAATAAGGTGTTTTTTTACCAGAGACGGGGATTATCTTGTTTACGGCAAAAACGACGATACAAACCGTTCTGATTTGTATAACAGAATGGATTTTATTAATTCCGTTGACAATTCCGCATTAATTTCAATACATCAAAATCATTTTGAGTCAGAGGCAGAGTGGGGAATGCAGATTTGGTATTCCGCCAATAATGATGAAAGTAAAATTATTGCTCAAAGCATTGCCGACACATCAAAGAATTTTTTACATAATGACAACAACCGGCAGTGCAAAGAATCTGATGACAGCTATTATCTTTTATATAAGGCACAAGTGCCGTCGGTAATGGTGGAATGCGGTTTTATGAGCAACACTGAGGAAAACAGTAAATTAAAAACAGAGAATTATCAAAATAATCTTGCCTATTCAATTATGGTAGGATTTAACAATTTTTTAACATAACTTTATATTAAAAGTTTAAAATAAAGGAAAGGTCAAACGATATGGCTAAGTCAAAATCTGTGTATGTATGTTCAAACTGCGGTTACGAAAGTGTAAAATGGTATGGCAAATGTCCGACCTGCGGCGAATGGAACACTATGGAGGAGGAAATCCCCGTAATTTCATCTTCAAAGAAAAAAAGCAGTACATCAGTACATTCAAATATACAGAATGTAAAGAAATTGTCGGATATCAACGATGATATTGAAAAAAGAATTTCTACGGGAATAAACGAATTTGACAGGGTTCTCGGCGGAGGAATTGTTGAAGGCAGTCTTGTACTGCTAGGCGGTGACCCGGGTATAGGAAAGTCAACAATACTTCTTCAAATCTGCCAGAAACTCGGAAATTCAATGAAAATACTATATGTCAGCGGCGAAGAGTCAGCAAGACAGATTAAGTTAAGAGCAAACCGTCTAGGTGTTAACTGCGAAGATTTATATATTCTTGCTCAAACAGACGTGGGAATTATTATTGAAACAATAAAATCAGAACGCCCCGAAATGGTAATTATTGATTCTATTCAAACTATGACCTGCGAGGACGTCAATTCTTCGGCAGGCAGCATTACACAGGTAAGAGAATGCACAAATATTTTTATGCATGCTGCAAAGAGCCTGGGAATACCGTTTTTTGTTGTAGGTCATGTTAATAAAGACGGTGCAATTGCAGGACCAAAGGTACTTGAGCATATTGTTGATACCGTTTTATACTTTGAGGGCGAAAGGAATTATTCATACAGAATATTACGGGGAGTAAAAAACAGATTTGGTTCAACTAACGAGATTGGCGTTTTTGAAATGACACAGCAGGGACTTAAAGATGTGCTTAATCCGTCGCTTATGATGCTTTCAGGCAGACCTAAAAACACAAGCGGAACCTGCGTAGCCTGCACTATGGAAGGCTCCAGACCAATCCTCGCTGAAGTTCAGGGACTTGTAACTGCGTCAGGATTTGGAAATCCGCGCAGAATGAGCACCGGTTTTGATTATAACAGAATGAGTATGATTATAGCTGTTCTTGAAAAGCGGGCAGGGTACTTCTTTAACGGAATGGACACATATCTTAATGTAGTAGGCGGTCTTAGATTGGACGAACCGGCAGCAGATTTAAGCGTTGCAATGGCATTGGTATCTTCATTAAAAGACGAACCTGTAAACGATAATACACTGGCATTCGGTGAAATAGGACTTGCTGGAGAAATAAGAGCAGTAAGTAACTGTGAACAACGAGTTTCAGAAGCCCAGCGTTTAGGATTTACAAAGTGCATAATCCCGTTTCACAACTACAAATCATTGTCAAAGGAATTAAAAATAAATGTTGATATAGTACCTGTAAGAAATATAAGAAGCGCCTTTGATGCAATTACAGAATAAAACCACCTATAAAAGGGCACATTGAAAAAAATACATAATTTCGCAAAATTAAACAGGTTTTGCGAAGTTGCTGTGCGCTTATGCTCGGCATATATAACTGTCAAGTGTGCTTTGGCACTTGACTTGCACTTGACAGTGTCCCATTGAGAATTAGACTCTTAATGAGCCTTTAGGGCTCTAACTACATTTAGTCTGCCCCCACGGGGGGCGACAGGGGGGAACCCGTGAGGGTTTCTCTTTTGGCAGAATGCCTACGAAAAGGCGCACACCCCTAATGCCGTTTACAGGCATTGCCGCCGCTCCGAACAACCTTTTAAAATTATAGAGGAGCAAGGCGAAGGGGTGGCCGCCGTCTTCGTCGGTACGAGTTGTACGCACCAAAAGCCCGGGAAAGGCGACGGAGTAACGCAGGTACGAGGGCGGACATAGCCCGTTTAAACCCCATTTGTCAAGGGGTCGTATAGACGGTCGTAAACGACCGCTTGCCCCTTTACTAATGGGGTATAATGGGCGGTTATCGCCCCCGGATACGGAACGAGCCGTGACTGCGTAGCAAAGCGCAGCATAGGCGAAGTGACGACCATTGACCGGCAGAAACCTTGTAAGCGTATTCCAACGTAGGCATTCTCTGTAAATAATCTATCTACCTCTTGAACTCCGCTCCCCCCACGGGGGGACGGGAGGGGGGCTCTTGTTTGAATTAGCGGCAATGCAGGAACGCAGCCCACAAGCGGCGGCGATTTAGTCGTCGCTGTGGGCGGATTGTTCAGAGTACGAGAGGAGCGGACGGGCACCGACGGCGAGGGGCGTTTTTGCGAGCTTTGCGAGCGACAGCACCGAGACGGAGGAGACCGCCCACGACGAACAAGCATATACAGAAGCACCGCTTCTGTATCTTATCTTGATAATGTAGAAACATCTTAATGTGGATATAGAATTGCTGAAAGCCTTTAATTGCAACGGGTTAAATGGATTTTCAGGCTAAAAATGAGTATATTGAAGTTATCGGGAAATTTGAGGAATACCAACGCAAGGCTGATATTGTGCACGGCTTAGTATCTGATATTGATATCTTTGAACAGCGATATATAGACGAGCTTTGCTCGTGTGGTGAATGGCTTTTTTTTACTCCTGATGATGACGGCGCTTTGCGCTTTCATTCATCCAGCTTTTGCCGTAAGCGGCTTTGTCCTCTGTGTCAGTGGCGGAAGTCACTTAAACAATACAGCAACTGTATTGAGATTGCTGAAGCTCTTTCAGCTGATGGTTACCGCTTTTTGCACGTCGTGCTCACTGTGCCGAACTGCAAGGGCGGCGCAGAGCTTGACAAAACTATTAAATACTTGTATTCAAACTTTGGTAATCTCATTAATCAACCGAGAATAAAAAAGGCATTTAAGGGTATTATGCGCTGTTTAGAGGTATCATACAACTATGATACACATATGTATCATCCTCATCTGCATTGTTTAGTTGCTGTTAAGAAAAGCTACTTTAACAACAGCAAGCAGTATATCAGCTATGATATGCTGCGTGATCTTTGGCAGCAGAGCTGCGGTGCGGCTGTGCCGTATCAAGTTAGCCTTGGCGTTATTAAAAATAACCTCGGCTTTGCTGAGGTTAGCAAGTACTGTGTTAAGCCGTTAGATTTTGACGAAGCGCACAGCGTAGACAATATGGCTATTTTAACAGAACTTGTTACGACCCTTAAAGGGCGGCGGCTTATCCAGTGTTACGGGGTAATAAAGGACGTTAAGCGACAGCTTAAATTAACTGATGAAATAGATAAAGAGTGCGACACTGATAAGAAATCAGCACAAATGTTCTACACATTCCACTATAACGCACGTAGTAACAAATATGAAATGATTTAACATTTTTTAGATTGTTAAAATAGGGGAGAATTTATGAGGACTGACTATATAAACAATGACACTATAGGAGTTATACTGTGGGCACTTACCCCGGCAGATAAACTCATATGTGAAATTATGCTAGAGACTGGGTGGCGGATTGATGATGTTCTGAATCTTAAAACTGACGATATAGAAAAAGCATTAAAGAAAAAAAGAACAAACATAGCAATTATTGAGCAAAAAACAGGAAAAAAGAGCACAAAATACATACGGCGAGAACTACTCACAGCAGTATACAGGCAAGCAGGCATTATGTACGCATTTGAGCACAGGGACGATTTTAGACGACACAGAACACGGCAAGCAGTATTTAGTGATTTGAAAAGGGTATCTAAGAAGTTCGGTATAAAAATTAACTTAGCACCGCACAGTTTACGTAAAAATTATGCGGTATATATTTATAATAAAACTGGAGATTTGGAAAAAGTTCAATCGGCATTAAATCATGATAACCGTATGGTTACTATGTTATATGCTTTATCTGACCAACTTATAAAAAAGCAAAAAGGCAAGTAAACAAAAAAGACCGGCTGTCAATTGACAAATCCGGTCTTTCTTGATACAATGCCATGTAGAGGCACTACATATGGACATATGGGCATTGTTTCGACTTAGGTATTTACCTCCGTCACTCCGAATTCAATGTTAACATATGTTATTTGGAATGTCAAGCAGAAAATTAAAGGAGAGGAAAGGCAGTAACAGCAATTACGCAAAACAGTAATTTTGCGTTCGTATGCTGTGCGACAGCGCGCAGTAGATATAAGCTGTGAAACAATTTCGCAAAATTAATATTTTGTGAAATATAGGGGAGATATTGAAGAAAAAAATAAATAGTGCTATAATATAGTTAAAATGACGGTATATAAAGATTTTGAGGATAAAATGATGCGAAGAGAAGATTTTGAAAAACTGCCCCCGTTAGTTCAGGACTATCTAATTTACATAGAAGCAATTAAAGGACACAGTTCGCTTTCTGTTATTGAATATGCAAGCGATTTGCGAACCTTCTTTCGCTACATTGTGCGTTCAAAAAATCTTTGTTCTAAAAACACTAATGACGCTGACATTGATTTAACTAATATAGATATTGATTTAATTAAAACAATTACATTGAATGACGCATACAGATTTTTAATTTACTGCAAGAACGAAAGAAAAAACAATGAAACCACACGTGCAAGGCGCGTGGTTTCCATAAGAAGATTTTTTGCTTATTTGACAGATAACTTAGGATTGCTTGAAACAAATCCTATGAAAAATCTTGACGCACCCAAAACAAAAAAATCTTTACCCAAATACCTGACTCTTGAAGAATCGCAAAAACTGCTTTCCGTTATTGACGGTAAATATAAAGAACGTGATTTTGCAATAATTACATTGTTTTTAAACTGCGGAATGCGTCTTGCAGAACTTATATCAATAGATTATACCGATATTAAAGCAGACGGAACCCTCGTTATAACCGGTAAAGGAAATAAAGAGCGCACCGTTTATCTGAATCAGGCTTGTATTGACGCTATAACAGCTTATATGAAGGTACGACCAAATGAAGGCGTAAAAGACCGTGCCTTGTTTTTAAGCGCCAGAAATCAGCGTATTAATCCTAGAACTGTTGAGATTATGGTACAAAATAATCTTGAAAAAGCAGGCTTAGGCAACCGTGGTCTGTCTGTTCACAAGCTTCGCCATACTGCGGCAACACTTATGTATCAGCACGGCAATGTAGATGTTTTGCTTCTTAAAGAAATTCTGGGCCATGAAAATCTGGGCACTACTGAAATATACACCCATATCACATCTGAAGCGACTAAAAAAGCCATTGAGTCAAATCCTCTTGCTGATAATAAGCCTAAATGGTAATTATAGTGCCAAACAGATATGACAAGCATGAGCTTGCTGCTGACACAATTATAATATAAACACAGCAAATAAGATATTTTTTCAGATACATTTTCAGGTTTACAGCCTCAGAAAGTGTATCTGATTTTTTTGTTGCTGCATCATATATTGACTTACTTAATTTTGATGAATATTTAATAGTGTATATTATTATTGTTATAACGGCTGCACATTCCGGTATTATCATCAATACGCTGAAACCAACGCCTTTTGCCGAATAATTTACATAATAATACGATATTTTAAGCGCAGATTCTATTCCTATTATAAGCGGTATAATATTTACGAAAGGAAATCCTATTAGGCACAGTCCAAACAAAACAGTAACTGCAAACACAAGAACATTTTTGCTCAAATCATTAAGAACTACCGAATACAGCGGTAAATCGTTTATTTCAAATATATTTTTCATCAGTTTTGTTATAATCGTATTATCAATAAAACGATAACAGTAGGAACCGATTATTAATCCGGCAATATAGAACAGAGCAGGATAAATATACTCTTTGTTATCATTGAGGAATTCAAATACTCCCCCTCCCCTTTTTTCATTATTAATAATCATATCGGACATTATACTATTTCACCTTGAACTTTTTGTTTTGCTTTGTTCTTGCAAAACCTACAAGCAGCCCCGAAAGCAAGCAAATTACAAATTTTACAACAAACATTAATAACTGCGTATCAGAAAAAATCAAATTTAAAAGCACATAAAGCATTATAGGAAATTCTGATATAACGCCCATTAAAGCACCGTTATTTTTTATTGAGCCAAGTGATATATACGCAACAATAACCGAGGAAAACAGTACGATTATAACTCCGAAAAACCTTGTTAAATCAAGCGATAAGTCAAACTTATAAATTAATACGGAAAACAGAATTATTCCAAAAATTATGGACAGAACAGATGAAATTACGGATTTTAAAACAAAATTATATAACAATTTGTTAGAACCGACAGTTTTTATCTTTGACATAAAAAATCCCCCAATATCCATTAATAGGATATTCGGGGATTTAATTTATTAGAACATTAATCCTCTATTTTCTTTTCTGCTTCTTTAACAGTATCTGACTTTTCTAAAGACTTGTTGTTTTTCTTATTGCCTTTTTTATTTTTCTTTTCTTTAGCAGCTTCTCTTGCAGCTTCAACTTCTTTTCTGTGCTGTTCGGTTTTTGTTACATTAGTATTAACTGCCCATCTCTGAATTTTCATCTTGTTTCTGTCTGCGCCTGTTTCAATAACAATATCTTCTTCACGGATAGTTACAACTTTACCTACAATACCGCCGATTGTAATAATTTCGTCACCGATTTCAAGAGAAGATCTCATTTCCTGCTCTTCTTTCTGGCGCTTTTTCTGTGGTCTTATCATAAGAAAGTACATAATACCTATTAAAACTACCAAAAAAATAATTGATGAATAGTTGCTTACTCCTGATTTGCCTGACGCTGCAGCGCCATTAGCCATATTAAACAATAAAATTGGGTTCATAAATTAAAATCCTCCTTAATAATTCATAACGATTATATAGTATAATTATAATTATTGCAAGATATTTTTTAAATTCTGGTATCAAGTTTTACACAATATTCATTTTTAAAATCATAAAATGTGCCTTTTTCAATATTTTCGCGTATTTCGCTCATAAGATTATTATAAAATGTGAGATTATGCATAACTGCCAGGCGCATTGCAAGAATTTCGCTGCTTTTAAACAAATGTCTTAAATATGCTTTTGAGTAATTTTTACAAAGTTCACAATCGCAGGTATCGTCAACAGGTGTATCGTCAGTTTCATATTTGGCATTATTTATATTAATTATACCTTTTTTAGTAAAAAGATGTCCGTGACGGGCATTACGTGATGGCATAACACAGTCAAAAAGGTCAACTCCCCTGCTTACAGCCTCAAGAATATTACCCGGAGTGCCCACTCCCATAAGATAACGTGGTTTATTCTCAGGCATATACGGTTCAACAGCAGAAATAATGCGATACATATCTTCCTTCGGTTCACCTACAGCAAGACCGCCAATAGCGTACCCATCCAAATCCATTTTTGCAATTTCTTTCATATGCTCTATCCGCAGATTATCATAAACACATCCTTGGTTTATGCCGAATAATAATTGTTGTTTATTTATGGTTGAATCAAGAGAATTAAGCCTGTCCATCTCTTTTTGGCACCGTTCAAGCCAGCGTAAGGTTCGTCCGCAGGCTTCACGTGCATATTTTTCATTTGCAGGATTTTCAACGCATTCATCAAAAGCCATAGCAATCGTTGAGCCGAGATTTGACTGTATTCTCATACTTTCCTCGGGTCCCATAAAAATCTTTCTTCCGTCAACGTGAGAATTAAAGGTAACGCCTTCCTCTTTTATTTTATTGAGCTTATCAAGAGAAAAAACCTGAAATCAGCCGGAATCGGTTAAAATAGGTCTGTTCCAATTTGTAAACTTATGCAGACCACCCATTTTTCTTACAACATCATCAGAAGGGCGCACGTGAAGATGATACGTATTACAAAGCATCACCTGACAACCCACTGTTTCAAGATCCTGTGTTGACAATCCGCCTTTGATTGCTGCGGATGTTGCCACATTCATAAAAGCGGGAGTCTGTACAGTTCCGTGTACAGTTTGGAATTCTCCGCGTCTTGCAAAGCCTTCTTGTTTAAGTAATTTGTACATAATTTCTCCTATTTATTCTATAATTTCAAGTTCCTTTGCCGCCTGTAACCAATATTTTTCTGGTAAGATTTTTCCACCTTTAAAATTATCTTCATTTGCCTTTTTCCAGGCTAAAACCACGCACTGATACGCAATATCAATGTTCGTTTGCAGATTTTTTATTATACATTCCGAAAACACAGGCGCATATTCAACCAAATCGCTTTTTCTGTAATCTTCAATCAAGGTATCTGCATCAAACTTAATTTCAATAAACTCCGCTTTCCAAACATTTTCAGAGAACGTTAGAAGTGTAATATATGTATGCCCGTATTCTTCCCCGTCCTGAGGCAGTCCGAGGCTCGGACAAAATACAATCTTTTTACCTTTTGCCGAAACTGTCTTTTTATGGTGAGAATGACCGCACAGCAAAATATTGCCCCTGATTTTTTTAGCATATTTAGCCTGAGCAGATGAATTCAAAAGTATGCTTTCCCTGTTACTTTTCGGCGAGCCGTGGCAAGCACATATTAAAGGTGCACCGCCAATACAGATTTCCGAGTAAATCGGTAAATCGGCAAAAAAGTCAAGATCTTCATCAGTTAAATTCTCATATGTATATAAAAGTGAACCGACGCTGGAGCTATAAGCCCAACCGTCATTCGGATTGTTTCGATGCTCCAGCAAATAATCCTCACGGTTTCCACGCAAAAAGTAACAATTATAACGTTCTCTGCACTTATAAAGCAGTTCCATAGTTCTTTGCGGATAAGGAAAGTCCGTCACATAATCGCCGAGAAAAATAATTCCGTCGGGTTTAATTATTTCCATCTTATTAAAAGCTGCTTCAAATGCTGCATAATTGGAATGAATGTCGGCTATAACAATTATTTTTTTCATAATGTAATCTCCATATGACCATTTAATACCTGTTTGATTACTGCTCACAAAAAACTCTTATTCTATAAACATTGCATCACCGAAGGAGAAAAATCTGTATTTTTTCTCAACAGCTTCTTTGTAAGCATTCATAACATTGTCATAACCTGCAAAAGCGCTTACAAGCATAATTAACGTACTCTCCGGCAGGTGAAAATTAGTTACCAGTGCATCTATACATTTAAACTTATAACCGGGATAAATAAATATTGAAGTATCATCCTCATCCTCACAGATGCAGCCGTTTTTAGTTGCGGAAGATTCAAGGGTGCGGCAGCTTGTAGTGCCTACGGAGATTATTCGTTTGCCCTGGGCTTTTGTATCATTAATTAAATCGGCAGTTTCTTTAGGAATATGATAATGCTCGCTGTGCATTTTGTGTTTTGTAACATCGTCAACCTTAACAGGTCTGAATGTGCCTAATCCAACATGGAGCGTAACATAACCTATGTTAACTCCCATTGCCTTAATCTTTTTAAGCATTTCTTCGGTAAAATGAAGTCCTGCAGTAGGAGCCGCCGCAGAACCGAGTTCCCTTGAATATACTGTTTGGTATCTTTCCTGATTTTCAAGCTTTTCAGTTATATAAGGCGGCAGAGGCATTTGTCCTATTTTGTCAAGAATGGCATATATATTAGTTGTGCAGTCAAATTTTATAATACGGTTGCCGTCATCTTTAACATCAGTTACCGTACAGTTTAATATTCCGTCGCCGAATGAAAACTGCGTTCCTGTTTTTGCTCTTTTACCGGGTTTGCATAAACATTCCCACACATTGTTTTCTACCTGATTGAGAAGAAGAAATTCTACCACTGCCCCAGTTTCATTTTTTACGCCGTAAATTCTTGCCGGTATTACTCTTGTATCATTTAAAATCAGACAATCGCCGGGATTAAGATAATCAGTTAAATTTTTGAAAATACGGTGTTCAGTAGAGCCGTCATATTTATTTAAAACTAAAAGTCTTGATGAGTCTCTTGGCTCCACAGGCGTCTGAGCAATAAGTTCTTGTGGAAGTTCATAGAAAAAATCCGATGTTTTCATAAATATTCTCCAAATATTATAATTGACATATATATATAATAAGTGATATTATATATACTAAAGTTTTGCAACCACCCTATTATATTGCAAATTTAATTATATTACAAGTTCTTAAGGAGAATTATTTTATGAAAAAGTATAATGTTGGTATTGTCGGAGCAACAGGTATGGTAGGCCAGCGTTTTATGACGCTTCTTGCCGATCATCCATGGTTCAACGTTGTATGTCTTGCTGCATCTTCAAGAAGTGCAGGAAAACCCTACTCAGAAGCAATCGGCAAGAAATGGTGTATGGATATCGAACTTCCTGAAAAATATAAAGATATGATTGTAAAAGACGCAGAAAAAGATATTGATGAAATTACATCAATGGTTGACTTTGTTTTCTGCGCTGTAAATATGAAAAAAGATGAAATTAAAGCACTTGAAGAGGAATATGCAAAACACGAGTGTCCTGTTGTTTCCAACAACTCCGCTCACAGATTTACAGACGATGTTCCTATGGTAGTGCCGGAATTGAACGCAGAACATATTAATATTATCCCTGCACAGAGAAAGAGACTGGGCACAAAGAGAGGATTTATTGCAGTTAAATCAAACTGTTCGCTTCAGTCTTATGTTCCTGCGCTGTTCCCTCTTCACGAAAAATTTGGCGTAAAAGACGTGCTTGTATGCACTTATCAGGCAATCTCGGGAGCCGGCAAAACATTTGAAACATGGCCTCAAATGATAGATAATGTTATCCCGTATATCGGCGGAGAAGAAGAAAAAAGTGAGAAAGAACCGCTTAAACTTTGGGGTAAAATTGAAGGCGATAAAATCATTTCTGCCACCAAGCCAAACTTTACTGCGCAGTGCATAAGAGTTCCTGTATCAAACGGACATCTCGGTGCAGTGTTTGTAAACTTTGAAAATAAGCCAAGCAAAGAAGAAATGATTGAAATTTGGAGTAACTTCAAAGGCAGAGCACAGGAGCTTGAACTCCCATCTGCACCAAAACAGTTCCTTCATTATTTCGCTGAACCGGACAGACCGCAGATTCATACAGAACGTATGCTTGAAAATGGTATGGCAGTTTCTATCGGCAGACTCAGAGAAGACACACAGTATGATTACAAATTTGTTTGTCTTTCCCACAACACATTAAGAGGCGCAGCAGGCGGTGCAGTACTTCTTGCAGAACTGCTCGCGGCTGAAGGATATATGGACTAATTTTGATATAAGGAGAGAATTCTTATGAAAGAACCAATTTTTACAGGATCGGCTGTTGCAATCATCACACCGATGAACGATGATTTTACAATTAATTATGAAGAATTTAAGAAATTCATTGACTGGCAGATTGACAACGGCACAGACGCTATCGTAATCTGTGGTACAACAGGTGAATCTTCTACTCTTAGAACTGTTGACCACCTTGCAGCAATCAAATTCTGTGTTGAGTATGTTAACGGCAGAGTGCCTGTTATTGCAGGTGCAGGATCCAACAACACTGAATGCGGTCTTGAAATTGCCACCAAGGCATGCGAGTACGGCGCTGACGCTTTACTGCTTGTTACACCTTATTATAATAAGTGTACACAAAAAGGTCTTATCAAGCATTACACAGCCTATCACGAGGCAACAGATAAGCCTATTATCCTCTACAATGTTCCCTCAAGAACAGGTGTAAACATCGCTCCCGAAACTCTCAAAGAACTTTCAAAGCTTCCGAGAATCAACGGTGTTAAGGAAGCTTCAGGAAACATCAGCCAGGTTATGAAAATAAGAGCACTCTGCGGTGATGACCTTAATATCTGGAGCGGTAACGACGACCAGATTCCTGCCGTTATGGCCTGCGGAGGCAGCGGTGTTATTTCAGTGCTTTCAAACGTATTGCCACAGGAAACACACAACATCGTTCAGGCTTATTTTGATGGCAACGCACCTAAATGCACAGAGCTTATGGCAAAGTATCTTGAACTTGCAAACGCTTTGTTTGTTGAGGTTAATCCTATTCCTGTTAAAGCTGCCTGCAATCTTATGGGCTGGAATGCAGGACCGTGCAAAATGCCGCTTTGCGATATGACTGAGGAGCACACGGAATATCTCAAGAAAGTAATGAAAGATTACGGAATAATTAAATAATAGTCAAGATAAAAGAGGACGTTAAAATGACTAAAATTTTACTTAGTGGTGCCTGCGGACATATGGGCAAAGTTATTCAGAGCATTGTTGCTGCCCGTGATGACTGTGAAATTGTGGCAGGCGTAGACAAATTTAACGACAATACTGCCTCATTCCCTGTATATCCCACGTTCAGTGAGGTTACTGAAAGCGCAGATGTTGTAATAGATTTTTCAAATCCGGCTTTGCTTGATTCTTTGATTGAATACGGAATTAAAACAAAAACTGCTCTTGTTATTGCTACAACAGGTTTTGATGATTGTCAGAAGAAAAAAATTAATGATGCGTCAAATGAATGTCCTGTTTTCTTTACTTATAATATGAGTTTGGGAATTAACCTTCTTGCAACCCTTGCAAAAAAGGCAGTCAGCATTCTCGGTGATGATTTTGATATTGAAATTATAGAACAGCATCACAATCAAAAAATTGACGCACCATCCGGCACGGCGCTTATGCTTGCGGATGCAATCAATGAAGAATTTGAAAATCCCAAGAGATACGAATATGACCGCCATTCAAAACGTGAAAAGAGAAGCAAAAATGAAATCGGTATTCACGCAATCAGAGGGGGTACAATCGTCGGCGAGCATCAGATACTTTTTGCAGGAAGAGATGAAAACATTACCCTTTCACATTCGGCAAGAAGCAAAGAAGTTTTTGCAGTAGGTGCCGTTAACGCTGCGGTTTATGTAAGCGGTAAGCCAAATGGTATGTACGACATGAGCAAGCTTGTAAAATAATCTAAAATAATTAAAAGGACTGAAGTACACAAGGCTTCAGTCCTTTTTCTGTTAATTTTATTTAAAGAAGTCTTTAATAACACCGTTAAGGAGATTTGGTATATCAATGCCCTGAGGGCAATGGCTCTTGCATTTTCCACACTGAATACAGGCTTCTTCATTTATATCAATCTTTTTATACGCTTCCAAAGACTGTTCAATCGTTAAATCACCGTTTTTATATCCGTTATATGCAGCAAAAATTGAACTAATTTTCACTCCTTTCGGACAGTCAGAACAATAATCACATCCTGTACATGGAATTGCATCATTTTTATTCAATACAGATGCGACATTTTCACATAGTTTAAATTCCATATCATTCATTGGTACGAAATCAGTCAGAGTATCTAAGTTATCAAGCATTTGCTCGTTAGAATTCATACCGCTTAGAATTGTCATAACATTATCAAAACTTGCAGCAAATTTAATTGCCCATGAAGCGGTTGATTTTGTGTTATCGTAATTATCAAATATCTTCTTTGCATCAGCAGGCAAATCAGCCAATTTACCCCCTCTGACAGGCTCCATAATGATTACAGGAATTCCTGCGTCTGTAAGAATCTGATACTGTTCCTTGGCATTCTGGTTTTTCCAGTCAAGGTAATTCATCTGGATTTGTGCGAAATCCCATTCGTGCGCAGCAACAATTTCTTTTAAAGCTTCAATGGTACCGTGAAATGAAAATCCTATATTTCTAATTTTTCCTTCTTCCCTTTTTTTGCATACAAAATCGTAAGCGCCGTATTTTTCGCACTTATCAAAATTATCTTTATCCAAAGCGTGAAGAAGATAAAAATCAAAATAATCCACATCGCATCTTTCAAGTTGGTTATTAAATATTTTCTCCATATCAGATGGCTTTTTGCACATCCATATGGGCAACTTGTCGGCAAGAAAATACGAATCTCTCGGATATTTTTTTAACGCGGTACCAATAAATTTTTCGCTTTTACCAACGTGATACATATATGCAGTGTCAAAATAATTGACACCGTTTTGATATGCCAAATCAACGAGTTCCTGACCCTTTTTGTAATCAATAAGCGGATTGGCTTCTCTCTTAATTTTTGTTTTACAGGGAAGGCGCATCGTACCAAGTCCAAGACGTGATACCTGCGTATCTTTAAACTTTACGTTATCTACCATAATTTACTCCTTACTCCATGTAACTCCGTTAGGGGTATCCTTAAGAATAATACCTCTTGCTTTTAAATCGTCTCTGATTTTGTCAGCGGTTGCCCAGTCCTTATTCTTTCTTGCCTGCTGGCGCTGTTCAATTAAATCTTCAATCTCACTGTCAATGTCATTTGACTTTCTGTTATAGAGAATACCAAGAACACCGCAAAGTTCGTCAAACAAATCTGCGGCGGCTGTGCAAACATTTACCGACACCTTCTTGTCAAGAATAAGGGTATTTATATCTTTAACAAGTTCAAACACTGCAGCTATACCGTCAGCGGTATTAAGGTCATCATCCATAGCGTCAGTAAACTGCTGCCTGTGTGAATTAATTTTAGCAATAAGGCTTTCGTCATCAGCAATGCTGTCATCAGCATTCTTAACTGCAAAATCAAGTGATTCACGGCAAGTATATAATCTGTCAAGAGCTGACTGGCACTGCTCAATTATATCAAGATTATAGTTGATGGGTGAACGGTAATGAGAAGAAATAAGGAAGTATCTAATTACCTCATAGCCGTATTTATTAGCGATTTCACGAACTGTTTTGAAATTGCCGAGTGACTTACTCATTTTTACATTATCTACATTAATATAGCCGTTGTGCATCCAGTAACTTGAAAAAGTACATCCATTAGCACATTCG
>CAYXLH010000044.1:0-17606 GCA_964465835.1 uncultured Bacteroides sp. | reverse complement strand
TATTTGACATCTGCTACTGTGCAACAGCCATTTTGTCAGAATGTTTCAATAATTCCGATATTGATAAAAGCAAGTGGCTTGAAATATTTGATAATCTTGTAAAAGGTTATGAGAGCATTACTCCATTGTCGGAATATGAAAAACAGGCTTTGCCTTATGTGATTTATTCCATTCAGATTATCTGTATCGCATATTTCAGTCAGTTTGATAAATTTGATAATCTGACAAAAATAAATATTGATATGCTTAAATGGATTATGAATATATTAAAGTTATGAGTGTAAAAGCAAGTGTGTTGATTTCGCATTTTGCTTTTATATTTTTTATACGTCTTTTTAATCTCATCTCACCTTTAAATATAGCGCTTAAACACTATACTTTATTAAATTTTGCTCAAAATGCTTGACAAAAGCAGTTTTCATCTCTAATCTGTGAGCTTATCCATAATGGATAATAATTTGCAAAAGGAGATGAAATAATGTATATTAAAAAAGTAACAGGCTATATAGTACCATACATCATAAAAGGTTTGTTTGATACATTTGAGCCTGTAACTCAGGAAAGCAAAAATTGGAAACGATGGGTAACACATATAGGACCTTTTACATGCCCCTATTGTTTTTCCAGAAATGGGGTTATTCTGCCTATTGATGAAGATACAGGCATTCCTGTACACCCAAATTGTCATTGTGAAATAATAACTAAAATTGCAGTAACAGCAGGTACGGCAACGATTGACGGAGATAATGGTGCTGACTATTATTTGAAATATTCAGGTCAGCTTCCTGATTATTATATTACACTTAGTGATGCTAAAAAACTTGGCTGGAAAGCTTTTCTCGGCAACTTAGATAAAGTAGCACCGGGAAAGCAATTAACAAAAGGTACCTACCGAAATTATGACGGTCATTTGCCAAACAAATATGGTCGTGTATGGTATGAAGCAGATATTAATTATTCTGGTGGTTTCAGAAATTCAATGCGAATCGTATATTCAAACGATGGCTTGATTTTTGTTACATATGATCACTATAAGACTTTTTATGAAATCGTTTAGGGGGTATTTGTATGAAAAATAGAATCATTATTAATTTTTCAGATTGTTTGTATCTTGATTCTATACATAACGAAATAAAAGAAAAATTAGATTTACCTGATTGGTACGGAAAAAATTTAGATGCTCTATGGGATAGTTTAACAGGTATTATTGAAACACCGGTTAAAATAGAAATTATATTTAAACCTGAAACCAAAGCAGCACAGAAAATGAAGCCGTATGTTAATCAAATTGTCAGCGTGTTCAAAGATGCTGAAAAGGAGTATGGCGAAATTGAACTATTAGCTGATATAGATTAGATAGATGCTATAAAGTATATAATTATAAAAATTATACTTTATCCTTTTAAGAATTGTTATGATTTGAGCTATCGGTCATTATTTTCTACAAGATTGGTGGCGAGGGGAAGCTTGCCGCAGGTTCAAATCCTTTTTTAATCACATTAATAAAAAAAACAGATACCCGGAAAGGTATCTGCTTTTTATTGGTCGAGGTGACAGGATTTGAACCTGCGGCCCCCACGTCCCGAACGTGGTGCTCTACCAAACTGAGCCACACCTCGTTATTTGTCTTACCATATTATTACACATTTTTGCAAACTATTCAAGAGGAAATTTAATTAAATCTTGACTAAATTATTATGTTGCGTTAAACTTAATATATATTGATTTAAAAATAATAATTTTTACATAGGAGAATTTATATGATTTGCAAAAAATGTTCTAATGAAATTGACGATAACGCTTTATACTGCCAGTACTGCGGTGCCAAAAACAAAAGTGCAGTTAAGGCAAATGCCGTTGACATCCCTGATGAAAAATCCAAAAATAAGAAAAAAATTACCATAATTATATGCGTAGCTGTTGCAGTTGCATTAGCCGCAGTAGGTATCGTCTTCGGAGTATTATACAGTAAACATCAGCAAAATGCAAGTGATAATTCAACAGTTGTTGAACAGGGCGAAACCGAATATGCGGACAATGCGTCTCTTGACTCACTTTTATCATCACAGCCCCTTACGGTTACAGGCACAAAATATCTTATAGCCGGCACAAACTCTCAGCTGGCATATGATGCTGTGAGCGCTGATGTACTTAACAATTCAGACGTTAACATTGCAAGCTTTGAATTATCTTTCTGCGCATGGGATGCGGCTGGTCAGCCTATAATGATTACCCAGCCGGAAGAAACACAAGAGCCTGCTTACATACGCACTATTAAATACGATTTTGCCAGCAATTTGTCCGGTCAGACTTCACTCGCACCGGGAGCCTCCTTTGGCAATGCGGCAATTTATGTATCAACAGACCCACAGATTATTACCATAAAAGCTTGTGTTAAATCTTATGTAAGCGTTGACGGAATCACTTGGGAAAATCCGTATTACGAAAACTTTAAACACAACTACGCAAATCAGCCATTGAACGCTGAGCCCGCAAATGAAACTACCAGCGCTGCAACTGCTCCGCAGGAAAGCACAACAGCCGTTAATCCACCTGCTGCATCCGATGCGACAAATGCAGCTGCATCGGCTCAGGCAACCACACAAGCAAGCACGTCAATGCCATCCGTTGCACTTAACTGAAAACTATTTATATAATCACAAATTAAACGGTCATCCTTGCGAGAGGACGACCGTTTTAAATTTATCTGTTACTGTGTAATTCCGTTGGCGGTGAGCTGCGCCGGAGCGACTATATTTTTAAGTCCGCTCTTATTGTTCATTCCTGTTTTTCCGCCCTGAAGAGTCATTATACCGGAATACATTGTAATTCCCTTTTTGCCCTCAAGCTGAAGTCCGTCGCCGGTTTCGCTGACTACATTTACAACTGTGGCAGTGTCACCTGCTGCTGCATCAAGTTCATCAAAGGTCATATTTTTACATCTGATACCGTCATCATAAGATTTGATTGTAATATTTGCGTTAGGCTTAATGGTAATATTTGAATAATCCGTGCTTATAATCAATCCTGCAGCATTAAGATTATCTTTCTTAGTATCAATACCTCTGTTGCCTGTGGAGGTTATATCAAGGGTAAGATTTTTAATTTCCAGCTTAGCCTGGCAGTCAAGAGCAGTTGATACAGAATTTAATGCAAGCTTTCCGTGACCTTTAAGCTCCAATTCGCATTTGCTTTCAATGACGTTACCTGCTGTTGTTACGTTAAGAGTATTCTCTGTACCGTCAGCTGCAGAAACAGATACAACGGGAATTACATCTTCAACTGCTGTACCCGCAGTTGAATCCGCGCTCTCATCAGGTGATCTATCTTTTATCTTGATACATTCGGAACTTGTGTTTGTAATTTTTACCCCGGACAACTTAACTGAGCAATCGGCGACAGCATTTACATCTATTGTAAATTCTTCTGCTTCACCGACAATATTATACTCAATAACAGTGTTGCCGACTGCGATAGGATTAAGATGCACCTGAGCTACATCGGTTTCGGTAGCGTCAATAAACTCTGCATACTGAGGCATACTTACAGTTTTATTGGTGATATCCACCATACATACTGCGTCAATTTTTTCCTTGCCGCAGTTTGCACATACATACCTATCAAAGCCTTCTGCTGTCTTGCCTGCCAATTCATACTTGTGACCGAGTGCAGGGTCAATAGTTGTCTTAATTACCTTTGAACAATACTTACAGCAGGTTACTGTTTTTCCCTCAGCAGTACAAGTTGCAGGAGTAACAACCTTTTTTACATAAGAATGCGCTATATTATCCTTTGGAATTGTGACAGTATAGGTTTTATGGCAGTGCTTACATTTATTGCGCTTTGTGCCCGTTGAAGAACAGGTTGCTTCCTTAGTAACAAACCAGGATGTTGAAGGCGAATGAGCCGTCTTTTTTGAAACAGCAGAAGTGAACGCACCGTAATATGTAGTTTTGCCTACTTTTTTGTAGGCACGAACTTTATAGTATCTCGCTGTACCCAATTTAAGCTTTTTCTGGGTGTATGAGGTTGAAGAGGTGGTTGCAAGCTTCTTATAACTACCTGATGAGGAAGCTCTATAATATACCTGATATCCGGAAACGCCGCTTTGCTTTGACCAATAGGGCTTTAAGGTTGAACATGTATATGATACCTTGAAACCGCTTACTGTACCCGGCACAGCCTTTTTGCTGACAACGGAACTGGTTGCACTTTTCTTACCACTTATCGCCTTGACCTTGTAATAATATGTTTTTCCACAAGTCAGTTTTGAATTTGTATAAGAGGTTGAAGTTGTGGTTTTGATTGATTTGTAACCGCTGCCCTTTTTTGTAGAACGGTAAACAGTATACTTGCTTGCACCGCTGACTTTCTTCCAGCTTACCTTAATAGAAGTAGGCGTTGCATTTTTAAGTGTAACTGACGGCTTGGACAGCGACGCAGCGTATACTTCGCCGGCACCGGTTAAACCGGTAAAGGCAAACATAGTCAACGCCATTATAACCGCCATAACGAAAGCCGGTATTCTTTTTGATAACATTCTACTGCTCATATCATTCTCCTTATTAAAATTTATATTTTATCTCATTTTTATTATATATTTAACATACGGAAATGTCAAACCAAAAATGATAAACAATTTATTAATAAATGTCCATTAAATGACAAAAACACCTCATAAAATCCGAGGTGTTTTGTACCAATTACCACAGTCTGGATTATTCAAATGTGATTTTTCCTCCGTTATTGGATGAGGCGAGGGCAATATATGTTCTACCCTGATTAAGGCTTATTCCCTTTGAATTTTCATCGGTAATTTTAAGGGTACCGTCTGCGCTCCATTTAATCGGAACCATTGTTCCGTTGGAAATATAATATCCGTCGCCGGAGCTGAGAGAATAGTTAAGATATGTGGTTGTTGAACCTTTGTAAGGCGTTGTGATATATGTTGTTTCGTCGTTTAAAATAATGATATTTTCAAACTTAACATCATCTTCCCAGTCGGAGGTGTGATACATTTTATCCTCACTGTTGTAAGAGAACTTACGTGTATCGGTACGTGATGAGAATTTAACATTAACCTTGGGAACCTGCTGAGTGCCTGCATTTGTAACATCATCATTAAAAGAAAGCTGTGTAAAATCAGCATTATTAATCTTTGTTCTGAAACCTTTTTTATCAATAACAGAAGCAAGCTTATTTCCCTTGAGAATACCTCTGTGCTCTGATGAAACACTGCGCGTTGTATCTCTGCCAAAAAGCTCGCCGCCATCCATACCGTCAATATGGTCAACATCGTCACGTTTAATTCTGCCGTAACCGCCGATGTAGTCTCCCTTGCTGTGACTTCCGCCCCAGTGAACATAGATTGAATCAAACAGTTCGCTGAATTCAACGAAAGACGGCCTTGCAGAACGGATTGGGCCTACCTTTTCAGGAACTGATGTATAATCTGCGTAAAGCCAAAGCATACGGCTGATTCCGCCCTCAACTTCACCCTCTACTATAATGTCGGGAGTGGATATGCCCCACTGCGGCCGTGCCGACGGCGTATTTTCTACAACTATTGCAACAGGGCGTACATCAACTGCGTTTTTGTTGTAACCCTCTTCTCCGGTCAGCGGATTTACTACCGCCGGCGGTTGGGTGGTGGTTACGGTTGTTTTAGTTGGTTCCTCTTTTGCACTGCATCCAAACAATGCAAAAATCATAATTGCCGCTAAAATTAACGAAATGGATTTTTTCATCACTTCGCCTCCGTCTTTTCTGTAAAATGTAAATCAGGATAAACTGATTTGTTGTCGGGTTTACCGTTTCTTAAAAATCCCTGTGATACGGACAAGGCCCTTGAGTCATAGGAATTATTAACGGAATAATTGCTGTCTGCAATCCGCTGATATTCTTCCTTGGTTATACTGTTGTCAATTCTTTTATAACCACACTTGCTTGGTGCAGGAGCAAAACGCATTATGCTTTCACATTTTTCAAAATCGTTATCCGCAATAATCGGATTCGAAACACCCTGACCTACAACCGCAAAGGACGTTCCTTTTATCTTTGAATCTCCTGTTCCGCAGGATAAAACATCATTTTGGGTAATTACGGGTATTTGCCAGTTAAGCATATAAACCGCACAGGCGGTAATGTTTTCAAAACGACACTTGTTCACCTTGATATCGGTGTGCACCTTGTTTTCGGTATATTGGTCGCTTTCAACGCCACGGCTGACATTTTTGAACTTACAGTTTTCAACCGTTATATTTTTGCACGGCGTGCAGTCATAGGAGGTCCAGCTTTGGGTAAAGCTGTCGGTTTTTTTGTCCGGAGTATCAATATTAACTCCCGATACGCCCATATTCTTTTTATTTTCATCAGAATAACTGATAATTTTTTCAAGAATTGATTTGCTGTTAACGAAACTGCACTTGCTTATATTAACATTTGACGCGGCAATAGTTTCAATAAAATTGCCGTACTGAAGATTCTTAAATTTAATACCACTTACAGTAACATTCTTGCAGTGACCTGCTACAATACAGGCATATTTTTTATTGTTTCCGGTTTGCGACATATCAATAACTGCATCGCCCTCACCGATAATTTTTACATTCTGCACTCCGTTATAGCCGCTATGCTTAATTTCCGTCTGTGACGGTGAAACTGTCTGGAAAAGGGACTGAGAAAAAATAAGTTTTTCTGTCTGAATATCATTGGTTTTATTAATAACAACACCGTCGCTGAGTTTTACTGTAACATTGCTTGCAAGGTAAAGCACATTGGTAACATTATACTCGCCTGCTTTAAGTGTAAGGGTTCCGCCGTTAGTTGACTCCAGCAGTTCAAGATAAGAACGCAGCATATAATATTGCTTTGTATTTTTGTTATAAGTTGTATATGATGTATATTTATTTTTAAACGGTGCAGTACCGGGCGATATGGTGTAATCAGCGGTAACATTAACATTGCACTTGGCATATACCTTTTTACCGCCCTTTTTCACAGCAGTAATAACTGCCTTGCCTCTGCGCATTCCCGTAATTTTTCCATTTGAAACAACAGCTGTTTTCGTATCACTGCTGCTCCAGTTGTAATCATCGGGATTTTGCTTTGTACAATTTGCAATAACGCTTATTGTTTTAGAATTTCCGGCGTTAACAGTAATATGGTCAACACTGAAATTAATTTCCTGAGTGGCAAAAACGGCAGCAGGAAACAATACCGACGAAATAAGCGTCAGTAAAGCGCATATTACCGATAAAATCCTTCTTTTCATAAGTCATTCTCCGTGTGTTTTTTGCCGTTTATTGTTTAACATCGAAGCGAAGCTGCGGATAGCTGTGCTTTGATGATAAAGTACCGTCACCGTTAAGCCTTTTCTGTACCACCAGCTCCCTTGATGAAAAGCTGTTATAGTAAGAATAATTACTCTGTGCCATTTCTTTATAAGTTTTAAAATCAATATTGTTATACGACGGAGCGTAGCCGTTTTTGCTTACCTGGGTTTTAAAACAGGCAATCTTGGCACAAAGTTTAAATCTGTTATTGTAAATATATGGATCAGTTACGCCACAACCATAAACCGCACAGGTTTTTTCATCAATCGGCGCACATTCTCCCACACCGATATTCCTGAAAGTGTTATTAGTAATTTTCGGCGTTTTCCAGTTCATTAACTGAATTGCATATCTGCTTACATTGCGGAAGGAACAGTTTGTAATCTCCACATCAGTATGATATTTGTCCTGTGAATACTGATGAGTTTCTATACCGTACTGAACATTTTTAAAATCACAGTTTTTAAAAACAACATTTTTATTTGGTGTGCAGTCATAAGAAGTCCAGTACTGGGTAAATCCTTTGGTCTTTTTATCCGGAGTATCAAGATTAACGCACCCTCCGCCGGTAAGTGAATTGCCGGATTTGATTTTTTTAAAATATTCGTCGTTATTTGAAAATGTACAGGAGATTACCTTTACATTTTTTGATGCGTCCATTTCAATAAAATGACCATAGGCACAATTTTTAAAATCAATGCCTTTTATTTCAATATCTTTGTTATGCCCCATCACAATGGCAACAGAAATTTTATCTTTCCTGGAGTCCGTCATATCAATACAGGCATTTCCTTCGCCAATTAATTTTATATTATGGGCGCCGTTGTACTCGGTTTTGCGCACCTTGTTTTCCGTCGGTGATACCATCTGAAACAGTGATTGTGTTGCCGGTCGGTTTTCGCATCCTGTTTTTGTAGTTTTCTTTATAACTGCGCCGTCGCTGAGAACAACTTTAATATTGCTGCAAAGATAAAGTATGCAGGGAATTTTGTATGTACCTTTGGTTAAAACAAGAGTTCCGCCGCCGGCATAATTAATTCGTTCCAGATAAGAACGAAGCATATAATACTGCTTTGTATAGCTGTTATACGCCTCTATTTTTGTAAAAGCGCTGTCAAACGGTTTCGTGTCGGGATTAACTGTATAATTTGCTTTCACAGTAACATTGCATACCGCTTTTTGAGAATTTGTTTTGCTTTTAGCTGTAATCACTGCAGTTCCGCATTTTTTCGCCGTAATTTTACCATTAGAATCAACAACGGCCGTATCTGTATCACTGCTGCTCCATTTATAATTTGAGGCGGAAGAATTTTTACTGCCTGATTTTACCTTTAATGTTTTTGTATATCCTGAATTAATGGTAATTTTCGTACTGCTTAAGGATATTGACGCAGCCTGAACTTGCGCCGGTGCACAAAGGCAGCACAGTAAAGATATGATGCATAAAAAATATGATAATACTCTTTTCATTTCATAAATTCCCGCTTTCCCATTCAATATAATACCAAATTTCTTTGCTGATATCAAGAGAAAATATGTGCAAAGTGCATAATTTGATGAAGTTTTTTATATGAGGCGATTATCAACAAATTTTTAAGGCATACAATTATTAATTCCGTTAATTTGCCGTATTGATTTATAAAGAATATAAGGTTATAATATATTAAATAATTATGTTGGAGCAGTATGCTGTATGGATATTAAGATTTCACCGTCAATTTTGGCAAGCGATTATGCAAATTTACAAACCGAGCTTGAAAAATGTGAAAAAGCCGGTGCGGATTTAATACATATTGATGTTATGGACGGCCATTTTGTACCCAATATTTCAATAGGTATTCCAGTTGTTGAAGCCTTAAAAAAGGTTTGCATTATACCCTTTGACGTGCATCTTATGATAAGCGAGCCGTTAAAATACGCCGAGGATTTCGCAAATGCCGGCGCAGATATAATCTGTTTTCATATAGAGAGCGACAGCGACCCTGTTAAAACTGTTGACAAAATCCTTTCTCTGGGCAAAAAAGCTGCCGTTGCCGTAAAACCCGGCACGGACATTGACAGCGTTATACCTTTGCTTGACAAACTGTCAATGGTACTTGTTATGACTGTGGAACCGGGATTCGGCGGTCAGAGTTTTATGGAAAGCACTATGCCTAAAATTGAAAAACTGAGAAAAATTGCTCCCCATATTGACATTGAAGTTGACGGCGGAATTAATGCCGAAACCATAAAAACTGCTTCAAGGGCAGGCGCAAACGTATTTGTTGCCGGTTCGGCGGTGTTCAAAAGCGACGACCCCTGTAAAACGGTAGGAATTTTAAAGGAAAACGCAGCCAATGAAAAAGAAAAAACGCTTTTATGATAACAAAAACAGAAACAGCCGGTGGACAGAACCCTCTACCGGCAGAAAAATAGATTTTGCCGACAAGTATCTACCCGGTTCTTCTGCAAGCGACAAATACGATAATCTGCGCCTGCGTGATGATAACAGAAAAAAGGCAAAAGCCAAAAAGCGCAGTAATGCAAAAAAAGCGGGATGCGTTCTGCTTTGCATATTAATGGTATGTATGGGCTATACTCTTATGGATGTTCATATGGGTCGCTCGGCGAAGCCTGCCGAAAGGCTTTCGCTTCAGGCAACGGCACAGACTGCGGATTTGTCAAATATGAAAATTAATATATCCTCACGCTATGTTGACAGTGTAAGCCTTGACTCGGCTGTAATGCTCTCCTCCGTCATAGACGAAGCGGTTGCAAACGGATACTCTTCCGTAACATTTGATGCAAAACGAGCAGACGGCACAGTGGGATATGCCAGCGCTCTTGCCAGTGTTGACACTTTCGGCGCTGTAAGCTCCCCCGGCTCCCATCCCAAGGCATCTGTTGAGGAACTGCTGGCAAACGATATTCTGCCAGTGGCAAGAATTTACTGCTACAACGATAACATAGCCGCCACCCAATCACCGGAGGCAGCAATAATGAACGGCAGCGATTTGTATACCGATAAAGACGGCAGCAAATACCTTAATCCGGATTCTGAAATCACATATAACTATATCAAGGACATTGTTAAGGAACTTAATTCCTACGGTGTAACCGTATTTATACTAGGTGGATGTGATTTGCCCGATGAACTGGGCAATACTTACGGCGACGGATTTGACGCCCTTGCAAAAAAGCTTAACAGCGACTTTGACGGCAGAATCAAATTTCTGGAACAGGTTGAGGTCAATATCGGCGGCAAGGATAAAAAAACAGGCAAAACAACAAATTCCGCTATCAAAGCGGACATAGAAAAATTTGATAAAATTAAAGATAATCAGATTTATGTAATAAAAACAAAGGTTGACGAAAAGAAAATTACGACACAGCTTGAGAAGAAAAAAATCACAAGCTACGTCATAGCATAATTGGGGAAAATTATAATTATAGAAGGGGGAACAACAATGAAAAAGTCAAAGCAGATTTTATCAGCGCTTTTACTTTTGTGCGTGTTTTTATTTCCTGCTTCACTTTCCGGCTCTGCGCAGACCGCCACAAACCCTGCAAAGCCGCCTGTACTTACTTCTATATCATTTAAAAATGCAGAAATTGAGGGCGGTTTCAATCCACAGATTTATGATTATACTCTCAAGCTTATTGACAACACCGTAACTCCCACCCTGAAAAGCTACAAAACCAGCACGAACGCTGATATTTTTGTAACCTACAAAACTGATGAAACAAAGCATACAACGGGCATTGATGTTACATTGGGATATGAAAACGGCTCGGTTATATACACTTTTAACTTTCCTTTTGCCGAAAGAGAAAATGTTAATTCAAACAATCTGCTCAGCGCAGTTGACTGTAAATACGGCGAAGTTTATCCTGAAATAAACGAAAATGACACAGACTACAAATTATACATACCCTCTGATTTAACTCAAATTACTTTAAGCGCCGCCACAAAGGATGTCAGCGCATATTGCGAAGTCCCCGGAACAATTACGCTCAATACTGACCAGGAGCCTGCTATAACACTGATTGTAACAGCGTCCGACGGCTCCACGAGAGAATATACGCTAAAGGTTAAACGGTTAAATAAAACCTGTGACGAAGTGCGATACGAAATGGCGCAGCCAGGCTTTACATCAATTGTAGAGGGTGAACTGTATTATCAAAAACCCGAATTTTTCATTGCAGTTTTAAGCGCAGCAGCAGGAATTGCAATGCTGATATTTTTTATAATTGTTACCAAACGCCTTACACGAAAAGTGGAAGATTCTGATGAAGAGGAATTCTTTATAAGGCAATAATATTCAGAACGGATGGTGATATCATGGAATTTGAAATGGAAGAACTCATTGAACAGATAAGGGAACTTTATTCAAAGCGACGATTTTCCGAAATAAAAAAACTGCTCGGTGAGATGAATCCCGCCGATATCGCCTTGCTTTTTGACAAATTTCCGTCAAATCAGAGCATTATTCTCTTCCGTCTGCTTTCAAAGGAGGAAGCTGCCGACACTTTTGTAGAACTTGACGGCGACACCCAGGAAACACTGATTCACGCTTTCTCGGATACGGAACTTCGTGAAGTTCTTGACGAGCTGTATCTTGACGATACAGTTGACGTTATTGAGGAAATGCCTGCTACCATTGTAAAACGAATACTAAGAAATACTGACAGTGAAACGAGAAATTCAATCAACGCCCTGCTGAAATATCCCGAGGATTCTGCCGGTTCAATTATGACTCCGGAATTTGTGGATTTGAAGCGTGATATGACGGTTGAGGACGCATTTAAACGCATACGCCGTACCGGTGTTGATAAGGAAACGGTTTATACCTGTTATGTAACCGACGCTTCACGTCATCTTATCGGCGTTACCACAGTAAAGGAGCTTTTGCTTCACGATTATGATGATTTGATTGAAGAGTTTATGGAAACAAATGTTATTTCAATGAACACTCTTGACGACCAGGAAATTGCGACGCAGCTTTTTGACAAGTATAACTTTTTGGCTCTTCCTGTTGTTGATATGGAAGAAAGGCTTGTAGGTATCATCACCATTGATGATGCTATGGACGTTCTTCAGGAAGAAAACACCGAGGATATCCAGAAGATGAACGCTATGCTCCCTACGGAGAAAACTTATCTGAAAACTTCGGTTATTGATACCTGGAAAAGCCGTTTTCCTTGGCTTTTACTGCTTATGGTTTCAGCTACCTTTACCGGCTCAATCATTACAGGATTTGAGGACAAACTTGCAAGCCTTACAATTCTGACAGCATTTATTCCTATGCTTATGGACACCGGCGGAAATTCAGGCGGTCAGGCAAGCGTTACCGTTATTCGTGCGCTGTCGCTGGGAGAGGTTACTTATAAAGACACATTCAAAGTAATATGGAAAGAGCTTCGCGTAGGCGTCGTATGCGGTCTGTCACTGGCTATTGTAAACTTTGCAAAAATTTGGCTAATTGACCACCTTCTGTTTAAAAATGACGAAATTACACTGCTGGTAGATTTGGTAATTTGCCTTACATTGTTTGCAGAAATAATTTTTGCAAAAATCATAGGCTGTTCGCTGCCTATCCTTGCAAAAAGGCTGGGATTTGACCCTGCGGTAATGTCCTCGCCGTTTATCACAACAATAGTTGATGCAGTATCTCTGCTTGTTTATTTCGGCATCTCCACCGCTCTTATCCCACAACTACATTAGCGGAATTATAATAAAGCGGCTTAGGCATCAAGTCTAAGCCGCTTTTAAGGTGAAGCTAAAATCGTACAATAAACTGCAATTAAATCTTTTTATACTTTCAAATCATACACAGCAGATTTTATGGTTATAATCTGATTTTCTGTAGCTGAGTCAGGGTTATAACCCTCCGGTACATCATAGGTAACCGTATAAACCTTTGATCCGGCAATTCCAACAGACGATGAGCCGTCAATGATTTGTGCGTTTCCGGTTCTTTTGTTATATACGGTACGCACAAAGGTCTGCTCATCGTATTCATCGCCGGAATTTACTTCCTGTTCCTCAACGATAATATAATTGTCGTCCTCGTAAATATTTTCGCCCGGATACATATAAAAGCCCTTGTCGTCCTTAGTGAATTTATCATCTTTAAGCACCTCTCCGCCGTCGGAATAATAAATAATTTCGCCGCCGCTTTCATCATAAATATATTCGGCGTAATAACCGTATTCACCTACGAAATACTCACCTGCCCCGAGAGTTTCAATAAGCGAGGTTTCGCCCGTTGCAATATCGTAACGGTAAACGGAATTTTCATCGCTGTAAGCAGAGGGATATCCATCAACATTTGCAATATATACAAGACTGTCACCCTTTAAAAATACCGTTTCACAAACGGTAGATGCAGTGGAATCCACAAGAATTACGCAGTCCTTGTTGATTTTTTCAGACTGTGCAGGATTGTTAAGGTCAATTTTGTAAATTCCCCAGGTTTCCTCATCCACATAAAAAAGATAATTCTCATATAAAATCATTTGAAAACAGCAAACGTCATTAATAAAAATTTCCCTTTTGCCGTTTTTGCTTTCTTTATAAATACAGCCGTTAAATTCATCGTCAATAATACTGTCGCCGTAATAGGTGCAGCCTTTGTACTCAACGGCAGGCGTTGCAGCGCGGTTGGTTTTGTAATCGTCACGCATATATTTTTTTGCCCGGTCAAGATTCTTTTTCTGTTGTACACCGAAGGTTGCAGGCTGTGTTGTAATTTTGGTTGTCGTTGCAGTTTTGGTTTTCTCTGTCTTTGCCGTACATGAAATAAAGGTTACTGCAATTATTACCGACAAAATTACCGCCGCCGCAGATTTTACAGTATTTTTCATAAATTCACCTTTTGTATTAATTAGATAAAATTATAATACCATAAATCTGCCGGGTTCGGCAATATTATTTTCTGTTATTATAATCTTCGTTTATGCGTTCACTCCAGTCTGCTGAAATTGGCATTGAGGCACGTACATTGCAAACCGTATCCCCCACCGTGTCATAAACTACGCTCGTGCCTTCGCTGTCAGCGTTGTAATTTACGGCGCGGTCACTTTCTATGCCAAACTGTCCAGCAGTTTCAACAGCATCAATGTTTGCACCGATAAACAAGAATTCCCATCCGTATTTTTTCTTTTCCTTTTCAATCATTTTCTTAACTCTGTCAGAAGAATACTTATGGCTTGCGTTTTCATAACCGTCTGTCATAATAACAAACATTGTATGCTCCGGCACATCGCACTGCCTTGCATATTTATGAATGCTTGCAATGTGTGAAATACTTGTTCCTATGGCGTCAATAAGTGCCGTACAGCCACGCACGTAATAGTCGTCCTCGGTCATTGGTTTAATATTGTCGAGCTCAACTCTGTCGTGGAGCATTTCATACTCATGGTCAAAAAGAACAGTAGTAACATAGCATTTGCCCTCCTGCATTTTCTGCTTCTCAATAAGAGAATTAAATCCGCCGATTGTGTCCTTTTCAAGGCCTCCCATAGAGCCTGATCGATCAAGAATAAATACCAGTTCCATTGTATTATTGTTTGCTTTTCTCATAATAAAAACCTCCGTAAAAAGAATTTGTTTTGTTTGTTTGTCAACCTTACAAACTCATTATAGGAGGTTTTTTATGTTATTTGGTCGCCTGCCGTGCGACAAACTTATGCACCAAGCAGACTTTGGTCAAAGGCAAAGAGAGCCTCGTTAATTTCAAAGATATTATAATTTTCTCTTTTAATAAAATATTCTATAATCACATCAAATTTATTGCTGTGAGAAAGGGCAAAACCTGCTTTCATCAGCATATCCTTCGCTTCGTCAATATCAAGCTCCAGTGCAATGCAAAAAGCAATCACGGTAGGTTTGCTTGGCTTGTATTCAGGATTTGAACGGATTTTTGAAAAAAGCTTTCTGTCAATATTTGCTTTTTTGTAGCACTGGCTGTCAGTCATGCCTTTTTCATCAATTTTTCTTAGAAGCATTTGAGAAAAACTCTCATCAAGGGTAATAACAATATCACTAAGGTCGGCTGTGTCCTCAAAATGCTCCGTCATCATAGTCGCCTCAGTGGCACAACATTTCTCGTCGTCCGGGATAAATCCTGTCTGCGGCAAATATATACTTTCGCCAATATTATTCACTCGCCCGCAGTCATAGAGAGTGTGCTCTGCAACATAGTTATCATCTATGTATTGTACAATATCCTTAAATAGTTTACTGCCGGCGGTCAGAGCATTTTTGTTATATACAACTATATAAACAAGCATATCATTTTGCATTAAAAATTCTGCAATAGTACCAACAGCAACCTTAAACGCTTCGTTAATAGGATAACCATAAACACCACTTGAAATCAGCGGAAACGCCACTGACTCGCATTTGTATTCTTTAGCAAGTGCAAGGGAATTTTTATAGCTGTTCTGCAAAAATTCTTTCTCGCCGTTATTGCCGCCTCTCCACTTGGGACCGACTGTATGTATAACATATTTGCAGGGCAGATTATAACCTTTGGTTACCTTGGCTTCCCCTACCCTGCAGCCTCCTAATTTCATACATTCAAACAATAATTTTCTGCCGGCCACTCTGTGAATAGCACCATCAACGCCTCCGCCTCCAAGCAAAGTGCTGTTGGCGGCATTAACAATAGCGTCGCACTGTACCTTGGTTATGTCATTTCTGATTATCTGTAACGGCATAATTCCTCCTGTTTGGTACTTAATCCTTGAATTAATTATATTTATTTTTATCCCAGAATTTCAATAATTTTATCAAGCTGATCTGACGGCACGCCCAGCTCCGCAAGACAATTATATGTTTTCTCGCTTAAACTATCCCCCTGTGCTGCCATAACAGCTTTATAATATCCGCTGTTTTTCATTTGGGATGCCTTTCGTGTACCGCCTATATTTGCATTATTTGAAAACATATAATCAGTAATTAAATCATCCTGTGAAACACCAAGAAGAGCGTTAACAAGAAAAGAAATCATTCCGGTTCTGTCCGTACCTATATTGCAGTGATAAATCAGAGGATAATTATTTTCATCTGCCAAAATTGAAAATACCCTTATTACCTGTTCTTTATTGTCGTAAAGCATATCGCCGTCCCATCCCATAGGACAGGAAAAATAAGAAACAGAAGTTCCAAGAGGGCTTGAGGTTATTCCCCCGACCTCATTGTCATCGGTTTTTCTTAAATCTATTTCAGATTTTATGCCAAGCTGATTAAGCATAACATTCTTTCCGTGCTCGGTAATTTCAATTTTTGCTGTATCGGCACTGCTTTCATTCAGTCTGCCGCAGCGGTAAATAAGCCCCTGCTTTGTCCGTGTTCCGTTTTCTGTTTTCCAGCCTCCCAAATCACGCACATTAGCAACTCCGTCAACATCAATATTTCTGGGCGGGGCGTCACTTGTTTTAAATGTATATACATCACTGACTTCTGAGTTTACCGTGACTGTCCAATAATAATTCTGATCAATCTCAAGGTTCGTAATAACAAAACTGCTTTTTGAAGTTGTATATACTTCAGGTGAAGACATATTTTTATCAGTGCTTATTGAAACGATATATTCATCTGCTGATGAATTATCATTCCACTTCAGTTCAACAGATTCAGGTTTACTAAGTTCTTTTTTTCCTGTTGCACTTATGTACATAAGCGCAAATGGCTTGTTTATATAAGAATCCTGCTTTTTCGTATGCAAATTAACTATGCTTTCATTTGCAGGATAAACCCCACTTAATACAGTATCTGATGAAAAAGCAGCCTGCATATCATCAGTACGCTGTGTACTGCATCCCGTAAATACAGACAACGCCATAAACAATGATAAAACGACACATAAAATTCTTTTGTTTTTCATATTTTTCACCCTATAAATATAATTGCGGTTAAACTAACAGAGTGCATAAAGTCTCTATACAAATATTTTACTATTCTGCATAAATTATTTCAAGGATTTTTGTGTCATAGTCAAAGATTTTTATTAGCCATAAATCCAAAATTAAAAGCGCTCCTTACGGAACGCTTTTAATTTCGGACACTCGTGTTGGCGCTGCCACCAACACCATTTGTTCAAATATAGATTACTTATTTAACAGCCTCTTCAACTGCAACTGCACAAGCAACGGTTGCACCAACCATTGGGTTGTTACCCATACCGATAAGACCCATCATCTCAACGTGTGCAGGAACTGAAGAAGAACCGGCAAACTGAGCGTCGCCGTGCATTCTGCCCATTGAGTCTGTAAGACCGTAGGAAG
>CAYXLH010000043.1:0-17654 GCA_964465835.1 uncultured Bacteroides sp. | reverse complement strand
AGCCTCCAGAAGTGCAAAATCTATTACACTGTTTGCCTTCGCGATACCTATTCTGTCACAGAAATCACGTATTGCCTCAGGTGTGTATCCGCGTCGGCGCATACCGCATAGTGTTGACATTCTCGGATCATCCCAGCCTGACACGATACCGTCACGCACAAGTCTTAAACAACGTCTTTTACTTGTAAGTGTATAATTCAGATTCATTCTTGCAAACTCAATCTGTCTTGACGGCGCCTCATATCCAACCTCACGCAAAACCCAGTCGTAAAGCGGTCTGTGGTCCTCAAATTCAAGCGAGCAAAGCGAATGTGTCACTCCCTCAACTGTATCTGAAATCGGATGCGCAAAGTCATACATAGGATATACAATCCACTTATCACCTGTTCTGTGATGATGCGCGCGGAGTATTCTATAGATAATCGGGTCGCGCATATTAAGATTAGGCGATGCCATATCTATCTTTGCTCTCAACACCTTCGCGCCATCCTCAAATTCGCCGTTTGTCATACGCTCAAAAAGGTCAAGATTTTCTTCAATACTTCTGTCTCTGTAAGGAGAATTTTTACCGGGCTGAGTCAAAGTACCTCTGTACTCTCTCTGCTCGTCGGGAGTTAAATCGCAGACAAATGCTTTGCCTTTTTTGATAAGCTTAATTGCACATTCGTAGATAAAATCAAAGTAGTCGGAAGCGTGATAAACATTGTCCCAGTCAAATCCCAACCACTTGATATCCTCTTCAATCGCCTCAACATATTCGGTATCTTCTTTTGTAGGATTAGTGTCGTCAAGGCGGAGATTGCATATTCCGTGATACTTGTTTTTTACCCCGAAATTAATGCATATAGCCTTTGCGTGACCTATATGCAGATAGCCGTTAGGCTCGGGAGGAAAACGGGTCTGAACCCTTGAATAAACGCCTTCTTCAAGATCCTCATCAATAAAATCGTGTATGAAATTTGATGCAATGTTTTCGTCTTTAATTATTTCTGCTGACATTACAATTCCTCCTTGTAGTGTTTAAGAGCGGCTTCAAGTCTTTCCTTAACAGTCTTCTCTCCTAAAAGAGCGGTGATTGCATATAGATCGGGGGTATTTGTCCTGCCTGTCAGGGCAACACGTATTATTGTTGAAACATCGCCTACGTGTCCGTCAAAACTTTCGGGATTTGCCTTGTACTCCTTAACATTGGGAGTACATCCTACGCTTTCGCACATATCCTTAATTCTGCCAAACCATTCATCCTTGGTGTCATTAAGATTAACGATGTCAACATATTTTTCAAGAACCTTTACGGCAAGCAAGGGTGTGGCATTTCCTGTTAAGTCATAGCAGGGAACAAAAGTTTCACCAAACATATAACTGATATAATCGGGTATATCGCTCCATTTTGCAATATCCTTACGGGGCTTTTTATTCTCTCTGTCAATATTGAGAATTGCCTTTGCTCTGTCTTTATCCTGCTCATAAAGGGCAGCTAAATCCGTATTGTATTCCTTAGCCCACTGATATGACAAATCAAATACCTTTTGCGCATTCATTTTTGAGATAACATTTTTTGACACGTCGGTAAGTTTAACAATATCAAACAATGCGCCGGAAACAGACATTTTTTTGAAATTAAGAGGAAAATCCTCAATAGGTGCAGTTTGATTTGCTCTGCGCCAGTCCTCAAAATTTGAATTTGCCAAAGTTAAAATATATTCGTTTACACTGTCCTTGGGATATCCCTGCTGTGCGTAGTAGGTAACGGCAGCCTCCGGGTCCTTGCGCTTTGAAAGCTTGCGCTTTCCGCCGTTTTCTTCCTTCATAATAGTGGCAACATGAACATATTTAGGCGGTTTAAAGCCAAGCACACGGAAAAGTTGAAGATGTATCGGCGTGCTTGATATCCACTCATCGCCTCTTATAACATGGGTTGTACGCATAAGGTGATCGTCAACAGCGTGGGCAAAATGGTATGTTGGAATACCGTCCGATTTAAGCAGAACAACGTCCTGAATATTCTCCGGCATTTCAATTTTGCCTTTTATTGCGTCGTCAAAACGGCACTTGCCCTCGGGTGTGCCCGGGGATTTCAGACGAAGAGTCCATTCAGCGCCGTCATTGATTTTTTTCTGTATTTCATCAAAAGTAAGATTACGGCACTTTGCCCACTTACCCCAATAGCCTTTTTGCGGCTCGCTTTCCTGTAGGGCACGCATTTCGTCCAATTCCTCTGCGGTGCAAAAACACGGATATGCAAGTCCCTGTTTTACTAAATCCTTGGCAAACGCCTGATATATGTCCTTTCTGCGGCTTTGATAGTATGGACCGTATTCGCCCTTTTCCTGATTTTCGCCGATAACACCCTCATCAGGCTCAATTCCGTAGGAAGCAAGGCTCTTGAGCATTACTTCAACTGCGCCGTCAACCTTACGCTTTTGGTCGGTATCTTCAACTCTTACATAAAAAATACCGCCGCTGTTTTTTGCAGTTCTGTACGCAACAAGCATAGTGTAAAGATTTCCGAAGTGGAGAAATCCTGTTGGACTGGGAGCAAAACGTGTTACCTTTGCACCCTCTTTAAGATTTCTCACAGGATATTTATTTTCGTAATATGCGCCGTCCCTGTCTATCTGTGGGAACAGCAAATCAGCAAGCTTTTCGTAATCTGTCATAATATCTCCTGTTTTGTTCTTATTAAATCATAAAACTATTACTGCTTATTATTACACAAATTTACATAATATTCAATATTTATAATATACAAATTTTAAAATAAAAACAAAAAATCCGCCCTGAATAAACAGAGCGGATAATTTTTACTGTAATTTATTGTGTTTACGCCTTGCCGATATACGGTAAGCTTTCTGCTGGATAGTCTCTTTCCACAAAAGAGGATTAAACAAAACAAGCAGCGGAAACAGTTCAAGCCTGCCTGCAAGCATATCAAAAATAAGTACAAGTTTTGAAAAATCACTGAACAGACCGTAATTTCTCGTTGGACCTACAAGCTCCAGTCCCGGTCCGATATTGTTTATTGTAGCGGCAACGGCGGTAAAATTAGTTGTCAAATCGTTGCCCTCAAATGAAATTGCAAAAACTGAAAATGAAAAAACAATAACAAAGGTAATAAAATAAACATTCGTTGCTCTGATTGTTTCGTGTTCAACTGATTTTTTATCCATCTTAACCTTGTATACACTTTTCGGATGGATATATGAACGCAGTTCTTTGCCGATAGTTTTAATAAGCAAAACAAATCTTGATACCTTTATACCGCCGCCGGTACTGCCGGCGCAGGCGCCCACAAACATAAGAAGCACCAGCACGGTTTTTGAAGCCTGCGACCACAAATCAAAATCCGTTGACGAAAATCCCGTTGTGGTAATAATTGATGCCACCTGGAAGGAGGAATGGGTAAGACATTCAAAAATATTGCCGTAAACCTTTGTAAGCTCCATCGTAATAATGACAATACTGACTATAATTACACCGAAATAAGTTCTTACTTCCTCCATAGCCAGCGACTTTTTAAACTGTTTAAACAAGAACAGATAATATGCGTTGAAATTTACGCCGAACAAAATCATAAACACGGTAACAACCCACTGAATATAGGTTGAATAACCGGCGAGGCTGTCATTTTTTATACCGAAACCGCCTGTGCCTGCGGTGCCGAAAGCAGTTGTAAAGGCGTCAAACAAAGGCATTTTTCCTGCAATAAGAAAGATAAGCTCCGCTACCGTCATTCCAAAGTAAATAACATAAAGGAGCCTTGCCGTGTAGCGAATTTTAGGCACAAGTTTGCCCACGGAAGGTCCCGGACTTTCCGCCCTGAGCAAATTGATGTTTGAACCTCCGCTTAACGGAACAACTGCCAGCAGAAACACTAGCACGCCCATACCGCCTATCCAGTGAGTAAAGCTCCGCCAGAAAAGAGAACAGTGAGAAAGAGCTTCAACATCGCTTAAAATACTTGCGCCGGTGGTTGTAAATCCCGAAACGGTTTCAAACAAAGCGTCAATAAAGCGAGGGATCTCCCCCGTTAAACAAAACGGAATACAGCCGAAAAGGCTGAGCACAATCCAGCTTAACGCCGTAGCAACACAGCCCTCTTTAAGATAAAACACATTTGATACAGGCTTTTTCATCGCCATAAGACCGCCGATTAAAAAGCAAACCGCAGATACCGCCAGATAAACCAAACCCTGTCTTTCATTGTAAATAAGCGCAACAATACAGGGAAGCAGTAAAAACGCCGCTTCCAGCAAAAGAACATATCCTAATACACGTCTGATAATAGAAGTATTCATAAACCTGTCCTGAACAAATAAGATAAATCAAAAATTAAACTAACGCAAAATATCGCTGATATCGGTAAAACCTTTATGGTTGGTAACAATCATTACGGTATCACCGGGTTTTATGCAGTCCTGACCACCGGGGATAATGATTTTTCCGTGGCGGTTGATAAAGCAAAGCAAAAGATTATCTTTAAGAGAAAGATTCATTATCGGAGTATCCGTAACCTCTGATGAACTGTCAACACAAAATTCAATAGCCTCTACCCTATGGTCAAACATATGATAAAGGGTTTCAATATTACTTCCTCTTGAGGCGCTTTTAGCACGGACATAGGCAATTATCGCCTCGGAAGTAATATATCTCGGATATACAACAGAGCCTAAATCCAGTCTGTTTATAACATCGTGAAAGGTAATTTTATTAATTTTGGTAATAACCTTAGCATATGAAATCTGGTTGGCATGAAGAGTTAAAAGCACATTTTCCTCATCCATACCGGTAAGAGGAACAAAAGATTCAATATCCTCTATTCCCTCCTCCATCAGCACGCTTTCGTCGGTGCCATCGCCATTGATAATTGTGGCTTTGGGCAGCAAATTGGAAAGCTCCTCACAGCGTTTAAAATCTTTTTCAATAATCTTAACGTCAATGCCCATATGAATAAGCTGTTTTGCAAGATAATACGCAGCATCGCCGCCGCCAATAATCATAGTACTTTTAACGTGATTTGTTTTAAATCCTATATCTTTAAAAAATGTACGAACTATTTTTCTGTGGGCAACAAAAGATACAACATCGCCCTGCTTTAACTGAAAATCACCGGAGGGTATGGTTATTTTTCCTGCTCTCTCTACGGCACAGATAAGCACATCCGAGGAGGTATGCTTGCCCAAATCGGAAATATAGAGATTATCAAGGACGTTACCCGACGGTATTCTGAATTTAATAAGCTCTGCCTGACCATGAGCAAAGGAATTTACCTCAAGGGCAGTGGGCAGATACAGTATTCTCGCCATTTCACGGGCAGCTTCAAGCTCGGGATTTATAATCATTGCAAGACCCAGCTTTTCCCTGAGATAACCGATTTCAATACTATAATCAGGATTTCTTACCCGTGCAATAGCGGCGCAGTCGCCCACACGTTTTGCTACCGTACAGCAAAGCAGATTAAGCTCGTCCGAATCAGTAACGGCGATGATAAGATTTGCGTCCTTTATTCCTGCTTCTATCTGAACGGTAAAGGATGCGCCATTGCCCACATAGCCCATAACGTCATATAGGTTTGTTAACTCCTGTATTTTTGCAGGGTCCGTGTCAATTACAGTAATATCGTGCCCCTCACCGCTTAACTGTTCAACAAGGGTTGCGCCTACTCTGCCGCATCCTACAATAATAATATTTAATCCGTTTTTCTTCTCTTTTCGGCTGCCGAACATTAAATCACCCGATATAAATTTTTATCTAAGCAAGCGAGACAAATCCGAATAAGTTTTTTATAAACAGATTTACTGCTATGCTGTGTTAAAATACTCGTTAATCCGTTAGGATTAACTGCGTTTTGTGCCTTGGCTAACGTAAAATCCGTTTCATAAAAAATCTGCGACCTAAAACGAGCTTGATTTTGAGCAGATTTTTGCTTTGAGAAAGCAGTTAGGCTGGCGCCTTACAATGACGAAAAGTGAAAAGATGCCGAAATCAAGCCGTTTTAGGCTTGTTCGGATTTATATCAATTGCTTAAAATATAATATAACATTATAGAATATAAAATACAAGTATCTATTTTGTAAAGACGGCGGTAATAATAAAAACCGTACGTCAGACATTAAATTTTCCGTAAAAAAATAATAACCTGACCAAAATGTCAGGTCAGGGTAACGGTAATAATCTGAACTACGGTTTATTGTGTGCAGATTTGTCGCTTTAATACTGCATTTTTGATGGGTTCGGATTATTACCGTTACCCTATGGCATTAATATCCCATTTGTTCTTTGATTTCATCAGGTGTTTTACCAAAAATATAAGCAAGCTCGCCGGTTATAAGATTAATACAGTTTCTCAGGAGCCTTTCGTCCGTAGCATAAAGCTGTTTGCCTATTTCCTTTTGCTCTTTTTCATGCTGCTTTATGGCTTTAATGATTTTGATAATATCTTCTCTGCTGCCGGACTTATAAACTTTATCATAGGTCTGCTTTCTTTCGCTCGGATTTACAATCCATTGCGCCGGCTGCGTTTTTGCGGAATAATCCAGCAATTCATCCGCCTTAGTCTTTGTCAACGCAGGCTTTATATGTACTCTTTCGCTGTCAAAATCAACCGGAATATAATATTTGGATTTACTGTCAAAAACCGGCACGAATACAAAATAATCCTTGACATCCCTGTCAAATTTGTTTGACTCAATCGCATCAACACGACAAATACCTCTTGTGGAATAAATCACGTAGTCTCCTATGCTGATATTTGTGCTGTTCACCTTTATCCCTCCAATGTATTTTATGGGTATATTATAGCACATTTCAAAACATTTTGTAAGATAAATTTTACATTTATTGCTGTTTGTCGTAATTTTATATATGTAAAATACATCCTCCCGCCGGGGTTGACAAGGCAGAACAATTAAACTATTATAAATACATCATAGAAAGCAACAGGAGACAGCTATGGATGATTTTAAAGTAATTGAGATAAAAAAATCCGTATTTGAAAACAACGATAAAGAGGCAGAAAGAATACGCAAAAGGCTTAAAAAGGACAAGACCTTTATGCTTAATCTTATGAGCTCACCAGGTTCGGGCAAAACCACCACCCTAAAAACCACAATTTCCGCTTTAAAAAATGATTATAAAATCGGCGTTATGGAGGCGGATATTGACTCCGATGTTGACGCAAAGGCGATAACCGGCGCCGGTGCAAAAGCAATACAGCTTCATACAGGCGGAATGTGCCACCTTGATGCAGTAATGACGGAACAGGGTCTTGACAGTTTCGGCAGCAGTGACTTTGATTTTATCGTTCTTGAAAATGTGGGAAATCTTGTTTGTCCTGCTGAGTTTGACACAGGCGCATCAAAGAATGCAATGATTCTGTCTGTACCAGAGGGCGACGACAAACCTTTGAAATATCCCCTTATGTTCACCGTCAGCGATGTAGTATTAATCAATAAAATTGATACCAAATGCGTATTTGATTTTGACGATGAAGCCGTTGTAAAACGAATTAAGAAATTAAATCCCGATGCAGAAATTTTCTTTATCAGCGCAAAAACAGGCGAGGGAATTGACAAATGGATTCAATGGCTCAAAAACGAAATTGACTGCTGGAACAAATAATTATGCACGAATTAGGCATTATTCATCAAATTATAAAAACCGTTGATGAAGTAAAAATAGAAAATAAGCTCAATAAAGTTGATACAATAGTTTTGCAAATCGGCGAAATGAGCGACGTTATACCGGAGTATTTAACTCAGGCATGGCTCAGCGTAAAAGATAACTGCGGATATGACGGCACAACACTTGAAATTGAAAGAATAAAAGCAAGGGCACAATGTGTTAACTGCAAAAATACTTTTGATATCCGCAATTTGGGAGTAAGCTGCCCCCAATGCGCAGGCGAGGACTTTAAAATTATCAGCGGTAAGGAATTCTTGATAAAAGAAATAAGAGCAAAGTAAAATCATGGCATTTTCATAGGATGCGGCGGATTTTCACACATATTTCGGTGATAATACCGTAATTTATAAAGAACTATAATGTCGGAGGTGACAAAAATGAAATACGTATGCGACGTATGCGGATGGGTTTATGACGAAGCCGAAGGATGTCCCGAGGAGGGAATCGCTCCCGGAACAAAATGGGAGGATTTACCTGAGGATTTTGTTTGCCCTCTCTGCAAAGTAGATAAATCCAACTTCTCAAAGGAAGACTAAACGCAAAAATGCTGTAAGAGATTTAACTCTTACAGCATTTTTATTTTATTCGTATATTTCTCTCTTGAGTTGTCCTATGTAAGGCAGATTGCGGTACCTTTGGTCGTAGTCAAGACCATATCCCACAACAAATTCATCAGGCACGTCGCAGCCTACGTAATCCGGGGTTAAATCAACAACCCTGCGTTCAGGCTTATCAAGGAGCGTAGCTATTGAAATGCTGGCAGGCTTACGCGACTGAAGCATGTTGCAAACATAATTCAGCGTTCTGCCGGAGTCAAGAATATCCTCAACAATAAGGATATCATAACCCTCCAGATTAATATCAATATCTTTTAAAATTCTAACGGCACCGCTGGAGGTTGTTCCGCTGCCGTAGCTTGATACGGCAAGAAAATCAATTTTACAGGGCAGATTTATGTATCTTGTAAGATCCGTCATAAAATAGATAGAACCTTTTAAAATACCTACCACCAAAAGATTTTTACCTACAAAATCCTTTGTAATCTGCGCACCGAGACGTTTATTTATCTCTTTAAGTTCCTCTTCGCTTACTAGAATTTTTTCTATATCCTGATGAACCATAAAACTACCTTTCCTCTCTGAAATAAGACAGACCCAAAGCCGCAGGACCCTGATTTTCTTTTTTCTTTCTGACGCTTACCATAACAAGAACAATAATTGTTACAATGTAAGGAAGCATTTTGAAAAGTTCCTGGGTACGAAGAGCAAGACCCGGAATAAACAGATAGACGATATACAATCCGCCAAAAAGTATTGAGCCAAGAATACCCAAATTAGGACGCCAGATTGCGAAAATAACCAATGCGATAGCAAGCCATCCTCTGTCGCCAAAGCCCTCGTTTGACCAAACTCCGCAGGCATAATCCATTACATAGTAAAGTCCGCCCAGTCCAGCAATAACACTTCCTATACAAGTGGCAAGGTATTTTGACCTTTCAACATTAATACCTGCTGCGTCGGCAGTTGCGGGATTTTCGCCCACTGCTCTGAGATGAAGTCCGCCTCTTGTTTTATTAAGGAATATTGCACAAAGTACTGCAATTATAATTGCGGTGTAAGCAAGAAAACCGTATGACAGAAAAATCTGACCGAAAGCTCCGGTTGTCTTTGCGCCAGGTAAGGTTGTTCTGAAAAAATTACTTGTTGTTGTAAGGGCTACTGATGGAACGTCTGCGCCGGTAATCTTAATAAGAGAACCGCCGAAGAAATTACCAAAGCCCGTGCCGAAAGTGGTAATTGCAAGACCTGTTACATTCTGGTTTGCACGGAGAGTTACTGTCAAAAAACAGTAAACAAGTCCCATAAGAAGTGAACCGAAAACGCTGCACAAAAGCGGAATCATTACTGCAAGAAAGCCGTTGGCATCACTTACGGAGTCAAGGGAGTTTTCATACAAAAACGCTCCGATTACACCGCTGATACCGCCTACGTACATAATTCCGGGAATACCTAAATTAAGATTACCCGACTTTTCAGTAACAATTTCACCTGTTGAGCCATACAAGAGAGGTATGCCCTGCATAACCGCACGCTGGATAAATGTAATTGCTGTTGCTGTTACCATATTACTTTACCTCCTTGTGTGAATGACGGAATTTCAACTGATAGTTGATGAAAAATTCACTTCCGATAATGAAGAAAAGAACAATACCGGTAATAATATCAGAAAATGATTCGTTAAGTCCGAACACTGTAGCAATTTCACCGGCGCCCTTTTCAAAAAACACAAGCAAGAGCGAAGTCAGTATCATAAGTATGGGATTGAACTTTGCAAGCCAGGATACCATAATAGCGGTAAATCCTCTGCCGTTTGCTGTTGTAGTAGTAATAGTGTGGTTAGTACCGCCTACAAGCAGAAGCCCTGCAATACCGCAGACTGCGCCGGAAAGGAGCATTGTACGAATAATAACTTTTTTAACATTTATACCAATATATCTAGCAGTATTTTCTGACTCGCCGACAACGGAAATCTCGTATCCGTGCTTACTATATTTAAGATATATATACATAAATACAGTAATTACAAATACAACGATTACATTAAGCAAATACTCGTATTCGCCGATTACAGGGAGCCATCCGGCGTGACTGTCAGCGTTAATAATTCCGATATTGCCGGAACCCTTCGGATTTTCCCAGTACATTGTAAAATAAGATACAAGCTGAATACCTACATAGTTCATCATAAGGGTGAACAGAGTTTCATTTGTGTTGAACTTTGCTTTAAAAATAGCCGGAATACAAGCCCATACTGCGCCTGCAAGCATACTTGAAATAATCATTACAATTATCAGCAAAGTATTTGGTATTTTGCCTCCAAGGCAAATCATACAGGCGGTTGTAGCAAGTCCACCGATAAGCACCTGACCCTCGGCGCCGATATTCCAAAACCGCATTTTAAATGCCGGAGTTACCGCAAGGGAAATACAAAGAAGCATTGCCAGGCTCTGAAGCAAATTCCAAACTCGTCTTTCAGAACCAAAAGCACCCTTTATCATTGTTGCATAAACGCTGATAGGATTTTCTCCTGTCAACAGCATTGTAATAACCGCGCATACAACCAGCGCTATAAGTATTGATATAATGCGGATTATCCATGATTTCCATACAGGAAGAGAATCTCGTTTTGCTACGTGAAAAAGAGGTTCACGTACGCTGTTTTTTTCACTCATTTGAATTCTCCTCCTTGTCAACACTTTTTGTCATAAGCAATCCTATTTCTTCCTTGGTTGCTTTTGTACCGTCAACAATTCCCGTAATTCTTCCGGAATTGATAACCATAATTCTGTCGCAAAGTTCAAGCAGAACATCCAAATCTTCGCCAATAAATATTACGGCTACGCCCTTTTTCTTCTGCTCAGTAAGTAAATCATAAATCGTATATGATGAGTTAACATCAAGTCCTCTTACAGGATATGCAACCATAAGAACTTTTGGATTAGATGAAATTTCACGTCCTACAAGAACCTTCTGCACATTACCGCCGGAAAGTCTGCGTACAGGAGTGTGGGCGTTAGGGGTAACAACCTCAAGCTTATCAATAATCTCTTCAGCCAAATTCTTTGGTTCATGCCTGTCAAGAAATGCAGTAGGTCCGGATTTATATGAGCGAAGCATCATATTATCAATGATATCCATATTCCCTACAAGACCCATACCCAGTCTGTCCTCGGGCACGAATGAAAGTGCAATTCCCAGTTTTCTGATGGCTCTCGGTGATTTACCCACCAGCTGCTGCTGTTTTTTCTTGTCGGGTTTGTATATAATTGATGAGCCGGACATAGACTTTTGCAGTCCTGCGATAGATTCAAGCAATTCTCTCTGACCGCATCCCGAAATACCGGCAACGCCCAGGATTTCTCCACTGTATGCCGTGAAATTAACATCCTCCAGTGCCATATTGCCATCAGGACTTTTAACGCTAAGATGCTCCACAACAAGTGTTTTCCTTGGATTAATAGGCGGTTCTCTCTTAATGTTCAGCACCACTTTTTCGCCCATCATCATTTCCGTCAGAGACTGCTCAGTTGCATCCTTTGTTTCAACGGTGTCAACATATTCTCCCTTACGGAGAATAGTAACTCTGTCGGAAATTTCCAAAACCTCGTGAAGTTTATGAGTTATTATGATAATCGCTTTATTGTCCTTGCGCATACGGCGAAGAACTGCGAATAATTTTTCTGTTTCCTGGGGTGTAAGCACAGCGGTAGGCTCGTCAAGAATTAATATATCTGCGCCTCTGTACAACACCTTAATAATTTCAACAGTCTGTTTTTCTGAAACAGACATTTCGTATATCTTTTTTTCAAGGTCTATTTCAAAACCGTATTTGTCGGTGATTTCTTTAACCTTTTTTTCAGCTTCTTTAAGATTGAATTTTTTACCGTCGTCAATTCCTAGAACTATATTTTCAACAGCATTAAACACTTCAACAAGCTTAAAATGCTGATGAATCATACCTATTTTATATTTAAAGGCATCTTTGGGTGATTTGATGACAACTTCTTTACCGTCAACAAATATCTCGCCCTCATCGGGGAAATAGATACCCGACACCATATTCATAAGAGTAGTTTTACCGCTGCCGTTTTCTCCCAGTATAGCAAGAATTTCACCGCGGCGTACTTTAAGATTTACATTTTTGTTGGCAACAACACTGCCGAATTCTTTAGTTATTCCTTTTAACTCTATTGCTAAAGACCCGCTCATGATATGCCTCCTTGCAAAGTAAAATTAAATACTGCCGTGACCGTATATACTACGGCCACGGCTTTTATTATTGACAAATATTTTGATTAGAATTTTGTATCAAGAAGTTTGATACCGTCAATCTGAATATCAAAATACGGTGCTGAACGGTATTCTGATTCGTGGAAATATCCGTCGGATACAGCCTCTGTATCTGCTGTATAATCAGCATCAGTATCAACATCAGCTTTGTAGCTTGAAAGGTGCTTGTCCTTGTCAACAGTTGCGTTAACGTTTGACTTGTCTGACTTTGTAACAGTAAATGTTGATGCGTCAAATACGTGAATCTTACCTGCTTCAAGGTCTGCCTTTGCCTTGTCAATAGCTTCCTGTGTGCCCTTAGCAGCTGCTTTTTCGTTTACATCTGTAAGAACAACAGAACCTGTTTTAAGTGTGCCTGTCCAGTCATTATCAATCTCTGTACCGTCCATAGTTGCTTTGATTGCATACTCAAAGTATGGAGTCCAGTCAATTCTTGAAGATACAATAAATGTGTTGGGACAAGCGCTTTCTGTTGAACCGTTGTAAGAAACGTCAGGAACACCTGCTGCTTCACAAGCGGTAGGAGCGCCCATTGAGTCAGCATGCTGGCTGATAAGCTTACAGCCGTTGGAGATGAGCTTGTTAGCAGCTTCCTTTTCTGCTGTCTCATCATACCATGAACCTGTAAATGTTACTTCCATAGTAACTGTGGGGCAAACTGATTTTGCACCAAGATAGAATGAAGTGTAACCTGAAATAACTTCTGCATAAGTGTAAGCGCCAACGTAACCCATTTTTGCTTCATCAGCCTTGAACTTGCCTGCGTCAATCATTTCGTTAAGTTTCATACCTGCTGCAATACCAGCAAGATATCTGCCTTCATAAATTGAAGCAAATGCATTGTGGAAATTGCCGAGGTTTTCTGTGTGAGCCTTTGTGCCGGTTGCGTGACAGAACTGTACTTCCGGATTCTTCTTTGCAGCCTCAATCATATAATCCTCATGACCGAAACTGTCAGCAAAAATCATAGAACAACCCTGATCAACGAGGTCAAGAGCAGCATCATAACATTCCTGACCTTCAGGGATATTAGTCTTTGATACCATCTCTACGCCCATATTTTCACAAGCGGCCTTTGCAGCATTGATAAAGTTAAGGTCATAGGTTGAATTTTCGTCGTGCAGAAAAATAAAACCGATTTTAACATCTGATTTTTCTGCTGCTGATGTGTCTGCGCCTGTATCATCCTTAGCTCCTGATGAGCAGCCTGCAAATGCAGCTACTACAAAGAGAACGCTGAGAAGAACGGCAATGATTCTTTTTGAAATTTTCATCGTGTTTCCTCCAATAATGAAATTTTTTATTTATAACGGCTCACAGAGTTTAACTCGGCACAGCCGATATAACCTTTTAACTACGGAAACGTATTTCGCCGGTATCGGCGTCCATGCCCTCAACTATTGCAAGAGATTCTACCCTGATACCTTTCTCACGAAGCTTGTCCCCTCCGTGCTGATATCCCTTTTCTATAACAGCGCCGCAGCCCACAAGCTGTGCACCGCTGTCCTCAACAAGTTTAATCAAACCGTTAAGAGCATTGCCTATTGCAAGAAAATCGTCAACAATGAGGACTCTGTCACCTTCGCCGAGAAAACGCTTTGATACCATAATATCATATGCTGTATCGTGAGTATAGGACACAACCTTAGTAGTGTATACATCACCTGCAATATTTTTTGTCTTTGTTTTTTTGGCAAAAACCAACGGACAGCCGAATTCCTGAGCAACCATTGCACCGATTGCTATTCCGGACGCTTCAATAGTAAGAACTTTATTTACTTCCCTGTCTTTGAAAAGACGATGAAATTCTTTTCCCACTTCGCCGAGAAAGTTACAGTCAATCTGATGGTTTAAAAAGCAGTCAACCTTGAGAATGTTGCCAGGATAAATCTCGCCCTCGCTGAGTATCTTTTGTTTTAACAATTCCATACAAATACCGCCGTACACTAATATATTATTATAATAATAAATTATTCACAAAATTTCAACACAAACTTGACTATTGATACCGATTTTTAATTTTTTCTGTGCTGAAACACGAAAAAGCCGCAAAAATCAAGCCGATTTTCGTAAGATTTGTCAATAAAAATTCATATTATAATGATTGTAATAATTATTTTTATATTGTATCATAATATACAGAAAGCGAAAGGAGGTCATCATGTCTATAAAAATTATAACCCTTGACCTTGACGGAACCCTTATGTCACCGGACCATTTAACGGTAAGCAAAAGAAACAGAAAAGCCCTAAAAGCAGCCCACGACAAAGGTGTAAAAATAACAATATCCACCGGCAGAACACTTTCAATTATGGGGGATGTGTGCGTTCAGGTGCCCCAGGTTGACTATGTTATGTATTCAAACGGTGCGGCGGTGCTTGACAGACGTGCAAACAAAAATATTTACTCCCGGCTTATGGACTGTGATTTCTGCAGCGGTGTTCTCGATTATCTTAATGAAAAACCTGTTTTTTATGAGGTTTATGTTGACGGATTTTCTTACGTTCAGCTTAACAAGGCGGAATTTTTTATTGAGGATTTGCTGCCTGCGGAATTTGTAGATTCTCTGATGGGAAATATGAACGCCTGCGATAATGTTAAAGAGCTTGTCAGCGGACGGAATATTGAAAAAATCACCATATACAGCGGTGACAAAGAAGTTTTTGACAAAGTTTGGAAGCATTTTGAAAAAATTGACGGCATCACCCTTGCATCATCAATGAACGCTAACATTGAAATAACTAAGTCCGGCGTCGACAAAGGTACTGCCCTTGACGGAATGTGCAGGACGCTGGGCATAGACAAAAGTGAGGCTATGTGCTTCGGCGACGCAGGCAATGATATTCCTATGCTTAAATACGCCGGCTACTCTTTTGCAATGGGCAACGGCAGCGACGAATGTAAAAAAGCGGCAAAATATATTACCCTTTCAAACGCCGAGGACGGAGTTGCCGACGCAGTTGAAAAATTTATACTTAAGGCATAATGATGTTTATTGAAAAAACTATTTTTAAAAGGTATAATAATTGTGTAAACAAATATAACTGATACATAATAATATGAGAACATATTATTCAGAAAGGATTTTTTATTATGAAAGATTTAAGCGGAACAAAAACAGAAGCAAACCTTATGGCTGCTTTTGCAGGTGAATCCGAAGCCAGAAACAAATACACATACTACGCATCAAAGGCAAAGAAGGACGGATATGTTCAAATTGCCAACATTTTTGAGGAAACGGCAAACAACGAAAAAGAGCACGCAAAAATCTGGTTCAAACTTCTTCACGATGGCGGAGTGCCCGACACACTGACAAATATCAAGGACGGCGCCGTAGGCGAAAATTACGAATGGACCCAGATGTATCCTCAGTTTGCTAGAGAAGCAGACGAGGAAGGATTTACCGAAATTGCGGCATTATTCCGCATGGTAGCCGATATTGAAAAGGAACACGAGGAAAGATACAAGAAGCTTATTCAGAATGTTGAGGACGGTCTTGTATTTTCAAAGGACGGCGAATGCGTATGGCAGTGCATCAACTGCGGTCATATCTGCATCGGCAAAAAGGCTCCCCAGGTATGCCCCGTATGCTCTCATCCTCAGTCTTTCTTCCAGGTAAAACCCGAAAATTATTAATCAGTAAAGTCTCTATTACCTTTTGTAATATTTATTTGTCAAAAAATGCCGTAAACAAGCCGTTTTCCGCTGTTTACGGCTTATTTTTTGGTGTTATGCGTTTTCTACATATCGTATTATTTTTCGTGATATTAAAGTTTCTGCACAATATCTTGTATTTTTTTTAAAATTCTATTGACATAACCACAAGGGTTTGATATTATATATAAGACGCATGACTGCGACTGTTACTTTTTTGTAATATTTGTAATAATTTCACTATTATACGGTCAATAAGTAAAAAACAAGAATTTTTCAGCGAAAAACAGGGAGTAAAAATTATGAAAATCATCAAGAGAAACGGCTCTGAGGTAGATTTTGATTTAAGCAAAATCGTAGTAGCCGTATCAAAAGCAAATCAGGCATGTGAAAAGGAAGAACTTACAAGAAGCCAGATTAATGACATTGCAGAATTTGTAGAATTTAAAATTGCAAAGGCAAACCGTGCCCTTTCGGTAGAGGAAATTCAGGATATCGTTGAGGATCAGATTATGGCACAGGGTGCTTTTGAGGTGGCAAAGCGTTATGTACGCTACCGTTACACCCGTTCTCTTGTAAGAAAGGCAAACACCACCGACAATCAGATTCTCTCTCTTATTGAATGCAATAACGAGGAAGTTAAGCAGGAAAATTCAAATAAAAATCCCACTGTTAACTCCGTTCAGCGTGACTATATGGCAGGCGAAGTATCAAAAGATATTACAAAGAGAATACTCCTTCCCCAGGATATAGTTGAGGCTCACGATCAGGGTCTTATACATTTCCACGATGCAGACTATTTCGCACAGCATATGCACAACTGTGACTTGGTTAATCTTGAGGATATGCTTCAAAACGGCACAGTTATTTCCGACACGATGATAGAAAAGCCTCACTCTTTCTCAACAGCCTGCAACATTGCAACACAGATTATCGCACAGGTTGCATCAAGCCAGTACGGCGGACAGTCAATATCTCTTGCTCACCTGGCGCCTTTCGTACAAGTCAGCAGAGAAAAGATACGCAAGCAGGTTATTGAAGAAGCAGAAGATTTCGGCACCGAGCTGACAGAGGAAAAGATAGTTAAAATTACTGAAAAGCGTCTGCGTGACGAGGTTCGCAAAGGCGTACAGACAATACAGTATCAGGTTGTAACCTTGCTTACAACTAACGGCCAGGCTCCGTTTGTAACCGTATTTATGTATCTTAACGAAGCAAAGAACGAGCAGGAAAAGAAAGACCTTGCAATGATTATTGAGGAAACCCTTGCTCAGAGAATACAGGGAGTCAAGAATGAAAGTGGCGTATGGATTACTCCTGCATTCCCCAAGCTTATTTATGTTCTTGAAGAGGATAATATCACAGAGGGTTCACCTTACTGGTATCTTACTGAATTAAGCGCAAAATGCACTGCTAAGAGAATGGTTCCCGATTATATCAGTGAAAAGGTAATGAAGGAGCTTAAAA
>CAYXLH010000042.1:0-17781 GCA_964465835.1 uncultured Bacteroides sp. | reverse complement strand
AAAAATTCTCCCCTACCGTTCAAACATTCCTCACCTTTCACAATATTGCTTCGGCGTATGTGATGAGACATTTCCCGAGAGAATTAAAGCAGAGGGCAAAGGATTTATTATTGGCGGCGCCAACTACGGTCAGGGTTCTTCAAGAGAGCACGCTGCTCTTGTTCCGCTTTATCTCGGCGTTAAAGCAGTTATTACCAAAAGCTTTGCAAGAATTCATGTTGCAAACCTTGTAAACGCAGGTATTCTGCCATTTACTTTTATTAACGAAGAAGATTACGATAAGATTGACCAAATGGACGAACTTGCCCTTGAATCAATCAGGGACTGTATTAAAAATAACAAGCCTGTTGTTCTTAAAAATCTTACTAAGAATGAGGAATACGCTCTTGATTCGTCTCATTTGTCACAGCGCCAGAGAGCAATGCTTCTGTGCGGCGGACTGCTTGACTACACAAGAGAAATGAATAAGTAATATAAGGAGAAATTTCATTATGTCAGAAATTGAAGAAAAAAAGGCAATAGATGAAGCGGTTGAAAAATTCCGTTCGCTTATGGAAACCCAACTTGAAAGAGCAAAGAAAATCAAAGAGGACAAAGATTTTACAGACTATCAGTCTCTGGATAAAATTATTATCGGTATCTGCGGTGGTGATGGAATCGGTCCCGTTATTACTAAGGAAAGCGAAAGAGTTCTTGCATTTTTACTTAAAGATGAGGTTGCAAAAGGCAAGGTTGAATTTAAAGAAATTGACGGTCTTACAATAGAAAACCGCGCTGCGTGCAACAAAGCTATCCCCGACGATGTACTCGCAGAACTTAAGCAGTGCCACGTTATTCTGAAAGGTCCTACAACAACACCTCGCCAAGGCGACCCATGGCCAAATGTTGAATCGGCAAATGTTGCAATGAGAAAGGAGCTTGACCTTTTTGCAAATATGCGTCCTGTAAAAGTTCCTGAAGAAGGAATTGACTGGACATTCTTCCGTGAAAACACCGAAGGCGGTTACGCAGTAGGCTCCCACGGTGTTAATATTACAGACGACTTAGCTGTTGACTTTACTGTTGCAACTGCTGAAGGATGCGAAAGAATCGCAAAGCTTGCATACGATTATGCCCAAAAGAACAACAAAGGCAAAGTATCAATAATTACTAAAGCAAATATCATCAAGACCACAGACGGAAAGTTCCTTAAAACTGCGCAGAAAATCGGAAAAGATTATCCTGATATTGTTACAGATGACTGGTATGTTGATATCACAACCGCTAAGCTTATTGACCCTGCAAGAAGACGTGATTTTAAGGTATTTGTACTTCCTAACCTTTACGGAGATATTATCACCGACGAAGCTGCAGAATTTCAGGGCGGCGTAGGAACTGCCGGTTCTGCAAATATTGGTAAGAAATATGCTATGTTTGAGGCAATTCACGGCTCTGCACCCAGAATGATTAAAGAAGGAAGAGGTCAGTATGCAGACCCGTGCTCAATGCTCAGAGCGTCTGTTATGCTTCTTTCACACATTGGTTATCAGGACAAGGCTAACGCTCTTGAAAAAGCTCTTGACAAATGTATGTTTGAGGAAAAGAAGCTTACTATTACAGGCAGAGACACTGGATGCACCTGTGAGGAATTCGGTGATTATGTAATGCAGACTATTACAGAAATGACAAAATAATTCAATTTCGGAATTATCGGTGGTGAAAAAAATGGAAAAAAGCGAAATTTCTATTTCGGTTATCAAAAGGCTTCCGAGATATTACAGATTTTTAGAAAATCTGAAAGATAACGGAATTGTAAGGATAAGTTCCAAAGAACTTGCTGAAAGAATGGGTCTTACCGCCTCGCAGATTCGCCATGACTTTAACTGTTTTGGCGGTTTTGGGCAACAGGGATACGGATATAATGTACCCGAGCTTTATAATAAAATCGGCGAAATTCTCCGTGTTAACAGCGAGACAAAAACGATTCTTATCGGCGCAGGAAACCTGGGCAAAGCAGTTGCTTCTAAAATTTTTACAAGGTCAAGCGGATTTAAACTTGTAGGAATTTTTGATAAAAACGAGGCTATATGCGGAAGAATTATTCAGGGCATTCCTGTAAGACATATTAATTATCTTGAAAATTTCTGCATTGATAATTCCCCTATCTGTGCCGTAATCTGCATTCCGTCAAACGATATGAAAGAGCTTACGGATTTACTGTGCAGACTGAATATCAAAAGCTTCTGGAATTTTTCCAACTATGATATTTCAATGGCACATCCGGAGATTCTTGTGGAAAACGTACACCTAACTGACAGTTTGATGACGCTGAGTTATCTTACAAATTCTAACGATATTTAAAGGAATGATATAATTGCCGAAAATCAGCAGCAAAGAAATCATTGATGTTGTAAATTACAGCGGTGACAGAGCAATAATTGTTGAAAAAATACCGCTTCTTGATGCAATTAATAAATACAAAGTTAATTATTTTGTTATTGATTTTAAATCTCAAAAAAAAGAAGTAATTACTAAAAGCGCATATTTATACAGTAAATTTGGCGCCAATAATAAAAAAATTACTAATGTTATAGCTAACTTTGTACAATGTGAAGCAACAATTTTAAACAGCAAAAATATTCTTATAATCTCTCCTGTGGGAGAATACGGATTATTTAACAGCGACGGCGAATTAAAATCAAGCGGCGTTCTTGAATATAACGGCAAACGTGTCTGCGGTCTTGCCGCCGACGGAGATTATTTTTGGGGTTACTGCAATGAAGAAAACTGCGTTATAAGATACAACGCCGAAAATATGAAGGTTGATTTAAGAATGGGAGGAAATGAATCAACAACATTCATTGAACCTGTTTACATATCCTCCGACGATGAAAATATATATGTTTGCTGTAACACAAACAAAGTTAAAAGAATAAGTAAAAGTAATTTTAACGTAAGCGAAGTCAGCGGTGCTTTTTACGGAATAAACAGATATTATAGATTTAATAATTGTTCATTATTATGTATGCCCGACGGTGCATATCTTAATATTGATGAATGAAATTACAAAAGCGGTTGGAATATTCCAACCGCTTAATTATTCAACTGAGAAAGCATATCCCTGATTATTTCACAAGAGTCATTAAACTTTTTCTGTTCTTCATCGGTCATCGACATCTGAAGAACCTGTCTTACGCCGTTTCTGTTAACAACGCTTGGAACACCAATAAAGATCCCCTTTTGTCCATATTCGCCTTTAAGATATGCAGACACGGTAAACACACTGTTTTCATCAAACAATATTGCTCGTGTAAGTCTTGCAAGCACCATGCCTATTGCATAATAAGTTGCTCCTTTAGCCTCTATTATTTCATAAGCTGATTCACGAACATCAACGGCAATTTTGCCTAAATCCGTCATAAGATTCGGCTTTTCTTTTTCTATTTCAGCCAAAGGAATCACAGAAACAGTTGCCTGTGACCATGCCACAAACTCGCTGTCGCCGTGTTCACCTATAACGTAGGCATGAACATTACGTGGATTTATTTTAAAATAGTCGCTCATCATATGACGCAGACGCGCCGAATCAAGAGAAGTACCCGAACCGAGCACCCTCCCTGCCGGGAAGCCTGACAGTTCATATACAATCTGGGTCATTACGTCAACAGGGTTTGAAGCCACAAGGAAAATGCCTTTAAAACCGCTTTCTACAATAGGATTTACTATAGACTTAAACACCTTGTAATTCTTTTGCAGCAAATCACGTCTTGTTTCGCCCTTTTCCTGCGGAGCGCCTGCACATATTACAACAAGATCAGCATCTGAACAGTCGCTGTATTCGCCTGCGTATATTGACATAGAGCTGGGAGCAAATGGCAAAGAATGACATAAATCCTCCGCCTCTGCTTTACATCGTTTTTTATTAATATCAATAAGAACTATTTCATCGCATATATTTTGATTAAGCATTGCGTAGGCAAAACTCATTCCTACCATACCACACCCAACAATTGCCACTTTTTTTTCATCATTAATCATAATAAATACCTCCAAATAAAAAGAATAGGAAAAGTCCTATTCTTTTATTTATGTATTTATTAAGTTTTGATATGTATATTATTTGAAGAAAAGAGGCAGCTTTTCAAGGAAAATAATGTCATTTCTGTCTGCTGAATCACCTTCGGCAAGAGGTGCACAGGAGGCGACAATATCACCACCGAAAGCATTTACAAGCTTAATAATCGCTTTGAGGCTCTCACCTGTTGAGATTACATCATCAACTATCAATACTCTTTTACCGCTAAGCAAATCGCCGTCCTCGTGTCCGAGATAAAGTGACTGCTCCTTTTGAGTGGTGATAGATGTTTCAGTAACCTTAACGGGATTATCCATATAAACCTTTACGCCTTTTCTGGCAACTATATACTTTTTACCGCTTTGCTTGCTCATTTCATATGCAAGAGGAATTGATTTTGCCTCTGGAGTGACAATATAGTCAAACTCCGGAACTTTTTTGAGTAATTCCTCAGCGCATTTTTCGGTTAATTCAACATCACCGAAAAGAATGAAAGCAGCGATATCAAGGCTGTCGGAAACTGCGAATTTCTGAAGATTTCTTGTAAGTCCTGCAATTTTGAGTTCGTAGTATTCTTTATCATTTGTCATAATATTTTTTCTCCCATTTCAACTCCTCCGATAAGATGGAAATGCAGATGCATAACGGTTTGTCCTGCGTCAGAACCACAATTATTAATAACACGGTATGAAGTAATTCCCTGACTTTCTGCAATTTCGCCTAACTTTTCATATATATGAGCAACATACTTGCTGTTTTCGACGTTTATATCATTAACGCTTTCAATATGAACTTTCGGCACTGCCAGAATATGAACAGGCGCAACAGGATTAAGATCCCTAAAAGCCACCATCATATCATCTTCATAAACTTTATCAGAGGGTATATTACCGTTAATAATTTCACAAAATACGCACATTTATCTCACCTCAAAATTACTTAATAAAGCTCTTAACTATATCGGTAACGGCATTTAATGCTTCATCAATCTTTGACAAATCCTTTGCTCCTGCCATAGCTGAATCGGGCCGTCCTCCGCCTCCGCCGCCGGCAATTTTAGCAACCTCACGCACAACGTCTCCTGCTTTAACACCTGTCTTAACGGCATTTTTACCGCAGATTGCAACAAGCGTAGCCTTTTCGCCGTTAACACCGGCGATTACTGCTACCGCATTATCATTTTGTGCCTTCAAATCATCACCCATTGAACGAAGTGCGTCGGGAGTAGCACCGTCAATCTTAGTAGTGAATACTTCAACTGAGCCGATTTTAACAGAATTTTTAAACATATCTGCACTCTTAAGTTTTGTTATCTGTGCATTAAGATTTAAAATTTCTTTTTCGTTAGACTTGTTTTCGATTATTAATGCATCAACCTTGTTTTCAATATCATTTTCAGATGTCTTAAGATGTGCTGCAAGAGTTTTAAGCGTAAATTCAGCATTTTTAAGCATATGAATAAGGTTGAAGCCTGTAACAGCAGTAATTCTGCGTACACCTGATGCAACAGAAGACTCACTTGTAATCTTGAAGAGTCCTAACTGACCGCTGTTTGATACGTGAGTACCGCCGCAAAATTCCGTTGACAAATCACCTGCTTTAACTACTCTTACAGTTTCACCGTATTTCTCGCCGAAAAGCATCATTGCACCGGTTTTCTTAGCTTCCTCAATATTCATTTCCTGCATTGTAACAGGAGTCGACGACATAATGAAATTGTTAACAATAAGTTCAACGTCCGCAATTTCTTCATCAGTCATAGCATTGAAATGTGTAAAGTCAAATCTGACTTCTCTTTCGTTAACTAACTGTCCTGCCTGCTCAACATGAGTACCGAGAACTTTACGCAGCGCACCTTGAAGTAGGTGTGCTGCAGTATGGTTTCTCATTATGTTTTCACGGCGCATCTTATTAATTGAAACATTAACCTTATCGCCTAAGGAAATAACACCCTTTGAAACACTGCCGCTGTGGATAAATACTTTATCATCGTTTTTAGAAGTATCGGCAACGATAAATACATTTTCATCGTCTGACTTAATAATACCGCTGTCGCCTACCTGACCACCGGACTGGGCATAAAAAGTTGTTCTATCAAGAACAACTGCGCCTTCTTCACCGGCGCCGAGCATATTGACAAGCTCGCCGTCTGAATTAATTATTGCTTTAACTTCAGCGTCACATTCAAAATCAGTATAGCCCAAAAATTCTGTAGGTTCAGTATCGATTTTAATAGAGTTAACTTTCCATGCATCCGCACCGGCATCTTTACGTGCGGCACGTGCCGTTCTCTTTTGATTTTCAAGGAGAGCGTTGAACTTATCCTCATCAACAGTAATTCCCTGCTCTTCAAGAATATCCTTTGTTAAATCAAGCGGAAAACCGAATGTATCATTAAGTTTAAACGCATCCTCACCACTGAATACATTGCCGTCAAGCTTTTTAATATACTCATCAAGCATTGCAAGACCGGCGTCAATGGTTTTACCAAATGATTCTTCCTCGGAGAGAATAACTTTTCTGATAAGTTCGGCCTTGTCTTTAAGTTCAGGATAAGCAGTTTCATTTTCTTTAATAACGGTATCACAAACTTTATAAAGGAAAGGCTCATTAATGCCTAAAAGTCTTCCGTGACGGCATGCACGTCTTATAAGACGTCTTAAAACATATCCTCTGCCGTTATTTGAAGGAATTACACCGTCGCCTATCATAAAGGTTGATGAACGAACATGGTCGGTAATAACACGAAGGGAAACGTCGATTTTGTCATCATCGTGATAGGTAACATTTGCGATTTCGCAAATCTTTTTCATAATATTTTGAATGGTATCAACCTCAAAAATATTATCTACGCCCTGCATAATACACGCAAGTCTTTCAAGACCCATTCCCGTATCAATATTAGGATGGTCAAGAGGAGTATAATTATTGTTTCCATCATTATCAAACTGAGTGAACACGTTATTCCAAAATTCAGTATATCTGTCGCACTCGCATCCGGGGCCGCAATCAGGAGAACCGCAACCGTACTTTTCGCCTCTGTCAAAATAAATTTCACTGCAGGGACCGCAGGGACCGGAACCGTGCTCCCAGAAGTTATCCTCTTTACCTAAACGAACAATATGTGACGGGTCAACACCGTTTTGCTTGGTCCAGATTTCATAAGCCTCGTCGTCATTTTCATAAATTGTTACGTAGAGCTTGTCAACAGGCATTTCAAGCACCTGTGTACAAAATTCCCATGCCCACGCAGTTGCCTCTTTCTTGAAATAATCACCGAAAGAGAAATTACCCATCATTTCAAAAAAAGTTCCGTGACGTGCGGTTTTGCCAACACATTCAATATCAGGAGTACGAATACATTTTTGGCAGGTAGTTACACGCTTACGTGGTGGTGTAACCTCACCGGTAAAATATTTTTTCATAGGAGCCATACCGGAATTAATTAAAAGCAGGCTCTTATCGTTATTTGGTATAAGAGAAAAACTCGGAAGTCTTAAATGCCCCTTACTTTCAAAAAAAGAAAGATATTTTTCTCTTAAATCATTTAAAGATGTCCATTCCATTTATATATACCTCTTAATTTGAGTATAACTCAAAATAATTATTTTAAAAAATCTTACAGTTTATACAAAACTTCAAGGGCAACCGAACAGCTGCCCTTGATACTGCAAAATGCAGCGGTTTGTAAATTAAAGTTTCTCTGCGATTTTACTGAGTTCAATAAGTTCTTCTTTTGTGAATGTTAAGCCCTTGCTCATTTTTGAGTGGTCTGGTGACCAATCACGAACATCAACCTTTGGCTCACGCCCATTCCACGAAATCATATTAACCTCTCTGGTCCAGCCACGTGCAGTCTCAGAAATAACACCAAGATGCTCTGTAATTTCATACTTAATTTCCGGCACAAATACTCCTCCTTTTCAAAAAATTATATATGAATTTATATATTTACTTTAAGTTCTTAACAATTTCCGCAGTATCCTGAGCAATCATAAGCTCTTCATCAGTGGCAAGAATAAATACTCTTACATTTGAATCAGGCTCTGTCAGTTCAGCCTCTGCGCCCTTAACAGTAGCTTTATTAAGTTCTTCATCAATCTTAATGCCCATATAGCCGAGATATGAACAGATTTTTGAACGAAGCCAGAAACCGTTTTCACCGATACCGCCGGTAAATACGATACCGTCAACGCCGTTCATAGCGGCAATGTAAGAGCCGATAAACTTGGCAATTTCATAAGCTTGCATCTCGTGGGCAAGGGTTGCTCTCTTGTTGCCCTCGTTCTGAGCCTTGCATATATCTCTGTCATCGGATGAAACACCAGAAATAGCATTAACGCCTGACTTTTTATTGAGAACTGCGTCCATTTCGTCAGGAGTAAGTCCCTCTTTTTTCATAATAAATGTAACTACCGAAGGGTCAACACCGCCAGAACGTGTACCCATCATAAAGCCGTCAAGAGGAGTAAATCCCATTGAAGTATCAACAACCTTGCCGTATTCAACGGCAGCGACTGAAGAACCGTTACCAAGATGACAGGTAATGAGTTTAAGGTTCTTAATATCTTTACCCATTTTGTCTGCGGCTCTCTTTGATACAAACTTATGAGAAGTACCGTGGAAACCGTAACGGCGAACGCCATATTTTTCATAATATTCATAAGGTACTGCATACATATAAGCCTTTGGCGGCATAGTTGAATGAAAAGCAGTATCAAAAACAAACACCTGAGGAACATCAGGTCCTACAACCTCAAGACAGGCTTCATAGCCCTGAATATTAGCAGGATTGTGAAGCGGAGCAAGAGGTGAAAGTTTCTTGACATCCTCAACAACCTCTTTATCTACAAGCGTTGATTTGTTATATTTTATACCGCCCTGTACGATACGGTGACCAATTGCGTCAATCTCATCAAAAGAATCAACAACTTTATATTCGCTTTCACTCAGAATATATTTAACCTCGTTAAATGCATCAGTATGTGTAGGAAGTTCTTTATCATAAGTGTACTTGTTAGCATTAACCTTTATGATAACATTTTCTTCACCGCCAGTTATAGGAAGTCCGATACGTTCAATAGCGCCTTTACAAAGAACAGATTCATCGGACATATCCATAAGCTGATATTTCAATGAAGAGCTTCCGCAGTTAATTACAAGAATCTTCAAAATATTCCCTCCGTACTTGAAATTATTTAATATATTAATTATAATATAATATATATAAATATGCAATGTCAAGTAAAAAAGGTAATTTTTATGATTTTAGGCGTAATTTGTGAATTTAATCCTTTTCATAAGGGACATAAGTACCTGATTAATACGGTAAAAAATGACAAAAGCGATATTGTTATTTGTGCAATGAGCGGAAATTTTGTTCAGCGCGGAGAATTTGCAGTATATGATAAATATAAAAGAGCAAAAAAAGCCCTTGAAAATGGAGCGGATATTGTTATTGAAATACCGACTATATGCTCCACTTTATCGGCAGGGGGATTTGCAAAGGCAGGCACAGAGCTGTTAGAGGCAACCGGTGTCTGCACTCACCTTGCTTTCGGTGCTGAATGTGACGATATAAACGAACTTTACAGTGCAGTTAATTTAATTAAAGAAAACGATGTTAATATCAAAGAGGAATTGAAAAAAGGTATATCGTATCCTGCAGCAAGGCAAAATGCAGTTGATTTGCCGTTACTTAAAGAACCTAACAATATCCTTGCAGTAGAATATCTTATGAACACTAGGCTTACTCCTATAGCTGTTAAGCGTATCGGAAAGGGTCATGACACCAACGATGAGATTTATTCTGCATCACAGATAAGAAAAAATCTTAATCCTAATGAAATATCATCAATTTACAACTGTGAATCTGCGGTGCTTTCAAAATTAAGATTAATGAATGCCAATGATTTTGTATTAATTGACGATGTAAGCGAGGGATTGGAAAACAGGCTTGTTGACGTGGTAAGAAAAAGTACAAGCCTTAATGAAATATATGACGGCATAAAAACAAAACGTTACACTCATTCAAGAATACGAAGAATAGTTTTACGTTCATATCTTTCCATTAATAAATATACACCTAAAACCCCTCAATATCTTCATATACTCGGTTTTACGCAGAAAGGTAGAGAAATCTTACCTGAAATTAAAAAGAATACATCCCTGCCTATAATAAGCAGATATGCAGATATAAAAAATCTGCCCAACAATACCGCCGCGCTTTATGAGGAGGAGTGCAGATACACAGATTTATATAATTTAGGATATAAAAAACCTCTGCCCTGCGGAACAGAACAGAGGAACAAGCTCATTATATTATAAATTGCTAATAATAGTGTTAAATTCATCTTTTGTAATATGAGAATTAATATAGGTAAGAAGCGAATTTGTTGACAGAAATTCCGGAAGGTCAAGGGCTTTCAGGAATTTCTTTTTATTTTGTACAGCATTGGGCACACCACTCAGCCCTGCCTCATACAAATCAAAATTTGTTACAGGGTCGGGATTTTCCTTATCCTCAAAAGCAATCTGAGCCTGTTTAAAAGCGTTAACTATAATTTCCTTAGTCATACCCTCAACGCCTAGTTTTCCTTCTTTTGAGGGAGCTGATTTGCGTTTTTCCTTGCCGTAAATATCCGGGATATAAATATTGATAATATTCTTTTTATCAATGCCCTTTGAAATATAATTTCTTATCATAAAACCTGCGTGGTCGGAATCGGTCAAAATTATAATCCCCTGCTCTTTTGCAAGTTTTCTGATAAAATTAAGCCTTTCCTTATCTTTAAAGACGGAAAATCCGTTGGTTTCAACAATAAATGCGTCAATGAGTGAGGACAATTTAATTTTATCGTATCTGCCCTCTACAATAACCGCCTGTTTAATATGAAGCATATTTACTCCTCAGCATCAATAATTTTGCAACCGTTTCCTCAAGCAGTAAATTTTTGTCAACAGAAGTTGACTTCATCATCTCATCGCTGTGAGAAAGAATATCAATAGCATTTCTCAAGCCCTCAGTACTTATATTCCTACAATCCCTAGCGGCATTTTTAATCAAAAATTCTCTGTTTTTATATGAGAAAAATTCAGCAAGATTATTTTCATTAACATTTGCAGTTTTGGCGCATTTAACACGGTACATATCAACATAACAGGAGGAAATTACAGACAGCACGGCGATAGGCTCTTCTTTTTGAACAAAAAGCATATTAAGCACATTATAAGCAGAGTCACTGTCGCCTCTAAGGATAAATTTGGACAAATCAAAAACTCTCGCCTGAAGGCTTTTTACTGCAAGATCATCAATAATAGCCCTTGTAATTTCACCACCGGCAAAATTACACATTTTTTCAAGCTCATTAAAAATAGTTTTTAAATCGCTGCCAACAACAGAAATAAGATACTGTGCGTCAGCAAGGCTTATAACGCAGTTTTGCTTTTTTGCATAGGATACAATCGTTCTTGCAAGGTCAGAAAGACTTCTTTTTTCAAGATTAACAGCTGAACCTGCCTTTGCAACTATATTGATAACAGTATTCCATTTAGAATTTTTCTTTACATCAAAATTAAGAGAGTCATACCAAAAAATCAGAACACTTGTGTCGCATACATCTTTTGCGTATTCTTTAAGAGAACTGACTGCCTCAGAATTATCCGAAAACGGAAAATCACGGACAAGCACCACGCTGTACTCGCTCATCATCGGCATCATTTGTGCATCACGCAGTACATCGTCAATACTGCAGTCCTTGCCCTCATATTCGTGATAGTTAAAGTCAGCAAAGGCTGGGTCCACAAGCTTTGATTTAATCTTTTTAATATATAAATCCTTAAGATAGGTTTCCTCTCCGTAAATAATGTATATATTTGAAAATTTATTATCTTTAATTTGTTCTTTTAATTCCTTTTCACCTATTTTTGCCAACTGTCAAGCCTCCTTACTGAATAGCCGTCGTCATTAATATTGTATAACACATTACCATCGGATAAATCTATTGTACCGACATTATCGTATATTTTATCATCATAAATGCAAACATCCGCCAAATCACTTTTTCCTAATGATATTATTGTATCATCAGCAATAATGCAAAAATTGCCATCATCAATGAAGAATGTTGAATCATCATTGTTTTCTTGATAATACTCATAATCGTATTGAGCAACGATAATCTGGTTGCACATACAGCAATCTACCGTCTGAGGAATAAAATACGGCATTGCAACACTGTTACAATAAAATCCTTTATCAAGCTCCAGAGCATATTGAACATCGGAATAATCGCTGATATAAAGCACGTCAATATTTGCACTTCTGCTAAAAAGATAATCTCTGACGGCATAGTAATCGCTTTTTGTATCAACTCCGGCTACAATAGTTGTATCGCCGCAGGTTACTACAACTCCGCCGTTTTCACAAACAAGCATTTTTGAATTATTTGAATCAATAAATGACAACACACAGCCTGCTGCAAATATTATACTGCAAAGTACACTGACAGGTTTGACAAGCCTTCGGTTGCCTATTATAAAGCAAATACCTATAACCAAAATCACCCCGGCAACGGAAATACCGATTATATTATCAATACTCACCAAAGCATCAAGCTCTGCAAATTTTTCAGCAAAGAAAATAAGCAAATCAATAATTTTATTTGTTACAAAAGACAGTGCACCTGACATAAATTGTATTTTTGAAAAAATACTAACGGCAAGTGATAAAATCATTGAAACACTGCCGATAGGAACAAGAAGTATATTAGATAAAATTCCTGAAATGCTGACATATCCGAAGAAAACGAACATTGCCGGAAGCGTAAAGACAGTAACGCACAGCGAAATGGCAGAAGATTTAATAACTTTTGCCAGCGCATTCTTAATCAGAGTTTTAAAATCTGTTTTGTCAGAATAGGAATGATTCACTTTTGTTATCAGCACAGGATAAAGTGTTACAAGAGAAAGAACAGATAAAACACTTAGTATTGCTCCCACATCGCTGACTGCAAAAGGATTAAGGCATATTACTGCAACAGCGAAACCTAAAGAGTTAAGGGTATCACCGCGGCGTTTAAGTAAATTTCCTGTCATAAGTATGCTCATCATAATTGCCGCTCTGACAACGGATTTACTGAATCCTGCTATACCTGCGCAGAAAAAACATATTATAATCGTTAACACCGCTATAATGCGATCGTTTACTTTTAACTTCTTAAAGATAAATAAAAATACAGTACTTATAACAGTAAGATGCAGTCCGCTTACCGCCATAATATGAGTTGCGCCTGCCAGTTTGAAATAGTTATATACATCATCCGGAAGATAACTTTTATCACCTGTAAGCAGAGCTATTGCAAGAGCGGCAGTTTCTTCGCCGAGATTATCTTTAATTGTTGAAATAATGCCCTTTCTTATTTTTAGAATATACTTATTTAAAGAAAAGACATTCTCATCCGAGACATTATAAAAACTCTTGATTTTTGAGGAAAGATATATTCCCTCTCCCCATTTTCCATAGGAGGAATAAGCGTTATCGCCTGTTTTATAAAACGTAAGGGATGCACTGACTACCTGATACGGCTGAGCATTAATCACAGTATCGGATTTAACACGAATTTTAATATTCTGCGGTGCACCGTTTTCTTCAATGCTTACAGTTTTTGCTTCATAAACATAACAGTCATCGGTCTTCTCCGGCAGCTCGGTTATATAAAATTGAGTCTGTAAAGTTTTATTAACCAGATTACTCTGTACATTAACAGTACAGATCATAACGGTTATAAAAACTATGCAAGCAAACAATGCAGAACCTAAACAAACAGGTACCGCCAGCGCCTTTCTGAATTTATCAATAACAAGACTTGCAACAAAAATTATTGCAAGCCCTGCCGTTATTACATATACATATTTATACTCAATCAGATTCAGAACTATAAGACATACAGCCATGGAAAAGCCGATGTGAGCAAATATTCGTTTCATCAGTCTTTTTTATTAACAGGCTCAATAAGGAAGAACAAGCTGCGTTTAACGTTTGCCTTTACCTGATACTTATCTCTTACAAAAGCCTGACCCGGCATATCACCGCCAATACCCTGCTGAATTGAATCAACAGTGACGTTAATATTGTTGTTTCTGTTAAGCTCCGTAATGTGCTGAGCCTTATCAAGCTGATAAACACTGTAAGGCAGTGCAGAAAACATAACGGGAGTATTGTAATAAGCGCTTACCTTTACGCCTGTACCGTTTGATGCAGTAAGAGTAAAGTATCTTACGTCTGACCTTGTGGAAGATTCCTGTGGTCGCATATAATTATACTCAAACTTATCAACAGGCATAGAATATTTGCCAATTTTATATCCTGTTTTTCTGTCGCAGTAGTTCGGTGCTTCGCCTCTGCCGTACCAACTGATATTTTTATTAGCTTTAGAGGTTTCAAATGTATATCCGAAACGAAGCAATGACGCCATAGGAATACCGCTGTGGTAAACGGAAATTTTACCGTCGGGATATACGGTATATGAAGCATAAGCATTCTTAATATAAGGAACGGTAAGAGCGAATTTAACCTTAACTGCGCCGTCTTTATTTTCAACTAACATCTTAACTGCTTTAACAGCATTTGTCGCTCTCTTCCATTTATAATACGGATGTGCAAAAATAAACGGAGGTGTAAAGTTAAGAAAATCAATATCGTTATCGGTCATTGCTCTGTAATAATTAGGTTTAAGGTTAGCAAAAATTTCTTTACCACCTGCGGAATATGAAGAAACAATACCGTTATTAAATATAATTTCAAAATTATCGTTATAGATTTTAACACCCTTTGACGCAAACTGTTCAATGTTAAGCTCGGAACCTTCGGCATTAAATACCGGCTTGCCGGGATGAGTCAGCACAAACTGGTCAAATGCAATTTCTGCGTTTGATTTAAGTCCGGGTGTCTTTTTCTTTGTGTGGAAAGATACAGTCAGCACACATTCTTTATCCTCCGGCAAAGCAGAATAATTGTAAGGAATATCAATAAATGTTTCCTGCAATGGTGCTACGGAGAATTTATCAATTTCACCGGACTGCACGGTTTCACCCTCGCACTCAATAGTCCATTTGCACTTATAGCTTGAAATATCAGTAAACAGAAAACGTGAACGCACGTTAAATCTGCCTTTAGTAAGATCAAAAGCAGTTGTTATAATCGGCTGATAAACGTGGCGAACTTCCCAAAACTGAGGATGAGGAGTTCTGTCAGCCGCAATTACGCCGTTTGCGCAGAAATATGTATTTGAGCCTGTCATTGCTGTGGTATTTATAGGTGAATACCAGTGCCTCGGCTCATCTTTTTCAAAGTCAGTACCGTAAAGCCAGTTTTCGTTGCCCTCGCTGTCAACGCTGTGAATAGTCTGGTCAACCCAGTCCCAAATAAATCCGCCACACATATTGTCGTACTTCTCAAAATCATCCATATATTCCTGGAAATTTCCAAGAGAATTCTCCATACTGTGAGCGTATTCACAAAGAATTACCGGCTTTGTGTACATTTCGGCGCTGATAGGTTTAGAATCGGCGGCAAGCTGATTTGCAATATTATCATAAAGAGAAATAGTGATAGGTTCTTTATTTCCCAGTTTTCTCATAGTCTCCTCATCGGGATACATACGGGATATAACATCGGATTTTGTTAAATAGAAGTCACCTTCATAGTGGAACTGGCGCGTATCATCAAGCTTAAGCGCAGCCTGCTTCATTTTCATAAAATTGTCGCCGTCGCCTGCTTCGTTACCTAAAGACCACATAAACACGCAGGGATTGTTACGGTCACGAAGCACCATACGTTCCATTTTATCAACGGCAATTCCTGACCAAAGAGGATTTGAACCGGGTACGCCCTTACGCCTTACACCGTGCGACTCCAAATCGCACTCATCCATAACATAGAATCCATATTTATTGCAAAGCTCATAAAAATATGGGTCGTCAGGATAATGAGAGGTACGAATTGAGTTAATATTCGCCTGCTTCATTAAGTCAAGGTCCTGTATATATCTCTCTTCGGGGACAGCCCATCCGTGGTCAGGGTCAAAGTCATGACGGTTAACACCTCGCACCATAAGGGGCATACCGTTAAAGAGAATTTTATCCCCGATAATTTCAACCTTTTTAAAGCCAATATCATATGTTTTTACTGTAACGAGCTCATCATTTTCAAAAAGCTTCATTACAAGTTTATATAAATTAGGCTGTTCTGCAGACCATTTCTTAGGATTCTTTATAAACTGGCTGATTTTAAATGTCGCCTTGTCACCGGCAGAAATCTTCTGAATATCTCTGCCCAATGTAAATTCTCTGCCTGTATCAGAGATTATATAAGCTTCGGCGGCAACGTCTTTTTCTTCATCGGAATAGTTATTTACATAGATGTCAAGTGACAAATCAGAATCCTTATACTCACTGTCCAAATCGGTTTTTACATAAAAATCCCTGAGGCAGGCTTTTGGCTCTGCAAACAGATATACTTCACGGTAAATTCCACACAGCCACCACATATCCTGGTCTTCAAGATAAGTGGTAGCGGCATATCTGTAAACCTTTGCACAAACAAGATTTTCACCATCTTTGAGATACTTGGTAACATTAAATTCGTGAGGAGTCATTGAGCCTGTACTATATCCAACATACTCGCCGTTTATCCACACCTCAAGTGCGGCTTTACATGCGCCGAAATGAAGGAATACTTCTCTGTCTTTCCATTTCTCATTAAGTATGAAAGTTCGTCTGTAATATCCGATTTCCTGCATTGTATGGTCAATTTTAGGAATCTGTGATTTCAGTCTGCTAAAAGCACGTGGGAATGTGCTTGCATAATAATACGGAACGCTGTATCCCTCAGTCTGCCATACTGACGGAACATTAATTTCGTCCCAATTCTTGTCATCAAATGAAACAGCCTCAAAGTCCTCTACATTCGCTTCAAGCCCTCTGTGCCAGAAAAACTTCCATTTTCCGTTAAGAGACTGCTTATATTTTGACATTTCACCGCTTAACGCATCCTCAGCAGTATCAAAGGGCATTGCTATTGCATGTCCGTCTTCCTTGTTGATTTTATAAGTTTTAGGGTCTTCCCACACAAATTTAGGCATAATTCCACCTCATAAGATTATTTACTATCATAATAAAATATTAAAGATAAAATGTCAACCGCAATAGAACTAATATGATAAAATTAGAGTTATTAATAGACAAGCATACTAAAATATGGTATAATTGAAAATAATATTTAAAGAACAAATTAGGAGATTGAATATGATTGAAAGAGTAAACAAAGACAATCTTGAAGAATATGAAAGCTTTATAAAAAGACATCCGAAAGGACTTTTTCAGCACTCATCAAAATGGGCAAAAGTTAAGGATGCGTGGAAATGGGAAGCAGTTATGCTAAAGGATGATAATGGCGATATCAAAGGCTCTGCCGCTGTTTTAATACGTTCCATTCCTGTAATAAAAAATTCTCTTATGTATGCATGTCGTGGATTTGTAGCTGACGAAAATGATTTTGATACCTTTGACAAATTATTTGACGCATTGCTTGAAATAGGCAAGGAATACAAGGCGTACTGTCTTAAAATTGACCCCGAAATTGTTATTGAAAATCAAGCTTATAAAAATCATCTGATTGAAAAAGGCTTTACTGAGCTTAACCCAGGGTGTATGGATTTTGAAAATGT
>CAYXLH010000041.1:0-18172 GCA_964465835.1 uncultured Bacteroides sp. | reverse complement strand
AGTTTGTTATAGACAGAGAGGGGAAAGACCGGGCATAATGCCCGGTCTTTCTTCTTTTTTCTGTAATTTAATTGTTTTGATTTACGTCTTTTTTAAGCCCGTGAGTTATTGATGAGGAATGCTTTCTGCCCCAAAGGACATAAATCAGCACGGAAATTATATTTGCCGCCGTCATCAGTGCAAACATTTTATTATATCCGATATTGTCAATAAGCACTCCGGCAAGTCCCCCACCCAAACCTATACCTATATCGTAGGCGCAAAGGAAGGTTGAATTGGCGGCGCCTCTTTTTTCGGGAGGTGCAATATGCACAGCCATTGCCTGAAGTGAAGGCTCAATACCGCCGAAGGCGTATCCGGACATAGCAGCGGAAATTACAAAAGTAACGTTATTCGGCACAAAAGCCAGAAGCAAGAGAGCCAAAAGCATAAACGCGTTACAGGTATAAACAAAAACCGCCTCGCCTTTTTTATCGGCTGCTTTACCTATAAGAACACGTGTTAAGAACAGCATAACAGCCATTATCGTAAAATACAAGCCGCCGGACATTGTAATCGCACTGCTTTCCGAGGCAAATTTGAGAGTATAATTCTCCAACGCACCGTATGTCAGAAGAAACGCAAGCACCACTGCTGAGGCAGGAAGTGCGTCTTTATCTATAAGTCCCTTAACAGACAAGGGCTTTTTTTCAATTTCAAGCTTGGGTGTTTTAAGGCAGGCAAACAAAATCATAGATACAGCCATTATTACCGTTGCAGCAAGGAAAAGCGCAGTAAAGCCTTTTTTCATCAGCGCTTCGCCGATTGCAGGAGCACAGGCAGTTGCCAAAGCAGTTGCCATACCGAACATACCCATACCCTCGGAAAATCTCGGTTTGGGAATAATATCCGTTGCGATTGTGGAGGTTGACGTGTTTGAACAGGCGAGAGAAAAGCCGTGCAACATACGCAGAACCATCGCCAGCACAATAGATGTCAGCGCGGTATAAACAAGCAGATACCCCATAGGCATAAGCGCCATACCGCAGATACCAATTAACAAAATTGTTTTGCGCTTGCCGTTGTCAAGCATCCAACCCACAAAAGGACGGCAGATAACCGCAACCAACGAAAAAATCGTGGCGCAGGCGCCGGACACACTGTCGGAATATCCGATTTCCTGCACAAAAAACGGAAAAGTTGACAAAATCATTAGATGATTTAAAAACACAAGAAAATTAATTATTATAATGAAAATAAAATTCCTGTTCCAAAGCTTTACCTGATTTCCTTTTTTACTCATATAAAATATCATATCCTTTCATTAGACTTGTTCGGATTTATCTCGCTTGCTTAGGACAAAAAATAAAGCGCAAATCCGAATATCCGGACTTACGCTTTCGCTACACGATAATTAATAACAATGCTTTTCTAGGATTCCGATTACTACCGTTTCCCTACAAAGAATTTTATCAAAACAAAATTTACTTGTCAAGAAAAAATTTAACATAATCAGTGCAATCTCATAATATGTAATGTTGTAAAATTTGTGAAAAAACAGGTGATATTGTGCAAACAGATTGCAATTCAATATTTACACAGGCAATGAGAAAACGTCCCTGTGCCATAGCTGAAATACACGGCAGCAAAGAGTATACTGGAATAAAAGGCACGGTAAAATTTCACCATACGCCATACGGTGTTCTCGTTATGGCGGATATTCGCTCTCTGCCCTACTCCAAAGAAAAATGTTCCGGCAGAATTTTTGCTTTTCACATTCACAGCGGTAACTCCTGTTCGGGCACGGAGCATGATCCATTTTCCGATGCAATGACCCATTACAATCCCGGCGGTTGCCCCCATCCCTATCACGCCGGTGATATGCCGCCTCTGTTCGGCAGCAAGGGATATGCTTTTTCCGCTTTTCTTACCGACAGATTCAGCATCGGAGAAATAATAGGCAAGACGGTAATTATACATTCTGCTCCCGATGATTTTACAACCCAACCGTCGGGTAATTCAGGAGAAAAAATTGCCTGCGGTGTTATAAAAAAATACTGCTAAAAAAAGCAGACTATGACAAACGGATTAATCATTTTGCCACAGTCTGCTTAAATTTTATTTTTTGCCCCAGTTTGCAATAACTTCTTTAAGCTCATTGCAGTTATGGGTGGTTATATTATCCGGCTTGTTAACGAGGGAACGTTTCATCTCTCTGCGTTTATCAACTGTCCACACAGACAGCTTATAACCGTTGTCGTGAAGCACATTTGACAATGTGAGCGAAGCGTATCTATGATTACAATTAATACCAACTGCGCCTTTTTCATCAAGCATTTTGATAAGCTTTACCTGATAATCCTCACTGAAAATCTTTATGCGGCTGGGAGTGTAATTGATATAATAATCCACATCGGGACAATTTTCAATTACACTGTCAGTCTGAAAAGATTCAATGCCGGTAAGGAATACTCTATCCAGCATTCCGTAATCAACCAGTAAATCATGGAGAGCTTTAAGGCATTTGGTTTCTTTAATATCAAGGTTAAGCCTTATATCCGTATCCTTTAACATATTAAATGCCTCGGACACCTCCACGCCGTCGGTATTTGAAACAACAATGTCGTGACTCATTACGACAGTTGAATCAGGACGCTGGCGCACATCAATTTCAAACGCATCAACATTATTGTCAATAGCAGCCTGAACAGACTCAAGCGTATTATCGGGAGTATTAAACGCACCTGTGTGCGCAGTTATTGTAAATCCGTCCACAAACGTAAGTTTCCTTTCATCGTAGGATTTTTCAAAAGCATAACTTGCAACCCCAACAATCATAGCAACGGATACAAGAAATGAGAAAACCTGATAGGAAAAATGCTTTGCCCAGGTGGGAGTCATATTCCGTTTTAAAAATTTCTTGAATTTCTCTCGCTTTGAAATTTTCTGAGGCATATTGTCACCCTTAAATCAGCCGAAGAAACGATCGGTGAATTATTTATTACCGGAATAGTTTGGCGCTTCTTTAGTAATATATACGTCATGAGGATGACTTTCAATCAAGCCTGCACCTGTAATCTTAATAAATTTTGCCTTTGTACGAAGTTCCTCAATAGTATGACAGCCGACATAACCCATACCTGAACGAAGGCCGCCCATCATCTGGTATATTGTATCGGAAAGGGATCCCTTATAAGGCACACGACCCTCTACTCCTTCGGGTACAAATTTCTTTGAGCCTTTCTGGAAATATCTGTCGGCGGAGCCATGGTTCATTGCGCCAAGTGAGCCCATACCGCGGTAAACCTTAAACTGACGACCCTGCCAGATTTCTGTTTCACCGGGAGATTCCTCACAGCCGGCTACAAGAGAACCGACCATAACAACACTGCCGCCTGCTGCAATAGCTTTTACTATTTCACCGGAATACTTGATACCGCCGTCAGCAATTACGGGAATACCGAATTTATCCGCTCTTTCGGCAGAATCGTATATTGCGGTAATCTGAGGTACACCGATACCCGCTACAACTCGTGTTGTACAGATTGAACCGGGGCCGATACCGATTTTAACAGCGTCTGCACCTGCTTTAATAAGCGCCTCGGTAGCGTCGGCAGTAGCCACGTTACCTGCGATAAGTGAAATCTCAGGGAATGCGTTTTTAACCTTTGTCACATTCTGAATAATATTTTTTGAATGACCGTGAGCAGAATCAAGAACAAATGCATCAACGCCGGCATCGGCAAGGGCTTTTGCACGGTCAAGCACGTCATTTGTTACGCCGAGAGCGGCTGCACAGAGAAGTCTGTCATTTTTATCTCTTGCTGTATTGGGATATTTAACTGCTTTTTCAATATCCTTAATAGTAACAAGACCTGTAAGTTTGCCGTTTTTGTCAACGAGAGGAAGCTTTTCAACCTTGTACTTCATAAGAATTTTTTTTGCGTCTTCAAGAGTTGTACCTGCCATAGCGGTTACAAGCTCATCTTTAGGAGTCATTACTTCAGCTATTTTAACGCTGAAATCTGTCATAAAACGCAAATCACGGTTTGTAAGAATGCCAACGAGAGTACCATCCTCTTCACAAATAGGAACACCGCTTATTCTGTACTTAGCCATAAGGGCGTCAGCATCTTTAACAGTATGCTGCGGTGAAAGATAAAACGGGTTTGCAATTACGCCATTTTCAGATCTTTTAACCTTATCAACCTCAGTAGCCTGCTCCTCAATAGTCATATTCTTATGAATAACGCCTATTCCGCCTTCACGTGCAATAGCTATTGCCATACGTGATTCCGTAACCGTATCCATAGCGGCAGTCATAAGAGGAATGTTAAGGGCAATGTCCTTTGTAAGCTTTGTCTGAAGATTTACACCGTCTGGTGTAACATCAGATTCTGCAGGAATCAAAAGTACATCGTCAAATGTGAGACCTTCTTTTACAAATTTTTCTCCGTATCCGTTCATACACTATCCTCCGCTGAATTAAAATATTTTTACTAAGATATCACTTTTAAACAAGTCTGTCAAGACTGTTTATTTTACTTTAATGGATTTTTTGCTGCTCCAAGAGGTATAATAATTATATGATTTACCGCCTGATGTTCTCGTTTTAACAGCTCTTATTCTGAAATAATACTTTTTGCCTTTTTTCAGTTTACTGATTTTTTTGCTTGTTGAAGAAGCAGAAACCTTAACTGTTTTTGCGCCTTTCATAGAACTTGAGGTTGAATACTGTATCTGATAAGATGAGCATTTTACCTGTTTCCACTTTACGGTAACAGTCTTTGATTTAGTGCTCAGGGACGAAAGGGAAACCGCTTTAGGCTTTGTACAGGTAGTATAAGTACTGCTGAAAGAGCCATACAGAGAGCGTTTTGACACATTTTTATATGCTCTTACTCTGAACTGATAAGTGCACGACGGAGACAATCCCGTGATTTTATATTTAAGGGTTGAAGCGTTTGTTATTATTTTTAAAGTAATCCACTGGCCGTTTGCATAACGCTGAAGCTGATATCCTGTTATATTGCCGGCAGGTTTTTTCCATTCTAGAACAAGGGATGTACTTGTTCTGTTGGCTCCTGATACGGTGAGCGAAGACATTTTAGTAGGATTTATTACATATCCTCTTTTTGATGTGCCGCCATACTCGCCCATGCCTTTAAAGCTAACATAAGCTTTGCCCGTATCTTTATTATTTGAATACGAAACGGTATAATCCGTATTTTTTACAAGCCTTGCTCCCTCGGAATTTGTAAGGGTAACTGTGGGGCATATCGTCTTTGCATTGTATGTGTATGAGGTATTTGAAAGCGACACCGTATAATTTGATATCAGGCTCATATCGGTGGGGTCGTAGCTATCCTCATCAAGATAGTTTTTATAATTCTTATTAAAATATGCGTCGTCGTAATAATAATCGTAAAGGGTGTGCTGATTAAGGGTTGAGTCCATAGAGCGCAGTTCATTATAATTTACAAGGAAAAATTTATATGGCGGCACATAATTATCTTCTGTCGGTTCGGTATCATCCCATGTGCAGTCAACAAAATAATATTTCCCGTTTAATTCAACTATATTCCATGCGTGGCATCCCTCGTTAGGGTCAGAGGAGACAAAACGCACGTTGTATCCCAGTTCCTTACAAATTCTATAAAACGCCAGCGCATAACCCTGACAAACGCATCTGCCTAAAACAAGTGCGCCGTATGCGGAAAAATTATAATCATCATAATATCTCTGATCATAGTAAGGGTCATAGATTGTTTTATTGCAGATAAAATCGTGAACTTCCCTCATCATTTCGTAATCGGAAAGCTTTTTCTTTTCCAGCGAGGCAACAAAATTATTTACAACAGCATTGAGCTCTTTTTCTTCATCGGCGGTAGTATAATAGAGCGCCATCATACTTAATGTATAATAATAGTAACCGTTTTTTGAATAGTCAAGATTTGCCGTAATAACACCTAAACCGCCCATCTGCCAGCGAAGATAATCGCCGTCTGTGCAGGATTCGGAAATAGAATCATCGGTAGCGTTGGTGTAAAAATCATCAATCAGATTACGCACAGCGTTTTGAGTGGTATATTTTCCTGTTGAAAGAAAATGTACCTCAAAAGTTCTTGAACGCTTTTCAAGATTATTTCTTATACCTTTATAAAGCTCTTTGCCTTTGCCGTAATATTTTACCTTTTTATAAGTTGCCGTTGCTGATTTGGAAGTAACGGCGTCGGTGCCTGCCGTGGCAATTTCACGGCCCTCGTAATACGGGTTGCTTACAAACGCTAAGGCATCGTCTGGAGCTTTATCCTTTGCCTGAGCACTGAAAGCAGGCATTGCAAAGGATGTAATGCATATTATTGCTGATAATAAAATTGATAAAACTTTTTTCATAATTGTTTCCCCCAAAAATTATTTAACTGCATTTACAATCTGCTCCACCGTCTGCTCAACGGTGTTGCCGCTGCAGGATATTGTATAATCCGCATACTTTTTGTAAAGCGGCAGTCTTTCGTCGTACATATCCTCAAGGCTTGAGCCTGTTTTAAGCACAACGCCTCTTGTGGTTATATTTTTTATTCTGCTGAACATTTCATTATAATCAAGGTGAAGATATATTACTGTACCCAGGCTTTTCAGATGTTCCATCGCCTTTTGGCTGTAAATCACCGAACCCCCCGTAGCAATAACCGTTCCCTCAATATTAAGGGAAGTAACCGCCATTTCCTCTTTATCAAGGAAATAATCTATACCTTTTGTATCAATAATATTCTGAAGTCTGCTGTTTTCAAGATTTTGCAGCAGTAAATCAGTATCAAAAAAATTTTTAAGCAGTGCCTTTGCCGCAAGGACACCGCAGGTAGATTTGCCTGAACCAGGCATACCTATCAAAACTATGTTTGTTTTTGACATAAAATTATTTTACTCCTATTTTTTTACAATTGAATTCCATAGGACAAATATCACATTTAGGCTTTCGTGCAGAACATATATCCCTGCCGAACATAACTATCCTGTGGCAGAAGTCCGAGCCTTCTTCAACAGGAACAACCTTTTTCAGCGCCATTTCTATTTTAACAGGATCCTTTACTGACACAAGACCTATTCTGTTTGAAATTCTTATCATATGGGTATCAACCACAATTGACTCTTTATGGTAAACGTCACCGACAATAAGATTTGCCGTTTTTCTGCCTACGCCGGGCAGTTTTATCAAATCATCAATATTATCGGGCACGACACTGCCAAAATCATCTCTTACCATCCGTGCCATACCAATAATTGATTTTGCCTTGTCCCTATAAAAACCGCAGGATTTTATTATATTTTCAATGTCTTTTACATCGGCGTTTGCATAATCGTCAAGGGTTTTGTATTTTTCAAACAATGTCGGCGTTACGATATTAACTCTTGCATCAGTGCACTGGGCGGACAGACGGACTGCCACAAGCAGTTCAAAAGGATTTGACGCCGTAAGTGAACAGGCAGAATCGGGATACCGCTTTTTAAGCACCTCTATGGCATTTAACGTTCTCTCTTTTCTCGTCACGGAACTAAATTCCCCATTTCTCTATAAAGATTATACCAATCCGGTTTTTCAATTTCTGTATCACGGCAGGAAATCAAATCCTTTATTCTTTCGGGATTTGTGGTGCCGATAATCGGCTGAACTACGGGAAGTGCATTGATAAACGCTATTGCCGCCGACTCCTTTGACAGAGAATATTTTTCGGCAAATTCCTCAAGGGCAGGCATTTTATCGGCAATGGCTCCATCATCCGGGAAAAAACCGTTTTTACTTCTCATAGGTCCCCACGCCTGAATTTTCATATCATTCAGCATTGAATACGCCAGCACCGAGCCGTCCTTGTCAACTGCAAAGGAATTATCCATATTGGCGCACATCCAGGAATCAATCATTCCCGTGTGGAAAACACCAAGCTGAAGCTGGTTAACAACGAGAGGATAATCTATGTATTTTTTAAGCAGTTCAACCTGCATAGGCGTAAAATTAGACACGCCGAAATTCTTTACAAGCCCCCTTGAAAAGAGATTATCAAAGGCTTCGGCAACCTCCTCGCCTTGCATAAGCACATCGGGACGGTGCAGACAAAGCACATCAAGGTAATCTGTACCTATTCTTTTAATTGAATTTTCAGCGGATTTAATGATATGCTCTTTTGAAAAGTCGTAGTAGCCCTTTCGTATTGAACATTTTGACTGAATAATAATACTGTCACGGTCAATACCATTTACGGCTTTGCCGAAATATTCCTCTGAAACACCGTCACAGTAAATATCCGCGTTGTCAAAAAAATTCACTCCGCAGTCAATAGCGCTGAGTACCGCCCTTTGCGCCTCTTTTTCTGTTTTTCTGCCTATTCGCATACATCCGTAGGCAATTTTTGACGCAGTAATATTTTTACCTATTGTTATTTTTTTCATTGTTCTTTATTTTCTCCCAATAGGCTTTAAAAGCCTGCTCATTTTTGTTCCTGCCGTAATTATAATATTTTGCATTTTTAATTTTATCCGGCAGATACTGCTGATAAGTCCAGTGATTGGGATAATCGTGGGGATAAATATAATGCTGACCCTTAATCTGAGCGTCTTCGCCGTCAAAATGCTTGTTCTGAAGATTTCTCGGAATAGGTCCTATATTGCCACGTTTAATATCCGCCAAAGCAGCGTCAATAGCCGCTTCACCGGAATTGCTTTTAGGACTTACTGCAACAAGTATAACCGCATCTGCAAGAGGTATTCTAGCCTCGGGCAGACCCACCATCATAGCCGCGTCAACAGCAGCCTTTACTATCGGAATAATCTGGGGATAAGCAAGCCCCACATCCTCGCAGGCACAGACCATAAGACGTCGGCATGCACCGGGTAAATCCCCTGCTTCCAGCAGTCTTGCAAGATAATGCAAAGCGGCGTCCGGGTCGGAGCCACGCATACTTTTCTGATACGCCGACAGAATATCGTAATGTTCATCGCCGTCACGGTCATACCGCATCGATGATTTCTGCGTTAGTTCATCGGCGATTTCAAGAGTAATTTGTTTAACATTATCTTTAACTGCGGCAGCAAAATAGCAGTTTTCCACACTGTTCAAGGCTTTTCGCACATCTCCGCCGCATCCTACGGCAATTTTTTTAACAACATCATAGCCGTATTCAATTTTGATATTATTCTCATCTGAAAGAAAATCAAACCCACGCCTTACGGCAGTTTCAATATCATGTGACTCAACGCTCTTAAACTCAAACACAGTGCATCGGCTCAAAATAGCGGAATACACATAAAAATAAGGATTTTCTGTAGTTGATGCAATAAGCGTTATTTTGCCGTTTTCTATGTATTCCAGCAGGCTTTGCTGCTGTCTTTTATTAAAATACTGAATCTCGTCAAGATAAAGCAGAATACCGTTTGGTGCGGTAAAAGTATCAATTTCATCAACAATTTCTCTGATATCCTTTGTTGAGGCGCTGGTGCCGTTTAATTTTCTAAGAGTTCGCTTTGTTTTATTTGCAATGATTGACGCCACCGTGGTTTTACCCACTCCCGACGGCCCGTAGAAAATAAGATTAGGCACTTCGCCGTTTGCAATCATATTGTAAAGCGCCTTTCCCGGCTGTAACAGATGCCGCTGTCCCACAACATCACATAATTCGACAGGGCGCATTCTGTCCGCAAGAGGATTATTCATTTATGTTTTCCTTTTCACTTTCTTTTTTTGAATATACACATCCGCAGAAATTCTGACGGTACAGATTATACCGGCGTGACAGTTCTATGGAACGCTTGTAGCCTTCACGCTTTTTAAAATCGGACTCAAGCCATTTTACGTCGTACTTTTCCGCCGTCTCAATGCCTATTTCGTTGATTTTCTGTGAATTTTTAAGGGGACTGATTGAAAGAGTGGTGCAAAAATAGTCAAAACCATTTTCTTTTGCAAGAGCCGCCGTTTTTTCCAGGCGCATACGGTAACAGCGAAAGCACCTTTCGCCGCCCTCGGGCACATCTTCATACCCCTTGGCAATGCTTAAAAATTCGCCGTAATCATAATCTCCGGCAATAAGCTTTATACTGTTTTTTGAGGGCATCTGCTCAATAAGCCTTTTCTGCTCTGCGAGACGTTTGTCAAACTCCGTTTTGGGCGAAATATTGGGATTGAAATAGAACACCGTTATGTCAAAATACTGTGACAGATACTCAAGAGTATAGCTTGAACACGGCGCACAGCAGCTATGGAGCAAAAGCGATGGCACCTTGCACGAACTGACTATACCGTCAATAATTTTGTCCGTTTGTTTCTGATAATTAATCTTGTTCATTTTATTTGCTTAAATAATTTTTAGGGTTAACCTTTGTACCGTTAAGTATAACCTCAAAGTGGCAGTGAGGCCCTGTTGAATTACCCGTTGAACCGCCTTTTGCAATCTGCTGGCCTTTTTTAACAGTCTGACCTGTGCTTACAAGTATTGATGAATTATGGGCGTAAAGAGTAACAACCGATCTGCCCTTTGCATCTGTGCCATGATAAATCATAACGTAATATCCGTATGAATAGTTAAGGCGTTTAACTTTGATAACAATACCCTTTTGAGCCGCCACAACTTTTGAGCCTGTGGGGTACGGGAAATCAATTCCGGTATGAGGCTTACCATTGCTGTAATGTCCGAAAGGAGCAGACACCGCATAATGCCCCGGCGCAGGATATGTCATATTAAGCACCGCATTGGAATTACTGTAAAGCGGATTTTTATCAGACGGCGAACCGCCCGAGCCTGTGCCCTTATGCTCCGCTTCTTTAGCGGTAGTAACCTCGTCGGGGGATTTAAGTCCGCTGATTAAAGCGTCAATCTCATCATTTACGCTTTTAACAAGCGCCTCATCCTCGTTTCTGTACTCGGTGTACATCTGTGTTTTTTGAGTGTACTCGGCAAGCAGGGCATCGCTCTCGGCTCTGTCCTGAGCAAGAATAATTTTTTTCTGCGCCATTTCCTCCTGCTTGGTTTCAATGGTAGCTTTCTGGGTTTCACATTCCTTTTGCTTTGTATCAAGAGCATTTTTCTTTGATGTAAGCTTCTGCTTTCTCTCGTTAAGACCGTCCTGCTGTGTTATAATCTTCTCCATCTTGAAATTAACTTCTTTAAGAAGCTGGGTATCACTTTTTGAAATTGCCTTTATCATTTCATATCTGTTCAGAAACTGCGATATATCCTTGCTTGAAAGCAAAGCAGAAATGATGCTGTCCGTACCGCTGATATACATTGCTCTCAAACGCAGACAGTAAGCGTTATATGTATCGGTAAAATCATCGTTTAGAACGTCAAATTCTTTTTTCGCTTCATCATACTGCTTTTGGAGAGTATCCAACTGTTTTTTCAAAGGGGCTATATCTTTTTCAAGCTTATCAACCTTTTCCTGTGCACTGACTACTTCGTTGTCAAGCAAGGTAAGCTCTTCATTAAGATATCCGATTTTTTCATCAAGGGCATTGATGTACTTTTCAGTGCCCTTGGCAGAATCTTCAAATTCAGCAAGCTTTTTTTCGCTTTCTTTAAGCTTTTCTTCAAGTTCTCTGCGCTGATCCTCAAGGGTTTTCTGCGCTTCTTCTTTAGTAGTTGATGAAGTTACCGGCTCGGTAACTTTGTCGGTAACATCCTCGCCGAAGGCGTTAAATGATACCGCTGACAAAACAAAAGATACAGACAGTACCGCCGACAGTACCCTGATTAATGCTTTTTGTTTCAATATATCACTCCCTGTTGATGTTTGCTTAATATAGACAATGTATTACTTACGGCAGATAGTAAACCGGATTTACTGCGTAGGACTGGCTTGAACCTCCTACACGCACTTCAAAATGGCAATGGGGTCCGGTAGAATTTCCCGTTGAGCCACTGTAGGCAATCTGTTTGCCTTTTTTAACGTGCTGTCCTTCAGACACAATAATATCATTATTATGGGCATACAGCGTATATACCTTTTTACCGGATGATGTTTTTTTATCATGCCTGATTACTATATAGTGACCGTAACTGTAATTAAGATTTTTTACAAGAATAACCGTACCGTCCTCGGCGGCAACAATTTTCTGATTTTCGTGCTTGTGGGTGGAAAAATCACATCCTGTATGACCGGCATATGCGCCGAATCCGCAGGTAATAGTTGTATATGCCGGACAGGGATAAGTCAGTTTTATATACTTTGACTCCTCCGTTGTTTTTTTGGTAGTAGTGGTTTTCTTGGTGGTAGTTGTTTTCTTTGTAGTTGTGGTATTTTTCTTTGTTGTAGTATTTTTCTTAGTTGTGCTTGTTTTTTTAGTAGTTTTTGCGGTGGTTTTCTTAGCTGTAGTTGTTTTCTTGGTAGTAGTTGTGGTGGTGTCGGGATATTTTTTATCTGCTTCCTCAATGGCTGCGTCGATTTCTTCAAGCTCCTTTTTTGTAATATCCCTGTATTCTCCGTAATGCTCTGTTTTATCATTAAGGTCTTTAAGCAGTTTATTTGCCTCAATCTGCTGCTCTTCTATAACCGCTCTTTGCTTATCCATATCATCCTGCTTTTTAAGCAGGTCGGTTTTTTCGCCCTTAAGAGTAGTTCTGTCATTTTTTAACTGAATCTGAGCCGTTGATAAACTGTCTTTTTTCTTATCAAGGGTATTTTTTACACTTACTATTTTTTCCGTCTGCACCTTTACACTTTCCAGCAGCTCACCGTCCTGCTTTGACACGGCACGAACCATCTCATATCTTGTAAGCAGGTTCTGGATTCCATCGCTTTCCAGCAGGAAGCCCAGAGATGAGGTTTTATTTCCGCTGATGTAAAGTGCTCTGATACGCTTACAGTACATCTCGTAGGTGGAGGAAAACTCGTCATTGAGCCTTACAACGTCCTTTTCCAAAACTGTAATTTCCTCTTTTATTTTGGCGATATCATTACTGTTCTTTGATATTCTGTCCTCAAGGTTATTAACCTTTTTCTCAACGCTTTCAGCCTCGGATTTCGCTAAATCAAACTGCTCTTTAAGATACTGCAGTTTTTCATCAAGTACTTTTACATATTCCTCTGTTTCCTTACTTTCGTCGCCTAGTTTTTTTAACTTTTTATCGGTTTCTGCAAGCTTTTTTTCAATATCGGCACGCTTATCCTCCAGGGTCTGAACTTTTTTTGCAGTCGGTGCAGCAAGGACGGGTGACATAGGCTCTGTACAGGTAAATACAAGACATAATGCCATAATAACCGAAAACGCACCTATTAAATATTTTTTCTTCATTTTCAGCACTTCCTAAAATATATACATATACAGTAGGGTAACGGTAATAATCGGAACCCGTCAAAAATGCAGTTTATTGTGTGCAGATTTGGTCTTAATCAAGGCACAAAACACAGGCATACTTGCCGTATACCGAGTATTTTAACGAAGAGTAATGGCAAATCTGCCGCGATAAACCGTGGTTCGGATTATTACCGTTACCCCAGGTCTATTTTAATATTTATTATTGTACCACAATTAAATTAATATGTGAATTATATTTTTAAATATTTAAAATAATTTTAATAAATAATGCTATTGCAAGCGGATAGCAGATGTGTTAAAATATCTTGTAATTTAAACAAAAGAAGGTTTAAAAATGAGCGGACATAATAAATGGAGTACCATTAAAAGAAAAAAAGGCGCCAATGACGCCGCCAGAGCAAAGGTTTTTACAAAAATAGGCAGAGAGCTTGCAGTTGCAGTTAAAAACGGCGGTCCCGATCCCAACAATAACGCAAAGCTTCGAGATGTTATTGCAAAGGCAAAACAGAACAACGTACCCAATGACAATATTGAGCGTATGCTGAAAAAAGCCGCCGGTGACACCGACGGAGCAAATTACGAGGAAATCGTATATGAGGGATACGGCCCATCAGGCGTTGCAGTTGTAGTTGAAGCACTGACCGACAACAGAAACAGAACAGCGGGCGAAGTACGTCACTATTTTGATAAGGCAGGCGGAAATATGGGCAACCCCGGTTCCGTAACATTTATGTTTTCAAAGCAGGGCGTTATCATCATTGAAAAGGAAGATGTTGACGAGGATCAGCTTATGGAAGACGCTCTTGAAGCAGGAGCCACTGATTTTCTCACCGATGACGAGGATATTTTTGAAATCCGTACGGAAACCAATGATTTAGGCGTAATCCGTGACGAGCTTGACGGCAAGGGATATAAGATTATCTCCTCTGAAAGCGCATATATTCCTGCAACATACACCCGCCTTGAAAACGAAGATGATATGAAAGCAATGGCTCGTATGATTGAAATGTTTGAGGACAACGACGACGTTCAGAACATTTATCACAACTGGGAAAACGAGGACGAATACGACGGCTAAATCTTTAAAAAGATTTTTAAAAATTAAGTAAACGCAGATCAAACTGCGAGAAACGGAACTGAATTTCACTTTCTTGCGAGCGGGAGCTGTACAATGGTACTGCCCCCGAGCAAAAAACGAAAAACGCCAAAAACGGCTTTGACATCGAGTCAAAGCCGTTTTTTAGAATCCCTCTGTCAGCAACAATGCTGCCATCCTCCTTAACAAAGGAGACAAGATTAGGTTGAAATATTAAATTTGGCGTGGTTCAGACCATTTATCGTCAGTCTGAATGGGTTTACAGGTAATTCATAGGGTTAACTCTTGTACCGTTTACACGCACTTCAAAGTGGCAGTGGGGTCCTGTTGAGTTACCTGTTGAACCGCTTTTTGCAATAGTTTGTCCCTTGCTTACATGGTCACCCAGACCTACAAGAAGCTTTGAATTATGGGCATAAAGTGTTGACAAACCGTTGCCGTGGTCGATAATAAGGTAATGACCATAGCTGTAATAAAGCTTTTTAGCGCAGATGACTCTGCCTGACGCCGCAGATTTAACCGGAGTACCTGTCGGGCAAGGGAAATCTACACCGCCGTGATAACGTCCGCTGGAGTAGTTGGGATAGCCTGCGGAAATTGAACGGTAGCTTGTTGGATAACCCAGTCTGCCGCTATGGGAACCGCTTCCTGATGAACCACCGGTGGTGCCTGTTCTGGAGGCATTGGAATAAGCGGCTCTAATTTGAGCCTCTACCTTGGCAAGTTCTTCCTCGCTATCAGAAATAGTCTCCTGAAATTCTGCGCTTTTACTGGTCAGTTTTTTAATCAAAGCGTTTGTTTTTGCAACCTCTTCGTCAAGTTCTTTCTTTGATGAATTTATTGAAGCAATATTTTCTTCAAGAGATTTTTTGTCCGTTTCAAGCTTTGCTTTATTTTCTTTAAGGTCGTTGCGCTGTTTTTCCAAATCAGCCTTTTCTTTCTCAATTTCCTCCATCTGTTTCATAAGAGAATCAAGAGTGGCACTGTCCTGCTCCGATACGGATTTAATCATTTCGGAACGGGTAAGCAATGAGCTTACATCCTTGCAGGTCAAAAGAACCTCAAGGTTTGTAACATTGCCGGAAATGTACATAGCACGCAACCTTTGGCAATACTGGTCAAATGTAGTATCAAAAGCGGCCTGTTTTTTATCTATTTCTTTCTGGGTTTTATCAATATCATTTTCAAGACCAGTTATGCTTGCAGAAATGGAATCAATGCTTTCCTGGAGGGTGTCTCTGTCCTCTTTGAGAACATTGATTTTATCCTGAAGAAGCTGAACCTTTTTATCAAGAGCAGTCAGTTTTTCCTTGGAATCATCTTTCTCATTGGAAAGCTTGTCTACTTCTTTCTGTGCCTTGTTAATCTGTGCTTCAATTTTTTCTTTTTTGCTGTCAAGAGCAGCCTTGCTTTCGGCAGCGTAAGCTGACGAAGAACCGAAAACTGATCCGAGTATAAACATCATACTCAAAACAGCACACAAAATCTTTTTAATACCTTTAGACACCGCTGATTTCACTGCCTTCCTTATTAAGATATTTTCTCATAGTAATAAGAGAACCGCCGACACCGCTGACAATACCTACTGCAATAAACGCACCCAGCATATACAATGCATAATTTGCAAAATCAAGAGGAACAAGCCCTATGGAATTAAACAGTTCTCCGAACTGATGTATCGCCAAAGCATAAATTCCCCACACAACGCCTAGGGACAGAACGCCGGAAACAATACCGAGTATCATACCCTCAACCACAAAAGGCAATCTTACAAAACCATTTGTGGCGCCAACGGATTTCATAATGCTGATTTCCAGACGGCGGGAGTAAACCGTAAGTTTGATTGTATTTGAAATAATGAACAGCGAAATTGCAAAAAGTACGGCAATAATAACAATAGCGATAATTGATACGCCGCGGCTTATTGTATCAAGCTTCTGCGCCAAATCGGTATTTTCCCTGACTGTATCAACATGATTAAGCGCTTTAACATCCTTAACAGTCTGTGAGAACTGTTCAAGGTCTTTTACCGTAACTTTATATGAATCGGGCAAAGGAATGTCCGTACTGATTTCGGTGAAAAATTCAGCCTGTGCATCCTCCATAGTTTCAAGCTGTTCCTGCCATGCTTTTTCTTTGGGCACAAATTCAACATTGTCAACGTTGCTCATACCTTTAAGCTCATTATCCATAGAGGTAATGTCGGCGTCGGTTGCATTATCGTCAATGTATACCATAATTACATTTTCATCCTCAATTCTGTCAACAAGTGAATTGATATTGAGGAATATCATTGACGCAGAACCGATAAGTACAAGACAGCTTAGCAGGACGCAAATTGAAGCAACAGACATCATTCTGTTTGTCCACGTGTTACGAAAGCCCTCTTTAATAAGGTATCTTAAACTTGAAGCGTTCATTATTCCTCACCTCCCTCATCAGCCTCTTCCTTTGAGGCAGGCTCAATAATACTTTCAAGGTTGTCAAAAATCTCATCAACCTTTTTAGAGTCAATCTTCGTTTCTTCTTCGTAGTAGAACATATCCGTTTCTTTTTCCGGCTCGCTTGACTTAAACTTTGCAAAGGTTGGGTCTGGCGTATCGGATACAACGCTGCCGTTTTGAATAACAATTACACGTCTTTGAAAAGAGCGCACCAAATCATGCTCGTGAGTAACCATAACAACAGTTGTACCTGAATTGTTGATTTTTGTAAGCAGGTCAACAATTTCGTGGCTCATTTCAGGGTCAACGTTACCGGTAGGCTCGTCCGCAATAATAAGGTCGGGATTGTTTACAAGCGCTCTTGCAAGAGAAACACGCTGCTGTTCGCCGCCGGAAAGTTCATTAGGCATTGAACGTGCTTTCTGTGAAAGACCTACAAGCTGGAGAATATAAGGAACTCTCTTTCTTATTTCCTTTTCCTTAGCGCCGATAACACGCATAGCGAAAGCTACGTTATCATAAACCGTCATTTTAGGAATAATACGGAAATCCTGGAAAACGATGCCCATAGTTCTTCTGTAATAAGGCACCTTTCTCTTTTTCAGCGTCTTAGATGAATAGCCGTTTACGATAACCTCGCCTTCGGTAGGCTTTTCCTCGTGCATAATAAGCTTGAGGAATGTACTTTTACCTGCGCCTGAGGAACCTACAACGAATACAAATTCGCCGTCCTCAATTTTGATATTTACGTTCTCAAGCGCATGAGTGCCGTTGCTGTCATAAACTTTTGTTACGTCCTTAAATTCTATCACGGCTTTTACCTCTTAACATAATAGATTTGTTTGCTGTAAAAAACTGCACAGCAAAACAGGGGGTATTACCCCATTAATAAAGATATAATATAACAAATCCGAATTTTAATCAAGAGCTTTCTGTTATTTTTTTGTAAAATTTGTAACTTTTTTGTAAACAACGGCAATTATTCTTCTGCCGAAAAGGATTTTTTAAGCAAAAAATAAAACGGCCTGAAAAATCAAGCCGTTTTAAAATTGAACTAATCAGTTAATTAACCAAGTTCTGAGAAGTACTTGATTGTTCTAACCATCTGTGAAGTGTAGCTGTTCTCGTTGTCATACCAAGAAACAACCTGTACTTCGTAGAGGCCTTCGCCGATAGGAAGAACCATTGTCTGAGTAGAATCAAAGAGTGAGCCGTATCTCATACCAACGATATCTGAAGAAACGATTTCATCAGTGTTGTAACCGAATGATTCTGTTTCCTGAGCCTTCATAGCAGCGTTGATAGTATCAACTGTAACTTCCTTATCTGTCTTAATAACTGCAGTAA
>CAYXLH010000040.1:0-18216 GCA_964465835.1 uncultured Bacteroides sp. | reverse complement strand
CGTTTACAGTTGGTGGTCATATATGTTTAAAGCCAGAGAAAAGAATGCCGGCTGGAGAATTGACTATTTTATAACGTCAAAATCCCTTGACGGCAAACTGATTGGTGCTGATATTCACACCGATATTACAGGTTCTGACCATTGCCCTGTGGATCTTGATATTGATTTGTAATCAAATATTGTTCTTTTGGTCATTTTCCACAACGTCATAAATACGCTTTGCAACACTGTCCCAGCTATATTCTTCAATTAATTGCTGACGGCGGTTTGCAACATTTTGTTTGATTTGCTCATTATGCAGTAAATCAAACATTTTTTTTGCCAGAATTTCAGGGTCGTTGTTGTCAATAAGGTCGCCGGTTACACCTTTTTCAATGAAATATGGCATTTCAAAAGCGTTTCTGCCAATACAGGGTAAACCGTAAACCAGCGCCTCAATAAACACAAGACCGTAAGCTTCAAAATGACTGGGCATTACAAAAATATCACATTTGTTGAAATAAACCGAGAGCTGATCATATGTAAGGCTACCTAAAAAACTATAACCGTCAATGTCTTCGTCAATAGGGTTACTTTTCGGACCAGCAACATATAACTGCGCCTTTGAGTCATATTTTTCTTTTAAAATCTTAAAGGCGTCAACTACGAGATAACCTGCCTTGCGCTTAAAATCTCTGCCTACAAACAATATTTTGTGACAGTCTTTGTTTGGGTCAGGATTAATCTTGGCAACATCAAGATTGCTGGCTCCACCTGTGTGGTGAACTTTAGACGGATCAATATCGTAATGTTCTTTTATATATTTTTCCATCCACCTGCCCATAGTAAAAATACCTTTGGCATTTGAATAGGACTTAATCTGCCTTTTGTAGCGCGCTTTTATAGTCTTTGGATTCATATGCTGAAATCCCGACACAGAATACAGCTCTTTATCGTTTGTCATTATATTGTTTAAAAACGCAAAGCATAAATCCTGATACATATAACTGTTTATATAATTTTTTATAGGATAATCGCTGAACTGTATAACCGGCAAACCATTATACTTGCTTTTGCTTATATGGTGCAGCAGATCTTTGTACCGCAGAATACCTGTAGGAGTTTTATACATAGCCCTTCTGAATAATCTACCTATTTCGCCATGAATTACTGTTGTGTCAAATTCAACTATATCATAGTATTTATTCAATGCTGTAATAAGGCTCAGCGGTGTTCCTGACCAAATGCGTTCTTTGGGTAAATCTCCCCATTCAACAACAAATCCTAATCTGTTTTCTGACATATTTATTTCCTTTATAATTCAATTTTTGCATTCTGAACAGTTCTTGATGAATTGTGCGCCTCTTTTTCAAACAAAGCCCACATACATACAAGTGTAAATATTCTCTGACCATCAAAAGCACACAGTGAAACTTGCGTTGCTGCCAGATATGCAGTCATTCCTGCAAAGAAAACCCGGCGGCTGCTTTTGTTTATGTAGTAAATCTTAATGAAAAGATAAATCAGTCTTAAAATTAAAGTGCCTGAGAAAATTATTCCGGTAATTCCGAAGTGGTACCACATATTCATAATGCCCAAATCGTCAAAACAGCAGGTGCCGTTTGGTCCGAAGAATATTTTGTAGTGGTAATCCGTTGACGGACATACAAATCCCATAGAAAATACTGGGTTTTTGTCAGTATAGGTTGTGAAATATTCTCTCGCAAGCTGACGTGCTAATGTTGAATTACCCGTCTCTTCATTTGTTTCTGAGAAGCTTGCTATAATATGCGAAAATGCACCCGACGCTACAAGTATAACCGCCAATGTTAAAACCATAACCCATACGATTACCTGGTTTGTTTTTGCTCTCGGACGAAGAAGATACATTGTAAGAAGCGTTACGCAAACTGCAATGGTAAGGGCGCGCGTCATACAGGTATATACAAGATAAAGAATAATGAATCCAAGAACACAGCTCCATTTTAGTTTGTTTTTCTGGAGCTTTTCCTCAAATATTTTATATCCCACATAAGATACTGAAACGCCGAATGCAGTAGGTACAGTGCAACGCAGACGGTTGTAACGTATTCCAAATTTTACTTTATCAAGCAAAAGTCTGCCGGTAAAATTATATAAAACGGCAACAACAAAGTTTATAAACAATATTATAAGTACGGACCATACAAGAAATTTGATAAATTTTTCATCACCAAATCTATCAATAATAAATAGAAGAGGGGAAACTAAAAACAAATACAAATAAGATCTGAAGCAGTTAAAAAGGTCAATAGGACCCTGAGCGTATTTGCTGTATGAATAGATAATCATTATTGCAATAAACATAACCATCAGCAGTATGTAAAAGTTTATAAAATTTCTATATGGCTTTAGCGCTGCGTTAATTGATTTATTAAAAATACAGTTAATAAATAAGATTACAGAAAGTGCGGCAATGATAGATGTTGTGGCGCCGTCCTCACCTAAAATCGGTATTTTGAATATTGAAAAAATACCGCAGTCCATAATTGCAATAAAAAGTATTAAATTGTAAATGGGACTTGAGCTTACTCTGATTTTCATTAATAGAATTCCTTAGCTTGTTTTAGTATTTCTTTACTTTGTTTTATAAAAGTCATAGCATCTTTGATTTTGCCCTCTTTGGTAAAGGTAAACAAAACCTCAAGACAGCGAATATTTCTTATCATTTTCAGTTTGTTATAGGGCAGTTTTTGGTATTTTGCAAACATATAACATTCTGATTTAAAATTTTCAGTTCGTGTAAACAGGTTTGCAGCACCGCCGGAGGAAGCACCATGGAAGTGAATTGCCTGTGCCTTCGGCTCAAATGCAATTTTCATACCCAGCGCTTCGGCCTTTTTGCTGATTATGTATTCTTCAAAATATAAAAATGTATATGGGTCAAAATATCCTATTTCTTTAAATCTTTTCATATCGGCGACAAAGCTTGAACCGCATACCCAATATACCTGTGAAAATTCTTTTGGCTGAAGATTTTTATAAAATTCCTTCGTTTCTTTTTTAGGAACAAGATTACTCAGATATGTAGAGAATTTCATATATTCGCTAAAGGTCGGCTTGTTCTTTTTTACACTTGCCTGAATTCCTCCGTGAGGATTTTGGAGACTTGGTGCTGCCAAAAGATATTCGCCGCTTTTTATTATTTCAAGCAGAATTTCAATTGCATTTTCTTTGTAAATAATATCGTTATTTGAAATAAGCACATATTCACAGCCATCTTTTTCCGCTTTTTCAAGACATAGATTATTTCCTCTTGCGTAGCCGAGATTTTCCTTTGATTCAATCATCTCAACCCGGGCGTCATCTTTGTAAACATTATTAAGTTTTTCAAAAGAATTATTAGATGAACCGTTGTCAAGCAGATATATTTTGTAATCGCTTTTTACTGTTTCAAAGATGGAACTTATGCAGTCAATGGTTTTTTCATACTTGTTAAAGTTAATAATTATTATTCCGAGCACAATTTACCCCTTATTTTTTATCTTTCTGAGCGCAAACACAATTTTCTTTTTTAAAACAGTGTTTTTTAATGCGTAATCAGCGCCGTGTTTTTTTAGTAAAGTGCGAAATTTTTTTGCATTTTCACTGTCCTCTGAGGGATGATTCAAATGTTTGTTTCCGCTTACAGCTTCCTGAATCTGCCGTTCTTCAATAAATGCCTTTTCACTAATGCTGTCAATAAGCTTTTGTCCTTTATCGGTGATTACGAGAGCGGAATTTAAGCCTTTTTTAAGCTCGCTTTTCAGCGGCTCGCCGACTTCCCAGAAATCACCTGCCGTCAGGTCCGAAACCCTGTCGGCGCAGGCATAAGGACAGCTGTGACAGTTTTCACGAAGTATCCACCCTTCAAGAAAGCCGTGATAATAAAAATTGGTTTTATAATTAATTTCCTCAACTGTTTTGCTGTTTTTTGTCAAAGTCAAATGATATCCTTTTTCATCACGAAAACGGATACCGTCGCATATATCTGCATTTTTGCAGTTGCTTTCTATGTATGATTTCAGTGTGTTTCTTTCCGGAACGCCGTGGCACACTAAATCTATTGTATATAAATTGTCATAATCTTTTCCAAGATAGTTTTTAAGCCCTGCAATCTGGCAGGGGGTACCGGTAAAAAGTACATTCTTTGAATTTTTCAGGTCGCTTTCTGCCTGTTTATAGCAAGAGTTTATGTGGGAGTGAACATATTTTGAACCCTGAATTTTGTACAGGTCGTTTTTATCTTCAATTCTGATGTGGCTGACCTCAAGAGGAGATGTAAATGCCGCACCGTAAATTATACCGTCAAATTCACGGCAGATTTGAGTTATAAGTCCTCCGCTGGTGCTGTTTTTTCTTGTGCTTTCATCAAGGCTGTAAACGGCATAAGCTTTCTTAATAGGATTTTTCTCAGCAGGATTGTTTACAGGACAGACCTTTTTGCATTTTTCACAGGATATGCATTTTTCAGGGTCAATAATAGGCAGGGTAGTTTCGCCGTTATACCTTAAATCTATTGCACCTACCGGGCATATATTGGCGCAGGCAAAGCATGCGGCGCAGTTTTCCTTTTTGCAGATTTCATCAATCATTTAAACATTCCTCTAAATAATTTATAGATTTTTCTCTCATTTTTTTAATTGCGTTTTCATCGTATTCAACATCTTCTTCAAGGTTGATTTTCTTCATATCATCAATGTCAATATATCGTGACTGTAATCCGATTTCATGCAATATATCTGCAATCCGGTAATCTTTGTAGCCATTTGCTTTTAGTGCGAAAAAGTTTTTTCTGTAAATAACAGAGAATGCAGCGCCGTGAAATGAGGTGGATAAAACAAGCTTTGCGTTTTTTACAAGGCTGATGAAATCACCGGGCGCATTGGCTTTTGAAAGATGAAAGCCCTTAAAATAAACATTGTATGTTTTGTTTGTTGAAAAAATAATATATACAGGCATATTCAACTTATCGGCTATGTATTTTACCATTTCAACGGACTCAGCGTTGTAGTCTATTGAATAATAAAAAATATAGTCGCCGCTGATTTTATTATCGCTGCATATCTCATCAAAATCGTCACGATTAAGCAAAAGGGTAGGGTCGCATACACATTCAATTTTTTTGTTTGTAAGCTGCTGTAAAACAGGTATGCTTTCCTTTTCTCTCAAAGACAGTTTTTCAAAATCATCAAGTGATTTTGCCGCTTCATCCCTGTACTTTTCAAAATCTTTCGCTTGTGCATTTCTTATACTTGGGGCGTAAGCGTATTTTTTGCAGTCAAAATCAACGGCAAAAAACGACATTGAAAAATCAACAGACTGGGGATTCCATATCTGGTCGCTGCCGCAGATAATTTTATCATAATTTTCTTTGTGTTTTTTTAAATCATTTGAATTGTAATATTTTTCTTTACTTACAGGCAGAACATCATTTATAAAATGATTAAAATTATTTTTTCTTCTTTTTAACTGGCTGTAATTCAAAGCCGCTCTTATATTTTTCACTATGTTTTTAAGGGAATTGTTTTTTAGAAAAATACTGTAAAGCTCTCTTTGATGAGGATTTGAATAGTCAATTATCTGCGCCGTGTTATCACCGCTTATCTTGTCAACGGCTTTTGCAAGGGCATAAGCCTGAAGAACTGAACCGTAATTTTCGCTTCTGTGAAAAGTCATAATTCCGATTTTTTTCATAGCGTTTCAGCCCTTTCGTATTAATAATATAGTTCCTCAAGACTTTTTACGGTGTTTTCTATTGAAAAGCGTTGAACAGACTCGTAAGCATTGTTCCTCATTTGCTCGTATCCGCCGTTTTTATATAAGTCATAACATTTCTTTATCGCTTCGGCAAGGTCGTCTGATGAAAGTTTCTCCACCAAAAATCCGTTGTAACCGTCTGTGATAATCTCATTCATGGCGCCTCTGTCAAAAGCAACGCAGGGCAGGTGAGCGCTCATTGCCTCAATAAGCGTTATTCCGAATCCCTCACGGCATCTTGCAGGATGCACAAACAAATCCGCCTGTGACAAAAATTTAGGAATATCACGCTTAAATCCGTAAAAGGTTATTTTATCGTAAACATATAATTTCTTTGCAAGATTCTTGATTTGCTCTGTATATTCATTTTCAAAACATCCAATCATTGACAAATGAAAATCCATATCATCGTCAAGCTTTGAAACGGCTTTTATCAGCAAATCAGGTCCTTTACTGTGAAAAACACGTCCCGTATATATAATTTCAAAGGTGCTGTTTTCCTCTTCGGTTCTGTAATACCGTGAAATATCCGTTCCGTTATATACAACCTTAACCTTGTCGGGATTAAAATTGCAAAGCTCAACAAAGCTGTCCTTTACAGACTCGGATATCGCCACCGAAACATCGCTGATTTTATGCGCCTTTTGAAGAATTTTTTTATCAATTATGATTTTTATATCCCGTCTGTCGTATCCCTCGGCGTTTGCGTGAAGATATAAAATTGTTTTTGCATTTTTGTTAAGCATTTTTGCAATGATTAAATAAAATCTGCAAATGGGCGCTCCCGTATGACAAATAATAACGTCTATGTTATGCTTTTTGCAGTATTTTGCAAATCTTATTGCACCGCTTAAATACGCAGAGTGCTTTTCGCAGGGGGATTCAACTATTCCGCCGTCCTGCTGTATTTCATCGGCTACGCACCCGCCCTCAAATATAAAATAAAAATAGTTTTTGTTATTTGAGAGCCGGTTTATATCCTTGCATAATACGGATATTCCGCCGATGCCGCCGCTTAATTGCAAATGCATTATGTTCATTGTGTCACACCTTTATTATTTTTCTTTCTGCGCCTGAATTATTTTTTTTATCTTTCGCTGTGCGTCCTTAATACGCCAGCGCACAGTCTCTCTTTTGTCTGCTTCAGGGCTTAAAGGGTTATATTTTTCAATTATTTCTTTTGTTACCTTTTCATTTTTAGGAAAAAAGCCCTTGTTCGTAATATAAAAATTATTGCACCCTTCGGTATAATCCACAGGACAGCGTGATGAAAAGTGAATATAATTAAATTCCTGGGTTTTCATTTCACCGTTTTTATCAATAAAATCACGGTAAATTCCGCTGTTTTCGTAATAAAAAATCTGGTAATCGTAGTTGTTGTATTTCAGCTCGTCACCGCTCAGGTATATGTCGGACAGGGTCATCCTAAAGCGCCTTTTTGTTATGTCGGCGTAATCTCTTGACTGATATGTAGGTACGCCCAAAAGCTCAAACTTTTTCTGCATTCCGACTACTTCGTCAAACACGGTAATGTTTTTTGTAGTAAAAACATCTTTGTAAAACTGACCGCCCTCCTGCATAAAACGTGCGTTGTTTTCTTCGGTGTTTTTATATATGCAAAGATGGCCGAACTGATAAATCTTATCGTAGTCCTCCTCGGGCAGAAATTTTTCAATATTACCTAATATTGCATCGGTATCAACGTGACCCCAGTATTTGTAATCCTTAATATCCTGCTGAAAAACGTATCCGTATGCCGGTTTGTAATCGCAGAATTTATATGGCGTGTCAAGCACTATTTCAAAATCAAATTTGCTTTGAAACATCGCCTTGATTTCGCCGAAAGTTTTGTAAATCACCTTAACATTTTCGGGCAGAGTAAAGGATTTTATATCGCAGTCGGAATAAATCAAAAAATCTATGCCTTTGTTATTGCCTGCGCTTTTCAGCCACAGATTGAAATAATCGGGGAACTTGCCGAAATATGTGGCAATTAATACTAAATTTTTCATATTTTTTACCATAAGGTTTTAATCAATATACCAAGCGTTAAAGCCGTGCATAATCTGTTGTTCTTTAGGAGGAGGGGTCATATAATCGCCGTACATTTCCTTTAAGTATGCGTCATATCCTATGGGGTTGTTTATTTTGTGGCCTTCAAACTCACCCTCCACGGCAGAGCTGAAATATTCGGAATTATAGTAATCTTTTTTTAGACCCGGTTTCATAACAAGATTGCCGATATGGTGAGTGCTTTTGCTTTCCATCTTTCTGCCCATATTGTCTATGACTGCGGCAGTTTTTTCCACCGTCCAATGCTTAGTCATAGGCTTTTGAAACGTCCTTACAAGCTCCTTTATCAGCCATCTTGCACTACCTTTTTTGCTTAAATTAATTTGGTTTGAAGCGGTTTCCAAAAGGCTTCTGTACCATTTTGCTTTAGCCGTTAAAAGGGAATTTTTAAACTCACTGTCATAGTGCTTGTCAAGGGGGAAAATATCAACAAAAATTCCTATTGCATATTTTTCATCGCTGACATTCTGCTCATATATGACGGTTTTTTCGTTGCAGGCTTTAGAATACGGATAGATGTAATTTTTGTCGCCGGGCTTTTTTATTGAGATATATCCGTCAATCAGTTGTCCGTCGGATATTTTCATCAATCGGTCATAGTCGGCACGGGGAACATAGACATCTACATCATCGTCCCAGGGAATAAAGCCCTTGTGACGGACTGCTCCCAGCATAGTGCCTGCGCAGGTAAAGTACATTATATCGTTTTCTTCAAAATATGATATAAGCTTTACCAAAACATCAAGTTCAAGTTTTTGAATTTCATCAAGTCTGATTTTTCTTTTTTCCATATATGCAGCAGCCTTTTTATCTTGGTACTATTTCATCTGTGAAGCAATATCTGCGTCAACGATTTTCTCTCCCGTGGTGCCTACAAGCGCCTGTTTTGACGATTCGCTGAGTCCGTCATTTATTACAGCATTCATATCGCAGGTTGAAAGCCTGTCAAGCTCATCTTTTGTAACCTTGCCGTCTCTGTAATCACGGCAGATTTCATTTTCGTACATTGAATACTTTTTGTCTTTGAAAAATCTGAGGAATTTATGCTTGATAACCCATGCGGCAGGCACCCAGATATATTTGTGCATAGCAGGGGATACAGAGCCTATCATCCAGCACTGCCTGTCACAGTGACGGACTTTTTCTCTGACCCTGTCAGCCTGCTTGCTGTTCCATAATGTATCCCAGTCAGATTCATTCAGATTGCCCATAACCTCTTTTTCTTTTGTTCCGTTGCAAGGCATAACATCGCCGTAAGGATCAATAAAGAATGTGTCAAACGCCATATCGCAGGGTAAAAGACGTTTCTGACCGTAAATGTAGTTGATTAATCCGTGGTTGAAGTATGCTCTGAACCATTTTTTCGGTGAATTTGATTTAAGCAGTTCGTTGATAAGATTTTCAAAATTCTGCGCAACCATCGGTCTGTCTTTAATGATATTTTTTGCCTCAACAAAATAAAAAGAGTTATGCAAAGACGCTGTTGCAAATTCCATATTCATCTTGTCGCTGAGTTTGTATAAATCAACAAGATCCTTTGCATTTGCATCCTGAACGGTCATACCGAATCCAACGTCGGGATGATTCATCTCAACAAGTTTTTTAAGGGTGGTATATCCCTTGTTAAAACCGTCTTCAATGCCGCGTATAGCATTGTTCGTTTCCTCAAGTCCCTCAATGGAAATTCTTATGCCGACATTGGGAAATTCCTTGCATAAATCTATAATTCTGTCTGTAAAAAATCCGTTTGTGGAAATTACAATACGGTCGCTTTTTTTGTAAAGCTCTCTTACAATATCCTTTAAAACGGTTAGTATAAAAGGTTAACCGCCGGTGATGTTTGTAAAATACATCTCAGGAAGCTTTTTGATTGTTTCAATCGTAAGTTCTTCCTCCGGCTTTGAAGGCTTCTTGTACCTGTTGCACATATTGCACCGTGCATTGCATCTGTATGTAACGATTACTGTTCCGTTTAATTTCTTAGCCATTTGATTTTACCGTCCTTTTTTTGTTGCCGAAAAGCAGCAGATTTAAAATCGGAACTTTTCGTATTATAAATTTACTTAATAAGTAAGGAATAACTAAGCCGAGTATAAACATTAAAATGTGTAATAGGTATTCGGGAATAGGGAATATGGATTTAAAAATTACCCTTAACGGAACCTGCACAAAATAGCTAAGCAGATAAATGTCATAGCTGTATGTTCCCAGTTCATTTAATACTTTGTAAACAAATCCGGCTTTTGACTGACAGCGTACTGTATTCAGCGATATAAACAGTATAAAAATACTTGCCGAAAGACAGGTTATTAAATAATCTCCTGCTAAAATATTTTGCGGAATACGCGCGGTTAAATCGGCGGCATTGAATTTGAAAATGTGAATTGCACAGAACAGCACAAGCATTAAAATGCTTGGTACAGGGCGAAGAATATGTTTTTTAAAACTGTCATAATACTTGTAAACAAATATTCCTATTGCATAGTAAATAGCATATTTTAAAATTGATGACAAAAATGTATGCGGTAAAAACAGATTTGCAATGTATGCAATAACGGAAAATCCGGCAAAATAGACCAAATTATGTTTTAACTTTCCGAAAAATAAATATATTGCCGAAATCATAAACAGAGTCCACAAAAACCATAAACCGCCGTTTGGATTTTCACCTAAAAGTATTTTCCAGCTGTCTTTTAAATAAAAAGGGTTGTTTGCAAATTTCTCGGTAAAAATTTTAAGAATAAGTGTTACCGCCGAAAAAATAAAATACGGCACTAACAAACGAATTGTTTTGTTTTTAAGCTGCTGTGTTATTTTATAATTACCGCTTATCAGCTTATTTGCGGCAACAAAGCCGGAAAGTATGAAAAATAATCCCATATGAAAGCTGTAACAAACATTGTAGACTATTTTATTAATTACAGACTCGCCTCCGGGGAATGAGTGACCTAAAATTACAAACAGCAAAGCAATGCCCCGGGCAATATTTATTTCGGTATAATATCTTTTTTGTTCCATTTTCTCTTTCCTTATCGCTGCTTTGAAAATTTAAGCTTCGTACAGCTTAATTAATTCTTTTGTATAATCTTCAACCGACATAAATTGTTTTTCAAGGCAGTTTTTACTCATCTGCAGTGCCTTTTCATTGTTTTCGGTTATGCTTTTTACAGCTTTTTCCAACGCCTGCGGATTTGAACTTTCAAAAAGTATGCCTGTTACGCCGTCGTCAATAAGTTCCGGTATGCCGCCTATGTCGGCTCCCACAACGGGAGTGCCGTACATAATGCTTTCCATTACAGAGAAAGGACAGTTTTCATACCATGTGCTGGGATAAACAGAGCATTTTGCTTTTCTGATTAAATCCTCAAGCTCTTTTCCTGCTTTAAATCCCACGTTTTTGATATGAGGCTGAGCGTTAATCTGATTCTCCATATCGCCGGAACCGGCGCAGACAAAGTTTACTCCTTTGGCGGATATTATGGTATCGATGCCTTTTTCCTCGGCATATCTGCCGAAATATAAAACGTAGTCTTCTTTTTCCGTTTCTTTCTTCTCAACAGAATCAATAAAATTATGCATTGCAACTGTTTTTTTGGCAAAAAGGGGATTGGTGTCCATTTTGCTTTTCATAAATTCACTGCAACAGATAATTGTATCAATGTATTTGTATGTTTTAAGTGCGTTATATATAGTTGCCTCAGCAGTTCCGATAAGACTTTTTGCCTTGCTAGAATGGATGCATCCGCCCTTTGTGCAGTTGATAAATTTACCGCCAACGCACTTTTCGCAATTTTCGCCGGTACTTGGATTTTTCATCTTGTGATTAGGGCATATCAGCTGATAATCATGGGCGGTAAAAATCAGCTTAACTTTTTTGCCGGCGCGCTTTTTATAGTTATTTACAGCGTATATAATGCTGGGGGTTAACTGATAGTTGAAATTATTGAGATGTATTACATCGGGCTGAAAATCATCAAGAACTATTGAAATTTTTTTCTTGGCTTCTGTGGAATATATGGTTTTAAACGGATAAGTAATTTTTTTTAGCTTGCTTCCCCCGTGAAAATCCATATCCGAGGTGTATTGCTGTGCGTTATTTGATACGCATCTGCCTTCGTGTTCCATTCCGAAATACTGTACCTCGTGACCGATGGATTTTAGATAATCTCCAAGCTTGAATATGTATGTTTCTGAACCGCCGTTAGGGTAAAGAAACTTGTTTACCATTAGGATTTTCAATTTATCAGCCCTCTGTTTTTTCATATAGTTTCAGCGTGCGTTCGGTTATGTCCTGCCAGTTGTATTTACTGCATACATAATCTGACGCTGTGTTTTTATATTTTTGTACTTCTTGGGGATTTTTTAACAGGAAATCAAGTTTGCTGTGCAAATCTTCGGCATCTCCTGCTTTAAAGCTGACTGCATTGCTGCCACAAACTTCTGTACATTCAGCAATGTCGGAGGTAAGGCAGCAGTTGGAATAACTCATAGCTTCCAGCAAACTGATAGGCATACCCTCCAAATCGCTGGGCAGGCAGTAAATATATGCATTGGAATAGAGTTCTTCAAGCTCCTGCCCCTGAACAAATCCGGTAAAAATAATTCTTCCGTCATCTCCGGCAAGGTTATTTACCTCTGCCACATAATCGTCCGAATGGCTTGTGCCTCCTGCAATAACAAGTTTTTTGTCCGTGTCAGTTTTTCTAAATGCTTCAATCAGATAATGCAGTCCTTTTTCAGGGACTATACGTCCTAAAAACAAAATGTAACTGTCTTTTTTTAGAGCGAACTTTTCTTTTATAAGAGAATTATCTCTGATTTCGGGTCTTTCAATTCCGTTGGGAATAAATACGGTTTCTCTGCCGTAGGTGTCCATAAAATACTGTTGTACGTTCCTTGAAAGAACGATTATTTCATCGGCATATTTTGCTGCCGTTTTTTCTCCGAATTTTAAAAATTTTGTTGCAAATCCGCCCCATTTTGCTCTTTGCCAGTCAAGACCGTGTATGGTTACAATACATCTTTTGCCAAACAATTTTGCCAGAGGAACCATAGCCGACGGACCTTCGGCGTGAAAATGAATTACATCGTAGCCTTTGAAAACCGCTTTAAGTGTTGCAAAGGCGCTGTACACTATTGCATTGAGCTTTGACGAATTAGGCGTGGGCACCCATATCAGCTTTATGCCGTTGTATTCTTTAGGGTGCTTACCGTTGTCAAACTCTTTTCCTGCAACATGACGGCTCTTTCTATTGTAGGCAGTAACGCTGTGTCCTCTTTTAACCATTTCTTCACACAGTTTGCCCACAACAATTTCAATTCCGCCCTCACGTGAAGGTATTCTTTTGTGACCTATCATAGCAATTTTCATAAAATTACTCCGCGCCTTCGTGTTTTAATACAACTTTTACGGTTTTGAAAAGCAGTTTTATATCAAGAGCAAGGCTCCAGTTATCTATGTATTTGCAGTCAAGCTTAACCACTTCTTCAAAATCCTGGATATCGGATCTTCCGCTTACCTGCCACATTCCCGTAATTCCGGGACGCATTGACAGCCTTCTTTTATGACGGCTTTCATATTTTTCAAATTCATCAACTGTAGGAGGTCTTGTCCCTACAAGGCTCATATCGCCTTTAACAACATTGAAAAACTGAGGCAGTTCGTCAATACTGTATTTTCTGATAAATCTGCCGACTTTTGTAATTCTGGGGTCGTTGTCCATTTTGAACATAAAACCCTCCATTTTATTCTGCGCCATCAGTTCTTTCTTCATTTCGTCTGCATTTGGGTACATAGAGCGCAGCTTGTAAATGTTGAATAATCGTCCGTTTTTTCCGACCCTCTGCTGTTTGAAAAAAAGAGGTCCGGGTGATTCAATTAACAGTGGTATTGCTGTAATAAGAATAATCGGAATTGATACAATACATCCGAGAAAACCTGCGATTATATCAATAAAACGCTTTACTGCCAGTAATGTGTTATTGTGAACGGCGGCGGCAAAGGTAGCCATAGGATGACCGGCGTACATTTTGCAGCTTATATTATTGAAATTACTGTCGTCAACAATTTTTTCAAGGGTAGGTACATTGATGTGTACCGTTATTCCCATACTTTCCAACTCTTCAATCATATTGCGTACATTGCTGCCATTATTATATGGAAGATCTATGTAAACCTCGTCAAGGGGGGCGCTTCTTATCCAGTTAAGATAATCGCTTCCCGTGGCAACTACCGGCACATCCAAAACAGAGTCGCTGTATTTTACTGCTGTAGCCGTAGCAACACCGCCGGCAGAGCCATTTTCTTCGCGCTCAGCGACTGAATCGTAAAACACTCCGCCTTCGCACAAATCGTCAACAAGAGCAATTGCGGACACTCTGACAGTCCAGTCATCTGACAGGTTTTTTACCATTTTCTCCGCTCTGTCCGAAACGGTAATTACACCTGCGATAGATGCGTAGGCACTCCGTGTAAAACGTCCTGTAAGAACTCGTTTCAAATAGTATCTGTTTATCGTTGAGAGAAAGATAAACATAATAAAGCTTGAAAGATACAGCCAGCGGGATTCGGTAATAGAGTTTTTGGCAATTAAGTTAAATGCGGCAAACGTCAGATAAATCATTGTTGCGTTAGACATAATTCTGCCCATTTCACGCAGTCGGTTTCGCTTTTTCAAATCAAGAGGTTTGTGGTAGCCGAGAAAAGCAAATACGTATGACAACGCCATTGTTGCGCAGTACATCAGCCAGTCATGTGCGCTGTAATCAAGAATTTTTACAAAAATCACATGGAAAATTAATATTGATAAACCGGTTGCCAGTGCAAGGGAAATTCCGTCAAGGAAAAATTCAAACGTAAACTGAGTTTTAGTAAGTTTATTCATATACTATCAAAACCTTATCAAAAATAATTGAGCTGTATGAGCTGCAAATTATCTGTAATTATAACTGTATTTATAATTGTAGTTGTAATTATATCGTCTGTAATATGAATAATATTTTTTCTTTTCACTGTTAACGTCGTTAAGTACAAATCCCAAAATGTTTGCACCTATGTGCTGTAAACTGTTAACCGTTGTCTTAACATCAATGGTGTTTGTGGTATCTGTTTTAATTACAAGTATGTAGCCTGTTGATTTCTGTGCAAATACAGTTGAATCTGTAACGATATTTATAGGCGGTGTATCAATAAACACACAGTCATAATGTTCTTTAACAAAATCCAGAAGTTTATCCATTCTATCAGAAGCAAGAAGTTCTGCCGGATTCGGAGGAATTTTGCCTGCTGTAAGTACGGATAAATTCTCAATATCGGTTTTTGATACTGCAATATTGTCTGTAAGACCTGCAAGAATTTCCGACAAACCGTTTTTTACAGGAATGGAGAACATACGGTGAATGGTAGGATTCCTCATATCTGAGTCAATAAGAAGCGTTCTTTTTCCCATTTGTGCAAAGCTTATTGCAAGATTGATTGAGTTAATAGTTTTACCATTGTTTGCCGTTGGACTGGTAACTACGAATACGGGGCATTTTTCACCCTGCTGAGTGAACATAAGGTTTGTTCTTATAGCGTTATACGCTTCTTTAACGGCAAATGAAGATTCTGCGCAAAGAATTTTTTTGGGATCGTTTTGGCTGAAAGTTTTTCTCTCTAAATCTTTTCTCTCTTTTTTATTTTTTCTATTCATCTTTGGTCTCTCCTTTCAATGCCTGAATGTTTTCCAAAAGTGCGCTGCTGGGTTTGCCTGATACAGATATTGACGGAGGACTGACTGCTTTTACCGTCGGTGAAGAGGCAGTACTGCTGCCGGATTTTTTCTCAATAGTATCAAGACGTGGTACAGTGCCCAGTACAGGGATGTCAAATTCTCTTTCAATATCTTTGGCATTGGTGATTGTTGAATCAAACATCTCATAAATAAAGAATCCGAGGAAGGATATTACAAACAGTAGAAGAGCGCCTACCAAAATGTTTTTCTTTAAATTGGGTGAGGAGGGACTTGAAGGAACGGTAGCGTAGTCTATAATTTCAACGCCGCCTGCTTTTACTACCCTGACAATTTCCTCCGGCGCAACCTTTGCGATTGAATTTGCAATCTGCGCAGACAGGTTCTTGTCCTTTGTGTTTACGGTGACCTGAAATGCCTGTGTGTCCTCAACAAGGCTTGCGTTAACCATATGCTTAAGCTCACTTGCGGATAAATTTAAATCAAGGTCGTCTGCAACCTTGTTAAGCACTGTGTTGCTTTCAAGCACATAGATGTAAGTATTAACAAGTTCTTTTGATGCAGTAATTTCGTTTTGTGTAATTGAAGTATCAGAACTGATTCTGTCAGTATTACTGTAAACGTACATTTTTACCGTTGCGGAATATGTAGGGTCAATAAAAAAATGCGTAAAGCATCCTGCAATGATTCCGCCCAGCAATGTGAAAAGTATGATGAATACTACCTTTGTCCTCATCATATAAAATATTTTTCGTAAGTCTATATCTATTTCTTTTGTTTGTTCCATATTAATCACCATAGCCTTTCAGGCTACAAATTTTCATTAAAAATCATTAACGCATTGCGTAGCCTGACAAGGCGTTAACGGGGATTACAGCCATCTCAAAATTATGCCATAGGCAAATTTTGAGGGCAATATAATCGTAATAGTGTGGTTGTTCACACTATACCTCCGGGTGAGCATAATTATAATATATAATGCAATTATAACATTTGAACTATATTAAGTCAATTAATTTATATATATTTAATTTATATTAAATTACAACAAATTATGACAAAATTCACAATTAATTTTCTCCAATCAAAAAAGCCTCGTTTAACGAGGCTTGAAATTTGTAGTTTAATCTATTACATAGTCCATTGAAATGCTACTTTCGGCAACAGCGTGCATATGCTTTTTTACAACAGAGCAGTGATATTCATCCTGCTGATATGCGTCAAGGGCGTTCTTGTCATCAAGTGTTACCTGAAGGATAACATCATAAGACCTTTGGGAATGAAGAAAATCAACGCCCACTTCAATAGAACGCAGCAAATCAACATTACCATCCATTGATTTTAATACCTCAGCGGCTTTTTTACATTCGTTTTCGCTGTTGTCTTTAAGTTTAAAACAAACTATGTGTTTAATCATAAAATCAAAACCTTTCTCAATTAAAAATACCTGCCTGGAGAAATACCCCAAGCAGGTATAACTTTTTATTTTGCCACGTCAAAGACTCTGTTTTCACGTATAATGTTAACCTTGATTTGTCCGGGATATTCCATCTCTTCTTCAATCTTCTTAACGATTTCACGTGCAACAAGAGGCATCTTTTCATCGTCAACAACAGTGGGGTTAACCATAACTCTAACCTCTCTGCCTGCCTGAATTGCATATGCCTTTTCAACTCCGTCAAAGCTTGTGGAAATCTCTTCAAGCTGCTGTAGTCTTTTTACATAGTTTTCTATGTTTTCACGTCTTGCACCAGGTCTTGCCGCAGATACTGCGTCAGCAGCCTGAACAAGTGCTGCCACTACAGTCTTACATTCAATATCGCCGTGGTGTGCCTGGATAGCGTGAATAACCGCTTCGTTTTCCTTGTATTTTCTTGCATATTCCACGCCGAGAGCAATATGACTGCCCTCCATCTCATGGTCAAGTGCCTTACCGATATCGTGAAGAAGTCCGGCACGGCGGGCGAGCTTTTCGTCAGCGCCGAGTTCAGCGGCCATAAGTCCTGCTATGTAGGATACTTCAAGTGAGTGTTTAAGCACGCTCTGGCCGTAAGATGTACGGTACTTTAATTTGCCCAGAAGCTTTACGAGTTCTGGGTGGATAGAACCGCAGTTAGCCTGAATTACAGCTTTCTCACCCTCTGCCTTGATTGTTGATTCAACCTCACGCTTTGATTTATCATACATTTCCTCAATACGTGTTGGGTGTATTCTGCCGTCTTGAATAAGTCTTTCAAGTGTAAGACGTGCAATCTCTCGTCTTACCGGATCAAATGAACTGATTGTGATGGCTTCCGGCGTATCGTCAATAATAAGCTCAACGCCTGTAATTTGTTCTATTGAACGGATATTTCTGCCCTCGCGACCGATAATTCGTCCTTTCATATCGTCACTTGGCAGTGCAACAACGGATACCGTAGTTTCTGCCGTGTGATCTGCTGCACAACGCTGGATAGCAGTGCTGATTACTTCTCTTGCCAAAACATCACTTTGGTCACGAATCATCTGCTCATATTCAAGAATTCTCTTGCTTTTTTCTACGTCAAGTTCGGATTCAAGCGAAGACATAAGCTGCTTCTTTGCATCCTCCTGAGAAAGTCCTGAAATTCTTTCCAGCATATCAAACTGGCTTTTCTTGATGCCATCGATTTCGAGT
>CAYXLH010000039.1:0-18584 GCA_964465835.1 uncultured Bacteroides sp. | reverse complement strand
AGCACACATAAAATCAAGATACTTAATGCCGTCAACATCCCAGAAATATGTACCCTTTGCATGGTCAAGCATAAGAGGCCATTTAGTAATAGGGAGGAAAAGACCTTCCGACGGACCTAAATGTCCATATACACCTGAAGGGATTGCCGCAAGCGCACGGTTAAACCACTCCTGTGATTTTTCGTGTTTGTATTCAGGATATTTACTCATTTTCTTCTTCCTCCTTAGCCGAGATATACCGCTACTCTGTCAAGTATACGGTTAATATTATCAATCATATTAATCATACCGCTCATATAAATGTTGCCTGCGCAAAGCTCAGCCATAGTTGATGCGGTACCGTTAAACAAACCGTTGGCAAGGTCAATGGTTTTAAACTCCATAACAGCACGTGGAGTGTCAGGTTTTTCTTTAATAAGCTGTAGCTTATGATCTCTTGCACGAACGGTAACATAACAAGCATCTGTAATGCCCATCTGAATATCGCCGTCACAGATGTAAGAAGCAGACAGCTTACTGATAGAATCTGTATTGCCTAATGCGCAGATAGCGCCGCCGATTGTGTACATTGTAAGAATAGTTGATTTTTCAAAAAATTCTCTGTTTTTAAGATCTTCTTCCTTAGGCATAAGATATTTTGTGAGAATATCCGTAAGCTTTGTAAACGGACCTAACAGGAAAGAAAGCACCTGAGCCATACCTTTTACGGGTATACCGGGTTTGCTGTCGTCAATAAGAGCATTAAACTTTTCGGGTGATGCAAATTTCATTTTGCAGGTACAGCCGTAATCACCTTCGGTCATTTTGCAGCCGTCAGCGGTGAAATTGTATGTAACACAGGGACCGTCAGTTACCTCAAAGCACAGGGAAACCGGCTTTTTAAGTCCCTTGCATACTGCCTTTGCTTCATCGTCAATTTCGCACAGATTTTCAAGAGTTGCAAGAACACCATACGCATTTACGAAAGCCATTGCTTTTGCTTCTTTCATAAATAATCCTCCTTAGTATAAATATGAAAGCACAATCAAATATCTTTTAATACAAAATATACAATTTGTACAATTTAATTTGTGCAGACACAATATTATATGTGAAAATTATATCATATTTTAATACCACAATCAACTAAAAAGATAAACTAATTATAAAATTTTAATCATTTGTAAAAATTCAGACATAAATAAAGCAGGCAAGCATTTTAATAATGCCGCCTGCCTGATTATTTTACGTTAATATTTACTCGTTTATTAATACCTTTTCTACTGCGCCGTAATAAATATAGTGAAAATCATTTGCAGGATACTGTGAATCAATTATTGATTTATCAATAATCTGCTCAGGCTCAAATTTTCCTTTTGCAACCTTTCTGCAAACAAGCGCAAGCTTTGCTTCTTTAAAATACGGTGCATTTTCATCAAAAACAGGGGTCAAACCTGTTTCCTTAATTTTGTCAACGTCCTTTCCGCTTTTTGAACCGCAAAAAGATAAAATCTGCTTACACTCCGGAGGATAGAAAGAAAGGGTGAAACAGTCCTTATCTTCAAGGAACTTAACGGTATGTCTTTGGGGACGGATATAAATTGTAACCATATCCTTAGCCCAGAGTTCACCTACGGCACCCCAGGATACAGTCATTGTGTTAAGGGCGTTTTCGTCTCCTGCGGTAACAAGACCCCACTGATTTTTAAGTAAATCAACAACATTTTCTTTAACATCGATAAAACTGATTTCTTTAAACATAAATATCACTCCAAAATTAAATTTTCTATATCAAGAAATCAAATCACTTTTGCAAAAATCCGATTTTTTTCATAGCCTTGGCAAGCGTGCGGTGAGCCACACGGGAGGCAATATCTGCACCGTTGGTCCAGCACTGCTGAAGATATGCTTTATCCTGCATATAATCGTTATACTTTTTCTGTACAGGCTCAAGCTCCGCAATAACAGCCTCGCCCACAGCTTTTTTGAAATCGCCATAGCCTTTGCCGGCAAAATCGTGTTCAATGGTTTCAAAGCTGTTGCCTGTAACAGCACTGTAAATAGTCATAAGATTATTAATTCCGTCCTTGCCCTCGGCGTAATGCACTGACATTTCAGAATCGGTAACAGCCGACTTAAACTTCTTCATAATAGTATTAGGCTCATCAAGAAGATAAATCGTACCCTTGGGATTTGGGTCGGATTTACTCATTTTTTTTGCAGGATCCTGCAAAGACATTACCCTTGCGCCTGCCTTTGGAATATAAGGCTCCGGTACAGTGAACACATTACCGTAAATTCCGTTAAATCTCTCGGCAATATCCCTTGTAATTTCCAGGTGCTGCTTCTGGTCTGCACCTACCGGCACAACATCTGCCTGATAAAGCAGAATATCCGCCGCCATAAGGCAGGGATATGTGAACAATCCTGCGTTTACATTATCAGCGTGCTGGGCGGATTTATCCTTGAACTGGGTCATTCGTGACAATTCGCCGAACTGTGTATAGCAGTTAAGGAGCCATCCCAGCTGTGAATGTTCAGGCACGTGGGACTGAATAAAAACTATGCCCTTTTCAGGGTCAAGTCCCAATGCCAAAAGCATTGCGTAAAGCTGTGTTGTCTGCTGTCTTAACTTTGCAGGCTCCTGCCTTACTGTGATTGAATGTAAATCAGCAATACCGAAAATTGTATCAAAATCCTCCTGAAAAGCCGGCCAACCTTTCATTGCGCCCAGATAATTACCCAAGGTCGGAATTGACGTAGGCTGAATTAAGGACAGACTTCTTTTTTTACGCTGAGGTTTATTTTCTTCTGACATTTTTACATCTCCAATAAATCATTTATATTCTTTTGCAACTTCACCTAAAATTTTAATACCTTTAACGATATTTTCATCGGACGGAGTTGAGAAATTCAAACGAATATACTGAGTAGAATCAGTATCATCCATCAAAAAAGCATTACCGGGAACAACGGCAACCTTTTTTTCTACTGCTTTCTTGACAAATTCGAGCATATCAACACTATCGGGAAGCTTACACCAAATAAACAAACCGCCTTCGGGTCTTACATATTCAACAAAATCGCCCAGTTCCCTGTCAATACAATCGCACATAAGATTAAGCTTTTTACGGTAAATACCCTGAATTTTCGTAATATGAGCATCCACATCGTAACGCTTGAACCATTCGTCAACAATCATCTGATTAAGACATGGTGTATGAACATCTGCTGCCTGCTTTCCTACGGTCATTTTTGCAAGCAGCTGTTTAGGCGCAATGCAGTAAGCAACACGCAGACCGGGCGACAAAATCTTACTGAAAGAGCCTGCATAAATAACAATGCCCTCAGTGTCCATTGATTTAATAGTAGGAACTCCCTCTCCTGCCACACGAAGGTCGCCGTAGGGGTTATCCTCAAGAATCATCACGGAATATTCCTTTGCCAGAGCATAAAGCCTCTTTCTCTTTTCAAGGCTCATTGTAGCGCCGGAGGGATTTTGAAAATTAGGAATAGTATAAATAAATTTTGCATTTGGCGTATTTTTAAGCGCCTGCTCCAAAGCGTCAACATCCATACCGTCGCTCTCAACGGGAACACCCTTTAGCTTACAGTTATACGAACGAAAGCAGTTAAGAGAACCAATAAAAGACGGCTCCTCGCAGATAACGGTATCGCCCTCGTTGCACAAAACCTTTGTGGTTAAATCCATAACTTGCGTTGCGCCGGACACAATGATAATATCGTCAAATTCCATACCGATATTCTCACGCTGTTTCATCCAGCTTTTAATGGTATCACGCAAAGGCTGATAACCTTCGGACACGCCGTACTGAAGTGCGTCAATAGGTCTGTTTGCAAGTATATCCGCACTGATGGCTCTCACTTCATCAACAGGGAAAGCGTCCGGTGCAGGATTTCCTGCCGCCAGCGGAATAATGGCAGGATCGGCAGTAGCCTTTAATATTTCCCTTATGGCGCTGGGCTGAAGTGATGAAATTCTATTAGAAAAATTGTAATCCATTTTTAATATCTCTTTTCTATATAATTCCGTCTGCTCTGAGCATTTCTATAAGTCTTTCAGTATTTTTTCCATCGTGGAAAGCAACTATTTTTGAATAACGCTTTACATATTCGGGATTCTGTGAAGACGTATAGTAATTATCCTCTATGGATTTGCTTAAGCCTTCGGTACTGTAAAAATAATCACCGTAAACATTATCCTCATTAAGCATAAGCTTTGTGGAAGGACCATACTGCGCCATACAGTAATCCTTTTCTTCCCAGTAGAAAATAACTCTCGCGCCGCGGTAAAACGCATCGTATGCGATGGAGGAATAGTCCGTTATAAGTACTCTCGTTTGCTTTAAAATATCGTCATAACAGGAGTCAAGAACCATTTTTTCAACAATCGCTTTTGGCAGATGCTTAAGCTCGTTTACTATTAGTGGATGAGGCAGAATAACCACCTTATCTTTCAGATTATCTGGCACACTGTCGTAAATACGCATTACCATTTTAAAATATGCCGTATGGTTAAAATCATCTCTTGCGGCGTTGATTTCCCAAGGACGCCAAGTGGGCATTATGGCAATTTTATCAGCTGTATCGGACATATCGTTTCTGTCAAATTTCGGCAGACCGGTAATATACAAATCATCAGGATAGTGATGACCCAATTCTGTAAAATGGTCAGCCTCTGCCTGGGATGACACGACAACCCTGTACTTGCCGTTAAGATTTTTACGTTTAAACATTCCTCTTGCTTCACTGTCAAGAGATACCATATACATAACTCCGTGCTGTAAAAATACGTAGTTAAGGTTTTTGCTTGATATCTTTTTCAGCGGAAGAACATTAAAGGTTTTTAAATCAATGGCGTGAACAAGCGCTTCGGTACCGATAAATGTTTTGCTTCTGAAGAAATACAAATAATGTTTAAAAGTATATTTATATATTATATTGCTTTTGTATTTTTCAGGTATTCGGTCTATAAATTCATAATTTCTGTCAACAATAAAATATGAATTTGTATATCCATCATCAATAAGTTTTTCAAACAAAACACTGGCACTTTCCTCATACTTTGAGGAATTTTTCTCATACAGCATAACTATTTTGTCCGCCTTTTCGCTGCGCCACAAAAGACCTAAAGCAAAGGCAATATCCTGCTTGAAACGCTCAATAAATTTATCCGTAACATTAACAGACCTTACATAAATATTCAGCCTGTTATTTCTAGACTGGCGGAAAACCGCAACAGTCTGGGTTTCCTTTTCAACAGTCATAGGACCTCGCAGTCCCAAAAATATGTTAAACAGAAATGTTCTGTAAACAATATGACACTGAACAGTGTGATTATACTTATTTTTATAGCACAGGGCCACCATATTTGTAGCCGGCATATCAACAATATCCTTTAACGGAATATTAAATGTATAATATCCGAAGTGGCGCTTTGAATTTTTTGAAGTGTTGGAAATAAAATGCGGTTTATACTGCTTTTCGCTTTCGCCCACTGTTATATATAAATCCGAAAGCTTTGTCTTAACAGGAGTCTTAAAGGTAAAAAAGCTTATACATTTCATCTTATTTTTACCTTTTATATAAAGCGGCAGTATATTTTTCATACAGGAATTTCTCCTGAAGCTTTCGTCTGCCAGCATATCTTCATTTCGCTGAATATACGCCTCATTTTCCTGCTGAGCCATATCAACAGCAACAAAATTATGCTTGTGTTCATATTTTTTAACGTATTCAACTTTTTTGGCGTAACGTCGACCGTAGCAGAAGTAATCGCCGTGTTCAATGAGCACCTTTTCTCCGCTCATAACGGACAGGATGCCTGCAATAACCGCATTGGCACAGGAAAAATCGACTATTTTAACAGGCTCAAATGAATAGAACATACGCTTTGCTTCCCTTAAATAAAACTCTCTGGAAGCCGTTCTGTCATCATAAAACCCAAGTCCCCTGTTAAATACCGTACTTACAAATTCACGTATATTAAACTGGAATGCACTGACTATACCGAAAGTTGAAACATTTTTATCAAGGGACTGCACATATTCCTTACTGCTTTTGGTAAAATTACGCCGGTATGCTATAACGTAATTGTAGCCGGGATTTTCCTTAATATAATTGTTTATATTTTCATAATGGGTAGCAGGAAGTGAGCCGGCATAAATAAGGCACACATTCTTTCCTGCATTTTCATTTTTTTCAAGTTTAATTGTATCGCTTTCACCGTTAACCATCAAATCAAACAGCTTTTCGCAGATATCGGCAGAACCATTTGTACAGTATTCGCTGATAAATTCAGCATAATCTCTGACAGGGCGGTTCATTTCGTTAATGGTTTCATCCACTGTTTCGGTAATAGGAAACGGCAGGCTGTCAAGATTTATATAAACACCTCTTGAGGCAAGATATTTCTCTTTATCGTATGCAAAAAGTATTATTTTTTTGCCTGTTACAGCGAAGTCAAAAAATACGCTGGAATAATCCGTAATGAGTCCGTCGCATGCGTTAAGCACCTCGTAAGTGTCGTAATCCGCCGGAAAATATTTAATATGACTGAAATTTTCGCAGTCAATTTCCCCTGCCAGCAGGAAATGAAGATTAACAAACATAACGCTGTTATCATCAAGCTTATTATCAATTTCCTCAAGAATGGCAGTTGTGGATTTAATCTGATACTCCGTATCTGCTTTTCTGCCTGTTCCACGCCAAGTGGGCATATAGGCATAAACCGTTTTGTCTGCAACGCCGAGGGTTTCTTTCATTTTTTTGCCCTGCTCTTTGTCGTAAAAAACATAATTACGGGGATAATTTGCAATGAAAGAATTACCTTTAAAAATATTTCTTAAATCGTAATCATCCATAAAGACGTTACGAGTAAACTCATTGGGAAACAGAGCGTAATCGCTCATTAAATAATTTTTCTGAATGTTTGCCAGCGACGCCAAATTTGACTTGTCTAACTTACCGAGAGTTTTAAGGGGAGTTCCGTGCCACGTGTTGAGAAACACCTGTTCGTCTCTTTTATAAAAATACGGTGGAAAGGAATTATCCGTAAGCAAGTATTTTGCCGTAGCCAGATATTTGCAGTATGAATGGGAATTTCTTATAACAAGGCGCACCTTATCAAAGCCATAAAAACTCATTCGTTTTTTGGCTTTATCAATAGTTTTTTCAGTTACAACAAACACACAGGTATAATCCTGCCACTTGGGATTGGTCTGCAGTTCATTCAGCATGGAAAACATATTTCCGTTGATATTTGAACCCTGACCACCCTCTAAAAGCACCAGCTTATAATCAATATCCAAAGAAAGATACTTAAGATAATGCAGTCTGATATTGCTGTTCGCTTTTTTCAGTTTGTTAAAAATTCGCTTAATCACTTACGAATTTCTCCTCTCGGGTAGGGTAACGGTAAAATTCTCGTAACCGTTATTATAAAAGCAGATTATTCAGGAAGCTGGTCTTTTCCGTGCTCTGCAGCTTTAAGTTTAAGGTCATTTTTAATCTGCGATGTGGAAACTCCCGGTGTACGCTCCAGGAATACAACATCACAATATTCTTTAAGATAATCAAATTTATCGGAGCCTGCCCAGTCCGAACCCATTACAACAGTATCAATATGATATGTTTTAACGTCGTTAAGCTTCTGTTCCCAATTGTCTTCGGGAATTACAAGATCAACATACCTGATTGCCTCAAGCATTTTCTTTCTCGTTTCGTAACTATGATAGGCAACTTTGCCCTTCTGAGCATTAAATTCATCTGTTGAAAGAGCTACAACGAGATAATCACCTAATTCCTTTGCTCTTCTTAAAATATTGATATGTCCGTAATGAAGTAAATCAAAAGTACCGTAGGTTAATACTCTTTTCATTGTTTTTACTCTCCTATAACTTTAATTATAAATTTTGCAAGAATCTGAGCGTTGTTTGAGTTTGTGTCCTGAATATACTTTTTCTTGAAAGCATATAACCGGGTCATATCGTATTCGCCGCTGATAATGCTCTGTGTAAGTTTATCGGCATCATCAAACACCGCACTGCTCATTTCACTGCATATATCAACATTAATTCCTCTGTCACGGCAATAATCATCATAATCAGGAACGTAAAAATACAGTGGTTTCATAAGCAGCGACGCTTCAAAGGCACAGGCGGAATAATCTGTAATTATTACGTCGGCAAATTTCATCAGCTCATACGCTGAAAAATTACCTCTCGGTTCAAACTCTTCGCTGTGCTTTGCTTTTGAAAGCGGATGGGCGCTGATAATCAGCTTGCAGTCCTCAACACCTTCAAAAGCAGTTTTAAGCATTTGAGCATAAACGGCTTCTCTGTCTCTAAAAGTTGGCAGATAAAGCACAAGCTTTTTGCCGCCGTATGAAGGATTAAGGGAATAAAATTCGTTTATCCTGTCGGACTTTTCAAGTATATAATCAACTCTCGGCATCGGGCAGATTTTGATTTTATTACTGTCAACGCCAAAAGCTTCCATATAAAACTGAGCTGTTGCCGGCGACGGTGCAATAACAAAATCATAATTCTTATGCATACACATAATTTCGCTTACTTTTTCATCTCTGCCGGTTTTTGTACCCACCGACTGAAGCCCGAATTTTTTAATTGCGCCGAGAGCATGCCAAATCTGAAATACTTTAAGCGAGTCTTTATGCTTTAAGCAGGACACAGTAATTGAATAGGTATCAACTATTGCCGCTTTTGATGTGGCAAGATAATACATATCGCCTATAATGCTGAAACAGTATTTTATTTTTGCAGAAATCCCGTCATCAATCATTTTCAGACGAAAAACCTGCTGAATATTCGGATTTTCATTTTTCACCGCCTGCTCCAAAAGGCGCATATCAACGCTTTTTTCATTGCTTTGGCGTGAAAGATAAACTATCCTGTTTTTGCTTTTAAAAAGCTTCATCGGAGCATATAGTATTTTAAGCCCTGCTTTAAGCAAAATAAAAATTAGGTTTTTCATATTATTTATTCATAAAGAGGATACTTTGCGCAAATTTCGGCAACACCGTTTGCAATATAATCTTTCTTATTATCAAAATCGGTAACAGCGAGAGAGATAAATTCTGCAATTTTATCAAAATCTTTTTCATCAAGTCCTCTTGTTGTTGCCGCAGGAGTACCTATACGAACACCGCTTGTTACGAAAGGTGAAAGGGGTTCGTTAGGTACGGTATTTTTGTTAAGAGTGATATGAACATCGTCAAGTCTTGCTTCAAGCTCTTTGCCTGTAACGCCTGTTCCTCTTAAATCAAGCAGGCAGAGATGGTTGTCTGTACCGCCTGACACAAGGCTCTGACCTCTTGAAATAAGACCGTTGGCAAGTGCCTGAGCATTGTTTATAACTCTCTGCTGATATTCTTTAAATTCAGGCTTCAGTGCCTCACCAAAGCATACGGCTTTACCTGCGATAACGTGCATTAAAGGTCCACCCTGAGTACCCGGAAATACGGCTGAATTAAGCTTTTTAATAAGGTATGGGTTATTGCAAAGAATAAGACCGCCTCTCGGACCGCGGAGAGTTTTGTGAGTGGTTGTGGTTACAACGTCAGCATGAGGAAACGGAGACTGATGAAGTCCTGCCGCAACAAGACCGGCAATGTGGGCCATGTCAACCATAAACATTGCGCCATTGGCGTGTGCAATATCCGCCATTGTTTTAAAATCAATTTCACGGGGATATGCAGATGCGCCTGCAACAATAAGCTTAGGCTTAACCTTATTAACCTGCTTTGCGAAAGCGGTATAATCAATAAATCCGTTTTCATCAACTCCATAAGGAATGAAATTAAAATATTTACCTGAAATATTAGCAGGTGAACCGTGGGTAAGATGTCCTCCGTTGTCAAGGCTCATACCCATAACTGTATCACCCGGTTTAAGCAGTGCAAGATAAACTGCTGTGTTAGCCTGTGCACCGGAATGAGGCTGTACATTTGCATATTCACAACCAAAAACCTCACAGGCTCTTTTGATTGCAATTTCTTCTACAACGTCAACATAACGGCAGCCGCCGTAGTAACGCTTGCCGGGAAGTCCCTCGGCATATTTGTTTGTAAGAACGGAACCCATTGCCGCCATGACCTGTGGCGATACAAGGTTTTCGGATGCGATAAGTTCTATATTTTCTCGCTGTCTTTTTAATTCAAGAGCCATTGCCTCAGCAACCTCTTTATCGGTTTCGGCAACCTTGCTTATTGAATCGTAGTAATCGGAATACATATCTTAAATCCTCCTACATTATTTATATGATTATAATTATACGGATATATAATACCACACATAATTAAAATATACAATAAATATTTTTGTAATAATATGTTATTAAAATTAAGACTTGATTTTTACTGAAAATATGTTATTATATATGAGCAACATATCTTATCGGGGTGTAGCGCAGGTGGTAGCGCACCAGACTGGGGGTCTGGGGGTCGCAAGTTCAAGTCTTGTCACTCCGACCAAACAAGAAAAATCCGAACTTCATCATCCAAGATGGTGTGTTCGGATTTTTGTTTATAAATTGGTCTCGTTTTTGAGCGCTTTTTGTTGACTTGGGAATTGTGCGCTGATTTTTTTACAAAGCTGCTTCAATGTCTGCCGCAATCAGCACATTCACATCTGAATTTCCGCAACATCATTAACACTTATTATATCAATAAATATTAATCTAATCTTCAATCGCTGCTGCACTCATATTTATTTCTTTTATTTTCTGATAAATTTCATCTGAAAATTTCTTTTTGCGTTCGTATGTATACAGTCCGTTTTGTTCCTGCTCTATATCATAAAGTTGGGTATAGCAAAATCCGAACATTTTTTTGTTTTGAATTAATGCGTCCGTCAGTGAGCAGTAGCGTTTTGCGAATTCCTCGGGAGTTTTGACATCTTCGCCGTAGCCCCATGATTTAACGCTTTTGTCAGCTTCCCACTTGATACCACCGTATTCGCTGACAAATACAGGCTGCCCGCCGTATTTCTGCCTACCCGGATTATCATTCAGAACATGCTCATAGAGAGTATTTTCCTTTACAAGCTTATCATAATTCTTTTTGAACAACTGTGCGTCATATGTGTAATCGTGAACATCATAAATATCGGTTTTAACGTGGAAATTACCGCTTGTATCTATGCAGGGACGTGTTGAATCAACCGCCTTTGTGTAATCATAAACCGTTTCAAGCAGTTTGTCATACTGCTGTCTGCCATGATAATCCCAAGTTTCATTGAAAGGGCACCACCCTATAATTGACGGATGGTTAAAATCACGGTTTACCGTTTCATTCCATTCTTCAAGGAAAACGGCAAGACTTGCAGGAGAAGAATAATCAAGCCCCCAGTTTGCATATTCGCCCCAGACAATATAGCCGAGTCTGTCGCAATGATACAGAAATCTCGGCTCAAACACCTTTTGGTGCAGCCTTGCTCCGTTAAAGCCAAGCTCCATTGAAAGCTTTATATCACCTATTAAATCATTCTCATCAGGTGCAGTATAAATTCCGTCTTTATAAAATCCCTGGTCAAGAACAAGTCTTTGAAAAACACTTTTGTCATTGATAAGAAATTTAAATCCGTCAAGACGAATATCCCTCAAACCAAAATAACTGCTTACTTCATCGTCGCCGAAGTACAGTTTTAAATCATACAGTCTTCCCTTTCCGACCTCCCAAAGATGCTTTTCACTCAGTTTAATTTGAAAATATTTACTGCCGCATACATTATTATATTCTGTCTTACCGACAGTTTTTCCGTCGTACAACACTTCACAGCAAAAATCTCCGACACCTTCAAAATCTGCCCGAAAGGTTACGCTGCAATCCCTTGCATCCGGATAAATTCTTAAATTTTTTATATAATTTTTCGGCGTAAATTCAAGATACACGCTCTGCCATATTCCCGTAGTTCTTGTGTAATCGCAGCCGTGGCTTTTTTGGCGTTCACTCTGCTTACCCCGAATAACAAGCGGATTTTTAACGCAGTCCTCACATAGAATAAATATTTCGTTTTCTCCGTCAACTGCAAGGTCTGTTATATCAAAGGCAAACGATGTATAACCACCCCTGTGCCTGCCGGCAAATTTGCCGTTTACAAGAACTGTTGTAAGATAATCGGCGGCACCGATATGCAGAAAAATACGACTGTCATTCTTATGTATCTGAACCTTTTTGCGGTACCATACCATATTTACAAAATCAGTATATCCCACGCCGGACAGCTTGCTTTCTATACAAAAAGGCACATTAATTTTATGGTTGTATCTGTTTTTATTATAAATATCAACAGCAGTTTGCTCATTTTTGGAAAACTTAAATCTCCTTGATGTCTTTTTAAATCCAAAATCCCATTCGCCGTTAAGACTTTGCCAGTTTTCACGCTCAAACTGTGGATTCGGGTATTCCGTTCTGTAAGTTTTCATCATATATCACCTTGTTTTTTAATTATTTATCGTCACACAAAATGTTTACCACATTCAAAAATGATACTCATTCAATTTCACAAAATAATTGATTTTGTTCCGTAACCCGAAATGATATGTTCCCTCGCCGTTTTTGATTTTTTAAACAGGTATTTATTTGCTCTGCGTTTAAGATTTTCATTAAAGACGTAATCTGCTGTTGGCCATAAAACCGTTACGGCATCAACAAGCTGATATACTTTCTTTTTTCCCCCGTTAAAGCCATGATGCGCTACTTGAACAATATCCGATTTCAAATTTTTACCGTAAGAGTGAATCAGAATATTACTCATCTCGTAACCTGTATCTCCAAGAAACATTAAACTTTTACCGTTAACGTTTATTCTGATTACCGTTGATGTATCATTAAAATTTTTAAACTTGTTAGGATACAAATCCTCATGAGTAGCAAGCACATTAATCTGAATATTTCTTACATTGAATTTTTGCCCGGTATGGAGTTTGATATGAGGAATATCCGGCAAATATTCATTAATAATCTCATAGAACCTCTCTGTTGACGCTATATCCTTTGCTTTCCAGTTGCCGGATGCCAAAATATACATACAGGGAAAGTTATAATATAACTTCTCAATTTTTACGCGGTTACTGTATTTTTCAACGAAATTCATAAAGCATCCGAAATGGTCCTCATGAGCGTGAGAACAAAACCATCCTGCTATAATTATTTCGCCGTTTGAATGTCCAGATAAAAAATTATAAAGCCTGTCGCACTCGCCTTTTGAAAAATATCCGCCGTCAATTATAAAAAAGCTGCCGTCACATAATTTAATTACATACGACATTCCGCAGTCAACCTCTTTCTGGTCAAGAGAGAGCTGATAAAGTTCGCAAAAACCATTTTCAAGCTGAACATCATCAGGAAGAACTGCATTAGGTTCGCAAACAATTCTAAGCAGTTTTTCTTTTTCAAGGTAATATGTAAAAATAAGATTATCATTTTTCAAAAAGGCGTTAACATCATACACTGAATTATCATATTTTATATGAGTGAAGCCTTTTTCTTTAAGCAAATTACAATAATCCTTGTATGTGTTGCAGCCTATGTACTTATATTTATAAAGAACTGCTTTGTTGTTAACATAGTAAATTTCGGCTTCTTTTTCATCGCCTAACGGTTCAAAAAAATCCGAATAATCGCTTATAAATTCTTTTTCTGTAAACAAATTTGCACTCATTTTTAACCTCTGATAAATTATTCCTGATACTGAGCTTCTTTATCTTCAATACGTGCTTTAGCATCATCATAAAGAGCAACAATCTCATCGTAATGCTGATAGTTTTCCATTTGCTTCAAGGTTTTTTCAGCGTCAAGATAAGGCTTTGCTGCACGATAGTAAATAGAATTTTTATCTGTTGCTTCTTTGATTTCTTCTTTAATCTTTGCTTTTTGTAACTGAAGTTCTTTTACTTTTGCTTTAAGTTTTTGTACTTCCCCGGCATTTTTATTTTCCTTTGCCATTTTCATAGCCTTTAATGAATTATGCAGTTCAAGTTCATTTTCATCCTCAGCTTTGAAAAGAGTTTCAAAAACAGAATTGTCAAATTCTACTATGCCGTTCGGAAAATACTTTTTAATTGCCTTTTTAGAAGCTTTAATTTTAGAGATTTGTATAAGTGCGTCTCTGCGCTTATCTTTCTCTGCCTGAGTATTTTTAGGCATAGCTTTTGCCTGGGCCTTTGTTATTGTCTGAACATTTAAAAAGCCATCGAGTCCTGCTTTTACAAAATTCTTTGCCATTTCTATTTCAGCCATACCCTCGGGTGTTTCAAAGCGATGAAATTCGTTCATAACCATTTGTGCAATTTCTATTTTTTCATTGTCCTGTATGCAATTACGATATTTAGCTTTTGCTTCTTTAATCAGCTTTTTGTCCTTTGTCTTTTTGGCTTTCTTTATATCGTCCTTTGAAGGCTCTTTAACTTCACGGTCACAATATTCTCTGCCTCTTTGATAATATCAACTGCTTCAACAAGAGATTCATCAGACAAAACATTATTGCCGTAGTCTTCAAAAAGAGCGCGGATTTTAAGTACACTTATCATTGCTCTCTGCTTTGTTTCGGTTAAATAATAGAAAAAGAACGGTATTACATTCATAACAGCACCGACAATAGACGCAATAACAAGAACGTAACAAATTGATATGAAATATTCTCTGTTATAAAGAACATCATAAACATTTGAACCATCATATCCAAGCGAAAGAGCAACCGTTTTATTCAGTCCTGCTTTTTCATAAATCATAGGAAGAACCGAACTTGTGGCAAGGGTAATTACATTTCCTATAAGAGCAACGGCGGCAAACATTCCGTCAATTCTTTCGCCGGTAATATACTGCTGATAATCACGGATATCCGCCTGCAAGCTGGGGTTCATCAAATGACCCAGCGATGACATAAAAGTATTGATAAATGTAATAAACAGTAATGCCCAGATAATTATAGGCGAACCGGTAATTTTTACAATGGGAAGCATTAATGCGATAAAGCCTATATTGAGAATATTAGTATAAACAAGTATTTTCTTTTTTCCGTATTTTCTGATTAAAAACGGCGCAACAAGATTAGGCCAGAATGCAGCATTACCGCCGATAGCGGTAATAATAGCATACTGTCCCGGTGTGGCGGCGTTCTGATAATTATATAACCAGCCGATAATATTATTAAAGGAGCCTTCCAAAAATCCCAGCCAGCCTGCAAGAGAAATAATCCAGAAATATTTATTTCTTGCAATGGCACGAAAAGCGTCTGCAAATTTTATTTGTATAATATGTGTTTTAGCCTGAACAATTTTTATCATATAAAAGCTGGGATATTCTGTCACGCACCGATAAACCGCTGGCCGTGTCCGTATGCTCCCAGCCGCCGACCTCCTGTGCCCACCATGCACCGCTTGCACCAAAACCCTCAAATCTTTGATATTTAGTGTTTTTATCAATTTTAATATTCATTAAAATTACTCCGTATTTTAATTATTAAATCCATAGCAGCGTCTTTTAGTGAAATTCCACAGAAATTACGACAAAATTCCGCAGTTTTTTATATTATATCATAACAACAGTATACAATAAAGAAAAAAATATTTGTAAAGGGTAATTTATTCGCCCTAACCTACACATTTTCTTATAAGGCATAGATAACGCATAAAAATTAATCACTGATGGTAGTTATTTTATTCTACCATAGAGGGTGTTTTTTTCTATTGTCCACTTTTACCGGACTTGTTCATAGCAGGGTATGTGTTATTTCGGCTCAGTTAAATTATGAGAATTCAGATAAAATTTTTTAATTTCATCAGGCATATCATCAGGCGATAATGAAGAAAGCCGCTCTTCATTTCCGTCCTTAATTGCTTCTTCATAATACCAGCATTTAAATTTCAGCATATCCAGAATTTTGTTCATTCGCTGAATTTCATTTTCTACCTGTGTTTTCTGTTTCTCAAATAATTCTTTTCTCAAAATATAAGTGGAACTTCCCTGCAAACACCACTGCATAAATTGTTTGATGTCTTTAATTTCCAGACCCGACTTTTTTAAACATTCAATCACTTGTAACGCTTCTATTTCTTTATCACCGAACTGTCTTATTCCTGATACTCTCTGCATTTCGGGGAACAGCCCCTCTTTATCATAATAGCGCAGGGCGGAAATAGATAATCCAAACATTTCTGCTACTTGACCAATTGTGTACATATTCTTTCTCCATTCATAAAAAATTTTCAATTTAGGTATTGACCTAAAGTCAGGTTTAGGCTTTATAATGATGATACTAAATAGAAAATCTTATGTCAACAGAGAAAATGATGTAAGCATAAAGATTTTGTAAAAAGCATAACAAAAAACACACAAAAAATAATTTTGGAGGAATAATTATGTTAGGAAATTTTAGTTACTGCAACCCAACCAAGCTATATTTTGGTGATGACTCACTTACATACTTAAATGAGGAACTGCCTAAATACGGCAAAAATGTTGTTCTAGCATACGGCAGAGATTCAATCAAGAAAAACGGAATTTATGATGATATTGTTTCAATTCTCAAAGAAAACGGCAAAAATATTGCCGAGATTTCAGGTATAATGCCAAATCCGACTCTTGATAAGCTATATGAGGGAATAGAAATTGCAAGAAAGCACAATGCTGATTTGATTTTAGCAGTAGGCGGCGGCTCTGTCTGCGATTACTGCAAGGCAGTTTCTGTTTCTGTAAACTGCGATGAGGATCCATGGGAAAAGTATTATATTAAATTTGATGAGCCAACCTGTGAGATTGTTCCTGTGGGATGCGTGCTTACAATGGTAGGAACCGGCTCTGAAATGAATGCTGGGGCAGTTATCACAAATCACGATACAAAAATGAAAATCGGTCATGTATTTGCAAGTGAGAATGTTATGCCTAAATTCTCTATTCTCAATCCGAAATACACACTGACTCTTCCGCATTATCAGATGGTATCGGGTATTTATGATATTTTCAATCATATCTGCGAGCAGTATTTCTCCGGTGGAGACGACAATACAAGCGATTACATCAGCGAGGGATTGATGAAATCAGTTATTCATTCAAGCCGTATTGCCAACAAGGACTCTCAGAATTATGAAGCAAGAAGCAATATTATGTGGACTGCAACCTGGGCGCTCAACACACTTATTTCAAGAGGAAAACCAACAGACTGGATGGTGCATATGCTCGGTCAGGCGGTAGGCGCTCATACAGACGCAACTCACGGTATGACTTTATCTGCCGTATCACTGCCGTATTACAGATACATTATGCCTTACGGACTTGCAAAATTTAAGCGTTTTGCAGTGAATGTATGGGGTGTTGATGATAACGGAAAGCCAGACAATCAGGTTGCTTTGGAAGGACTTTCTGCAATGGAAGACTGGATGAAAGAGCTTGGACTCGTTATGAATCTTTCAGACCTTGGCGTTACCGAGGATATGATTGAGGGAATTGCCGATTCAACAGTTATTCTTGAGGGAGGATATAAACCTTTCAATCACGATGATGCAATAAAAGTTCTCAAAGAAAGTTTATAACACAAAAACTAACGGAGCTGTCACACTTCTGTATGGCAGCTCCGTTTTTACTTTTCTTCACTCTGAAATATCGGACAGTGCCGATAAATCATCTTATTAATTCTTTCGGAATTTGGTCGTGATCAAACATAACCAACGAATGATTATCCCATATCAGCTCTTTATTTACAGTTTCGTTAGTTGCTTTATCAATAGTATTACGGTAAATTTTTGACACACGATAATATTTGTCGCCCTCTTTTGTAAAATGATGGTCTTCCTCCACAATTTCATATCTGAATGGAAATTCCTTTTCACACCTAAGTTCACCACAGAGCTTGCCGTCTTCGCACCAAAGAAGAAGCTGCACATCCTGGTCTGTATTATTTTTAAATCTGTAATCAATATAATTATAGCTTACCGATGTGCCGTTAGCAAAAGGAACTCTTTTTCCATTGTCGGGCGCCAAAGCGTCGGAATGTGTATGAAATTCAACAATTTCCAGCGGAGTATGTAAAACAAGCACATTAATTGTATTTGCAAGATTGCACAAACCGCCTCCTGTTCCAGCAATAATCTTTCCGTTTCTAATAACTCTTCCCTCTTTATAGCCATCCTTTTTGCTTACATTTCCTATGGTTTTCCAATACGAAAAAACTTCACCGGGGTGAATTACCATTTTATTTATCTTTGCCGAGGCAAGAGTAATATTAACCGCCTTGTTTTCCTGAAGAACAGGGTCTATTCCCTTTCCGGTTTTTATAACAGTAGAGCTGTATTCAGCTGCCACAACAGGCAGTTTTTCATCAATAACATGAGTAGAAAAATTTACCTTTTTCTTTGAATCCTTAATGTTGCGCTTACATATTTCCTTTTGCTTTGAAATTGCGTAGCACACAGGCCCGATATCACAAAAATTTTTATTTTTATTAAACAACATTATATTCATCCTCCCTGATTATCTTTCCAAAACGGTGCTGTGATTTTTTACTTTTACGATAAAATTTTAAAACAATATTCTCCGCCTGCCGTCTTTTGCCAAAATTCGTTTCACC
>CAYXLH010000038.1:0-18812 GCA_964465835.1 uncultured Bacteroides sp. | reverse complement strand
CTCAATTTTGTACATCATTGCATCCATTTCCTCAAAGCTCATAACGCCTGTTACAACATTTGACCTAATCATAAAAGGTGGCACAACATATGTGAAACCTCTGTCAATCATAAAATCTCTGGCGTAGCTGATAACTGCGCTGTGCAGACGTGCAATATCGCCCATAAGGTAATAAAATCCGTTTCCGGCAACTCGTCCTGCAGATTCCAAATCAATGCCGTCAAAGGTTTCCATAATATCAGTATGATAAGGAACTTCAAAATCCGGAACGACAGGTTCGCCAAACTTTTCAACCTCAACATTTTCACTATCGTCCTTGCCCACAGGTACAGAATCGTCAATGATGTTAGGAATTGACATCATAATTTCTGTAACCCTTTTACCAAGCTCGTCCTGCTTTTTAGTCAGCTCTTCAAGCTCTTTTGCCTGGGTGGTTACCTGCTCTTTAAGAGCCATTCCCTCGTCACGCTTGCCCTGTGCCATAAGCGCTCCGATTTCTTTTGAAATCTTATTTCTGTTGGCACGAAGTTCGTCGGCTTTAACAATAACCTTTCTTCTTTCCTCGTCAAGCTCAATTACCTCGTCAACAAGAGGAAGCTTTTTATCCTGAAATTTTTTCTTTATATTCTCTTTTACAATATCCGGATTTTCTCTTACAAATTTAATATCAAGCATTTTTATTACTCCTTACCTATAATATTTGCTATATTTTTAAGATCCTCGGCAGAGTAGAACTCAATTTCAAGAGTGCCTTTATTTCTGCCGTTATTGACCGTTACTTTTCTTCCTAAAATCTCTGACAGCGAAAGCTCTACTTCGTCATAAAAGCTGTCACGTCTTTTAGGGGTTTTCGTCTGTGTTACAGGCTTTGACATACGCTTTGCAAGCTTTTCGACGTCACGTACAGTAAGTTTATGTGAAATAATATTATTTGCTGCTTCAAGTATCATTGCATCATTTTCAAAAGCAAGCAGCGCTCTTGCATGGCCTGCGCTGATTTTGCCGTCCTTTGTCATTTCCCTGACTTCGGCAGGAAGCCTTAAAAGTCTTAGGGCATTTGCTATTGCCGGACGGGATTTGCCTACTGACGCAGCAACATCTTCCTGAGTAAAGCCACATCTGTCTATCAACGCCTGAAGTCCCTCCGCCTCTTCAATAGGGTTAAGATCCTCACGCTGGAGATTTTCAATAATAGCAATCTCCATAGCCTCGGTATCAGTTAGTTCCTTTATAATTACTGGAACTTCCGTCAGTTGCGCAATTCTTGACGCTCTCCATCGGCGCTCACCTGCAACGAGCTGGTATCCGCCGGTAGGCAAAGGACGTACAAGCAAAGGCTGTAAAACGCCGTGTTGCCTTATTGAATCCGCTAGCTCTTCCAAAGCAGTTTCATCAAAAGTTTTACGTGGCTGTTCTTTGTTGGGGACTATTTCGGATATAGGCAGCGTTGATGTAGAAATCATATCGTCTACATTATTTTCAAACATCAGAGCGCTTAAACCCTTGCCCAGTCCCGACTGCTTTTTAGCCATTATACTCCTCCTTATCTAATACTATACGCAATATATTGTGTATTTACTGTTTTTTTAAAAACTCATCTACAAATTTTTTATAAGCAAAAGAGGGCTTTGAATATTTTTCATAATAAATAACAGGTTCGCCGAATGAAGGTGCCTCGGCAATCTTTACAGAACGCGGTATCATTGTTTTGTATGATTTATTCGGAAAGAATTTATTTACCTCGTCGACAACCTGTTGTGTAAGCTTCAAACGGCTGTCATACATTGTAAACAACACGCCCTCTAATTCAAGATGTTCATTATAATGCTGTTTTATTGTTCTTACGGTGCTGACAAGCTGGCTCAAGCCCTCCAGTGCATAGTATTCACATTGTAGAGGTACAATCAGAGTATCGGAAGCCACTAAAGCATTAATTGAAAGCAAGCCAAGACTTGGGGGACAGTCAATTATAACGTAATCAAATTCCACAACAAGGGTTGCAATCGCCTTTTTAAGCACTCTGTTTCTGTCATCGTTTTCTGCCAGTTCAACCTCTGCACCTGCCAAATTCATATTCGCAGGCAGCAAGAACAGGTTTTTAAATCCTGTATCAATCATTATTGCTCTTGCTGACACACTGTCTATCAGCATATCATAAGTTGAATATTCCACTCGGCTTTTGTCAATTCCCACACCGGAGGTTGAGTTACCCTGGGGATCAATATCAATTAACAGCGTTTTTTTGCCTTTAGCGCCTAATGCCGCCGCCATATTAACGCAGGTAGTAGTTTTTCCTACTCCGCCTTTTTGATTAAATATTGCAATGGTTTTGCCCATATTTTCACCTCGCTAACAATTATACTATATTTGCATTGCGTAATCAAGTTACAATATAAATTGTTTCACGTGAAACATAATGATTTTTTCTTTCAGCAATGTTTCACGTGAAACATCTATAAAAAGCGCAAAGCGGACAGGCAAATGCCTGTCCGCTCCGCGTGATGAAAAGAGGAGAATATGTTTAAAACGGTTGCCCGTTTTAAGCCTTAGTTGCCCAGCGCTTTAAGCGAGGGGGTGTTTTGGGTGTTTTTTGGAATTTTCACCCTGAACTCAATATATTCGTCGGTTTCTGTCCTGTCTGATATTGCATCAATACCAGACGCTTTCATTGTTTCTATTGCTTTATTAACTGTGTTTACAAAAATTCGTACATCACGGAATATTTTCACCACATTGCGTTTTGGTTTCGCCGAGTTGTCGGTGAGAGATGCAATCAGCTTTTCCGTTTGTTCTACGTTCAGCCCTTTTTCTTTTATAATGTTAAGTGCCGCCCATATATCTTTTTCACTATCAAGTTTAAGCAGAGCTCTTGCATGCCGTTCCGTCAGACCTTCTTTTTCTATAAAATACCGAACATCTACCGGCAGTTTCAGCAATCTTAGCTTGTTTGACAGAGCTGACTGACTTTTACCTAATCTTTTCGCAATTTCACTTTGAGTCATTCCAAAGTGATTCATAAGTTGTCCTATTGCAGTGGCTTCCTCAAAAAAACTTAAATCACATCTCTGCACATTTTCAAGAATTGAAAATACTGCACTTTGCTCGTGGTCACATTCAAGTTCTATACAGGGGACTTTTTCTACATTTGCAAGTATGGCTGCTCTCAGTCTACGTTCGCCAGCCACAATTTCAAAATAGTCGCAGTTGTTAATTCTTTTAATGAGAAGGGGTTGCAAAATACCGTTTTCTTTAATTGAATCTGCAAGAGATAACATATCTTCGCTTTCAAACTGCCGTCTGGGCTGATAGGGATTGGGGAGCAGTTTTTCAGTAGGAATATAAATTATATCATTCATCTGCTCACTTCCTTTCCTTGTCTATATATTATCATAAACATTCCAAAAAATAAAGGATTTCTCATCGTGAGAAATCCTTTAAAATCTACATTATATGATAAATTTACAACGGCTTGCTTGTAATTCTTTTTGTTCTTCTGGGGTATTTTGTCGGAGTCTGCGATATCTTTTTTACAATTATCATTCTGCGCTCGTCGCCGTTGGGTAGTTTATATGAAACATCATTTGCAATCTCTCCGCCTAACTTCTCAATAGCATTCCTGCTATCTTCAATATCCTCATTAGGACCCTTAAGTGCAACAAAATATCCACCCACCTTAACAAAGGGAATACAGTATTCAGCAAGTATGTTCAGCGGAGCCACCGCTCTTGCCGTTGCAATATCATACTTTTCACGGTAATTATGCTCTCTGCCCAAATCCTCGGCTCTGTTATGGTTCACTTCCTGAAAAAGTCCACAGGAGCGCAGTACATCTTTTATAAAATGAAGCTTTTTTGCCACTGCGTCAAGAAATGTAATCTCAATCTGCGGCCGTGCCAAAAGCAAGGGCATACCTGGGAAGCCTGCTCCACATCCAACATCAATTACCTTTGCCGCTCCGTCAATGTCAAGATATCTGAGTATCATCAGACTGTCAACAAAATGTTTAACCACAATTTCGTCAGGATCTGTAATTGCCGTAAGGTTGACTTTTTTATTCCATGACAAAAGACGTTCGGCATAAACATCAAATCTGTCAAGCACATAATCGTCAATTTCTATCCCCATAGCGTCAATATATTTTTTTAGAATTTCCTGATTTATCATAGAGCCTCCAGAATTATATTAAGTGCGGCAATATCTGCCGGATTTACGCCGCTGATACGGCTTGCTTGTCCTAAATTTTCAGGCCTAATTTTTGATAGCTTTTCTGTTGCTTCAAGGCGAAGCCCTTTTAACAAAGAATAGTCCAAATCCGCAGGGATTTTCTTTGATTCAATTCTGCGCATTTCTTTAATCTGTGATTCCTGCTTTTTGATGTATCCCTCGTATTTTATTGATATTTCAACCTGTTCAAACACCTCGTAGGGCAAATCCGGTCTTTGGGTGTCAACAGGTGTTAAATCTTCATAGGTAATTTGGGGGCGTCTTAAAAGCTCCGCCATTTTGCATCCTCTTTTAAGAGGAGCAGTGCCCTTTGATACCAGAATTTCCTGAAGTTCATTAGTCAGCGGTAGGGAAAGGGAGTTAACACGTTTCATTTCCTGCTTAATCAAATCCTTCTTGCGGAGAAATTTATTGTATCTTTCTTCGCTGATAAGTCCGATTTCATAACCTAAAGGCGTTAAGCGTATATCTGCATTGTCCTGCCTGAGCACAAGGCGGTACTCACTTCGTGAGGTCATCATTCTGTATGGATCGCTGCAACCCTTTGTAACAAGGTCGTCAATCAGCGTGCCGATATAGGAGCCGCCACGATCAAGGACAATCTGCTGCTTACCCTTTATCTTTCGTGCTGCGTTGATACCTGCAACCAGACCTTGTGCCGCAGCTTCCTCGTATCCGCTAGAACCATTAAACTGTCCTGCGCCGTAAAGTCCCGGCAAATCGTTAAATTCAAGAGTGGCATTCAGTGCAGTGGGGTCAACACAGTCATATTCAATAGCGTAAGCTGTACGCATAATCTGCGCTTTTTCAAGGCCTGTAATGGTGTGAATAAATGCAATCTGAACATCTTCCGGCAGGGAGGAACTAAGTCCCTGCAAATACATTTCCTCTGTATTCAAACCGCAGGGTTCAACAAAAAGCTGATGCCTTTCCTTGTCAGAAAACCTTACAATTTTATCCTCAAAGGATGGACAGTAACGGGGACCCTTGCCCTCAATTTTGCCGGAATACATAGGGCTTCTACCAAGGTTGTCAAGTATGATCTGTTTTGTCTTTTCGTTGGTATATGTAATATGACAGGAAACTTTATTTTCAGGAGGCGTCTGAGTCTCAAAGGAAAAGGGGACGGTGTGCTCATCGCCATTTTGAATTTCCATTTTGCTGAAATCTATTGAACGCCGGTTAACACGGCTGGGAGTTCCTGTTTTAAACCGCCTCAGCGGAATATTCATTTTATACAGAGCCTTTGACAGCTCATTTGCCGGAAACATTCCGTCCGGTCCGCTTTCGTATGAAACATCGCCGATATATACGCGTCCGCCCAAAAATGTTCCCGTTGCGATAATAACCGCTTTTGCGGTAAAAACTGCTTCAAGCTTCGTTTTCACTTTCCACACTTTTTCAGTGTCATCATAGTACAAATCAACAATTTCGCCCTGTCTTATATCAAGGTTTTCCGTGGTTTCAAGGGTATGTTTCATGCCTGCCGAATACTCACGGCGGTCAATCTGCGCCCTTAGTGAATGAACGGCAGGACCTTTGCCCAGATTAAGCATACGGGACTGCAGGGAATATTTATCCGCCGCTTTGCCCATTTCGCCGCCCAGGGCGTCAATTTCTCTTACAAGATGGCCCTTGCTTGTACCGCCGATAGACGGGTTACAAGGCATATTTCCAACCCAGTCAAGATTAATTGTAAACACGGCGGTTGAGCATCCAAGGCGCGCCGAAGCAAGGCACGCTTCAATTCCTGCGTGTCCTGCGCCGATTACTATTACCTCATATTCTCCTGCCGAGTATTCCATAAATTTGTTTCCTTCCAAGTTAAAAGATAAAAGAGAAGAATGAAAAGAATAGGGTCTGCGACGGTATTATAATCATTTCCCTACGCAGAATTTACTGAAAATATTGTTTACCACTTCAGTTGTGGCTTTCCTGCCGGTCAGGGACAAAAGCTCATCCGCCGCCGAATCAATCATAACATTTATTGCATCAAAAGTCATTCCTGCCTTTGCACTTTCAAGAGCCGTACATATTTCGTCATAAGCATTCTGACAGTTTTGCTTTTGCCTTGCGTTGGCAAGCATAGGGGCGGAGGAATCAAAGCCGGCGACGCCCATAAGTTCATTTACCGATTTGGATAAATCATCAAGCCCCACATAGTCCTTTGCACAGATATAAACGATTTTCTTAAACTTATCTTTAATTTTTCCAATATCAAATTCTGCGTGCAAATCCGTCTTGTTTATTACTGCAACTGCCGTTTTAGCTTTGCACATTTCAGCAAGCTCAACATCCTTTTCATCAATGGGTTTTGACGAATCAAAAACTGCAAGAACAAGCTGTGCGCTGTCAAGTGCGTTGTATGCCTTTTCAATTCCTATGGATTCCACCACGTCGTCGCTTTGCCTGATGCCTGCCGTGTCACGCAGATGAAGAACAATACCGCCAAGGGTTACATCGCCCTCTACAATATCACGGGTTGTTCCCTCAATATGAGTAACAATGCTTTTGTCAGTACCGCTCAGCATATTCATAAGGCTTGATTTACCCACATTCGGTCTGCCTACAATAGCAGTGTCAATTCCGTTGGTAACGGTCTGTCCGCAGTCATAATTATTCAAAAGTGTTTTAAGCTGTGAGCGCACCTGTGACAGAGTTTCAATCAGCTTATCGTCCGACAATTCTTCGATTTCTTCATCGGGATAATCTACCCACGCCGCCATAAGGGCAGAGCAGTCAAGAAGTTTTTCAAGTGCAAAGTTAATTGTTTTGCTAAGAGAGCCCTGCAAAGCGTTAAATGAGGCTTTCATATTTTCCTCACCCTGGGAGGAAATAAGATCTGCCACGCTTTCCGCCTGAGTCAAATCCATTTTTCCGTTTAAAAACGCACGCTTTGTAAATTCTCCTGCCTGTGCCGGCACTGCTCCTGCCGACAAAACAGCCTGCAGTGTTTTCTGCACAATCAGCAGTCCTCCGTGAACGGAAAGCTCCACCACGTCTTCGCCGGTATAGCTTTTGGGTGCACGAAAAACAAGGGCGACGGCGTTATCAATAGCTTTGCCCTTTTCAATTATATTGCCAAATTTGGCACGATATCCTTTAAGGGAGGACAGGGGGGTTGAGTCAGCCGATTTAAAAACCTTATCTGCCACGGAGATAGCTTCGTCACCGCTGATACGTACAATGCCTATACCACCTACCGCATTTCCGGTAGCTATTGCCGCAATGGTTTTCATTTCCCTTCCTCCTCTAATAATATTAATCTAAATATATATTATAAAGCCTATTCTGTATATAAGTCAATAATTAAATGTAAAAACAATAATTATATTGTCAAATAAAAATCGGCCTGAACATATTGTCAAGCCGATTTGAGAATCCCTGTATCAGGTTAAAATATTAATATTATCAGTCTTTATTCAATTCTATCTTACCGAACTTCGGCAAATCTGCTCTGTCTGCCTTTGGGGTATAGTCGGCAGGTGCTGACTTAACAACATTATTTCTGCCGCCGTTACCGCCTCTGCGATAGCCTGAATTTGAACGCTGAGGTCTTACAACTCCGCCCTCAGGTTCAATCATAACACGTCTGTGCTGGTCATAGCCTACAGAACGTGAGGTAACGCCCTCAATCTCCTGAACTGCTGTGTGAATTACACGGCGCTCATAAGGATTCATAGGTTCAAATGTATATCTTCTGCCGGTACGAAGAACATACTGAGAATGTCTCTGAGCCATATTTTTAAGCATTTCGGCTCTCTTTTCTCTGTAATCAGCCACATTAAGAACAACTCTTACGTAGCCGTTTGCACTTTTCTTCATTACAAGGCTGAGAAGATACTGAATAGAATCAAGAGTTTCACCTCTGCGTCCGATTACAATACCATAATCGCCGCATTCCAAATCAAGTGTAACTACTCCGTCTTCATAAGATGCGTCAATCTTTGCATCCTCAATGTTCATACCCTTCATAATTGCATAAAGATATGACTTTGCAACCTCAAGGTCAACGCTCTTGGGATACTCTCTCTCTTTTTTTACAACAGCTTCCGGTTGAACTTTTTTCTCTGCCGGCTTAGCCTCTTTTTTAGGTGCAGGGGCTTTCTTCTCTGCCTCTTTTTCAGCCCTTTTTGGAGTATCTTTTTTATTTTCCGGCTTTTTAGGCGCCTTTTTTACTGGCTTTGGAGCCGGTTTCTTTTCTTTTTTGCCATCATCGTAGCTTGCCTTAACTTTAGCGTCACTGCCGCCAAAAAGACCTAAAATCTTTTTCTTCGGCATTTCAATAACTTCAATTTTTACATCGGCAGTCAATGGGGCATTAAGACCGGTTTTTGCCATATGCGTTGCTTCGTCTATGGTTTTGCCGGTTCCGATAAATTCCTTTATCATATATCCTCCGATATTATTTAATTTTGCGTATGCTTTCTTCCCTTGCACGGCGGTTGATAGTGTTTTCTATCATCTCTCTTGCCTGATTGCGCTTGGGCGGGAAGAATTTAGCCATTACCAACTGCTGTACCATTGCAATAACATTTGAAATAATCCAGTAAAAACCTACAGCCGCAGATACCTTGAACGAAATATAAAATGAGAAAAATGGCATAAGCAGCATCATTATCATCATTTGTGACTGCTGCTGTGCTGCTGCAGGGTTATTTTTTTTCTGAATAAGGGTTGACAGTATTGATGAACCCAGTGATGTCAAAAGACATAAAATAGGTATAATTACGATAATTCCGTCTTTCCAATGGGGGATATTCGTCATATCAAGAGAACCCATCTGCAGTGACTGACGATAATTTTCTATCTCCGCCACCTTATCCGCAGTAAACAGTTTTGGGAACTGTGTCATAAGGGTATCCTTAATTTCAGGGAAATTCTGCAGCATTTCAATCTGAAAATACTGACCCTTAAAACTAATTGCCTTTGATATCTGATCCGAGTAATCGGAAATTGGAATACCGATAATATATTGAAGCGGATAATAGATGATACCGATAATACCCATAAGAAATACCATCTGAAACATCATAGGTCCACAACCCATATTCATAGGATTATGACCCTCTCTTGCGTAGAGATTCTGCATTTCCTCGTTCATTTTGGTCTGCATTCTCTGACGCTCTTTGGGGTCGTTTCCGTTATATGCGTATTTTTTTTGAATTTTCTGTATTTTCGGCTGAAGACGTGTTGTTTTAGCCATTGTTTTCTGCTGTTTAATATTAAACGGAAACAACACTAAACGTGTAAGAATGGTAAAAACAATAAGCGCAAGGAAGTACCTGTCATTAAAAACAAAGAGCAGGCCCTCCATACATTTACCGAAAACCCAGTAAAGAGGTTTAAAAACGCCAATGCCGTTTGATACAGTAGCGGCCATTGTTACTAAATTATTAATCAACACTATTAGTAAATTCCTCTGCTTTATTTTTTGGGCGGAACGGGGTCCCAGCCACCCTTAAAAAAGGGATTGCACCTGAGTATTCTTTTAAAAGCAAGCCAGCTTCCCTTAAATATTCCGTGTATCTGTATCGCCTCTATGGCGTATTGGGAACAGGTGGGAACATAACGGCAGGAGCCGTGGGAAAAACGGGGCGACAATGTAAGCTGATACGTTCTGATTAAAAAAATCATTGCCTTTTTTATCAATTCGTTAATCTTTTTCATTGATTACACCCAATGAAGCAAGCTGTTTTTCCATATCGGACAGCACAACCTGCATTTTTACTTTGCTTGTGCACGACCGTGAGACAAACACAATGTCCCAATTACCGTTTACTCTGTTTTCCAGCTTAGAAAATGCCGCACGGATTACACGCCGTGAACGGTTGCGCCTGACGGCATTGCCCGTTTTCTTTGACGTGGTGATACCTATTCTGCATATATTTTCCCTGTTTTTCAGAGCATAGGTAACCAAATTCGGCGACACACTGCTTTTAGCTTTGTAATAAACTCTGCGGAAATCCTTATTTTCTTTTAAGGTATGACTTTTCACAAAACCATTCCTGTCTGTATTTTATAAAGAAAGGACTTAGTATGAAAGTCTCTTTCTGCCCTTTGCACGACGGCGTGCAAGCACCTTTCTTCCGTTTCTTGTGGACATTCTCTTTCTGAAGCCGTGCTCCATTTTTGCGTGTCTTTTCTTTGGCTGAAATGTTCTTTTCATTCTCTTTTTCACTCCTTTAAAAGATTAAACCTGTCTCAATCTTTATTTACTCTGTACGGTATAGTACAGGCTGCATACAATTAAATGCAAACGATTAAATCTTTTTATTATAATTTTAAAATTACCTCGTTTGCATAAGTGTTGATATTATAGTATAAAGTATAAGTCTTTGTCAATAAAAACTTGTATTTATTAAAATTATATTATATAATAGCACTATATCTTGGGGGTGAAATAATTGACGGCAACAAGAGCGGTAAAATATCTGTCAAGAATACTGTTTTTTTGTGCTGTGTTCTTCACTGCCGTTTGCTTTTGTGAAACATGGCGGCAGCCCTTTTTCATAAATTATAATTACAAGGCGCTTAAATTTGTTCTGTGCGTAATTCTGCCGTCGGCGGCGGCGCTTATAAATTATCTGTGCGAAAAAAGTTTTGTTTTTATGGGAAAAGCCTGCACCGTAATCAGTTCGCTATTTTGCGTAATGTACGTTATTGATGACAGATTTATAGGCTATATTGCCTGCTTCGGCGATTTTATGATTATTTTTCATCTTGCCTACGGTCTTATATCAATATTCAGCGTTTTTCTTGTTTGCACTGTGATAAAATATTTTTCACGGGACAGGGAAAACGGCTACGATAAATTTTATGATGATTATTTTACGGGATTTGCAGTAATGCTCGTCTTTGTTTTTGTACTGATTTATTTTGTTATCCGTGATTATTCCGGCGAAAGAGGATATATTCTCAATCTTGTTCCTTTCAGCGGTGAATTAGGCGAAATATTTACCGACAGGGGCAATATGCTGAATCTTTTACGCACTGCCGGAAACGTGCTGTTTTACACGGCGACGGCAGTTACGGTAACAAGATTTGCAAAGAAAAGGGCTGTGATTTGCGGCGTTGCTTTTCCCGGTGCAGTCAGTCTGTTATCGGAGATTTTACAATATGCGCTGAGATGCGGCGACGCAGATATTGACGATTTTATAACAAATCTGCTGGGTGCAGTTTTGGGCGTAATCATATACAAATTAATTATTTATCCACTTTTAAATCAAAAGGAGAATAGGGTATGATAGGAATTATCGGCGCAATGGACGACGAGGTTAATATGCTGAAGAAAAAAATCACCGACCCGGCAGTAACAAAGCTTGCAGGGTGTGATTTTGTATGCGGTCATATAGGTGACGTTATGGTGTGCGTTGTTCAGTGCTCTCCGGGAAAAGTCAACGCCGCTTTGTGTGCTCAGGCTTTGGCGGATAATTTTTCACCTGACTGCATAATCAATGTGGGAGTGGGCTGTTCCCTCAGCGACGACGTTATAATAAAGAACATTGTAGTAGCAACGGACGTGTGCCAGTACGATATTGATATAACCGCTTTGGGCGAACCGAAAGGTTTCATTAACGGCATAAACACGGTAAAAATTCCGACGGATCCCCAGCTGTCGGAGGCCCTTGCCCAAACTGCCATAAACTGCGGTGAGAGAATACACAGAGGCACGGTGGCAACAGGGGACACATTTATCGCTTCAGAAAAAATGAAAGAAAGGCTCAGCAGAGATTTCGGCGCAATCTGCGGTGAAATGGAGGGCGGCGCAATAGGTCACGTCTGTGCTGCAAATAATATTCCATTTGCCGTTGTGCGCTCAATAAGCGACGGCGGCGACGAAAACGCCCTTATGGATTATCCCACATTTAAAAAAATCGCCGCGGAAATGTCCACAGCGATTATGGTTAAGTTTATAAAAACCCAAAAGACGCAGTTAAGCCTATTTTAAAAAATAAAGTTTGAAAGGATGTAATCTTCAGCCTCTTCAATCAAATCGTTAAGAGGTGTTCTTACTCCGGAGTCTGCGCCTGTTCTTGAACGATCCTCAATCAGCACGATTTTTGCGTCAATAACCGAAAGCACCGCCGCAGCAAGTTCACGGGCGATTGAATAATCTATTTTAAATATTTCTTTCGGGATTGCGCCTGCTTTTGCAAGAGAGAGCGCCCCTCTGTAAAGGCTTAGCATATAGTAATCGTATATATACGTTCTCTCATTTTCGTTGGCGGAAGCGGTGGCGGCAACATTAAGAAGATATTTTGTTGCCTGACTTAATGTGGATATGGATTTTCCGTCGTTGGAAAAATCATTTTCCAGAAAATTATCACTGTTAAGACCGTTTCTGTTTTCGCTTATACCAAGCAGATAATCGGTAGTAACGCCGTAATATTCGCTGCATTTTATTACAAAATCAAGTCCGCATTCTCTTATCCCTTTTTCATAGTGGGAAAGCAGAGCTTGAGATATCCCCAAATCTGTTGCGGCTTTCTTTTGGCTGATACCGCGCTCTTTTCTCAGCTGAGATAACACTACTGAAAATTTTGACAATTTTTCCTTTTTTTCCATACACATTTAACGACCTTTTCTTCATCTATTACTTATAATAAAATAATACAATTTGTAATACCATTCTATTATAGTCCTAATTATACTAATTGTAAACAACGAGTTGATTATTGTTATATTTTTGTAATAAATGGTAAAAATTTCAGTTCTTACGGAGGTTTAAACATTGAAAACATACACACTGTATTTATTTCGTCACGGAATTACCAAAGGCAATATTAACGCACAGTATATTGGGCATACAGATTATCCGCTTACTATGGGTGGTATAGAAGACCTTAAAAAGATAAAGTCGCAGCACCATTATCCTAATGTTGACGCGGTATTTGTTTCTCCTCTTAAAAGAGCAGTTCAGAGTGCCGAAATTATGTTTGAAAAAAATAACAAAATTGTAATAGATGATTTCATTGAATACAATTTCGGTGAGTTTGAGGAGTGCACCGCCGAAGATTTAAAAGACAACGAGGATTTCAAAAACTGGCTTCACGGCGACATTCAGACACGTCCTCCTCACGGCGAGTCAAATGCAGAATTTATACATCGTGTGTGCGACGCTTTTGAAAAGGTTGTGGATGGATGTATAAAAACAGGAACAGAAAATTTTGCAATAGTCACCCACGCAGGAGTTATTATGACAATACTTTCCTGTTACGGACTGCCTGAGGCGCCTATGGCGCACTGGCAGATGGACGCAGGCTACGGCTATAAACTGCGCATCACTCCCTCCCTTTGGATGCAGTCCCGGAAAATTGAAGTAGCTGATACCTCGCCCCAATCAATAAACGATATGAAATAATATATAAATAACCGCCGCAGAAATGTTAAATCTGCGGCGGTTATGCTTTTGCTTATTATTAATCTTTTGTTGTTTCTTTTTCCTTTGTAGTGGATTCAAGAGTTGTCAGCTCGCCGTAATGCTCATTGTAAAGAGTAGATGAAACGCAGCTTCCCGTGTCCTTGTAAAAACCTTTTTCCTCACAGTTGATAACGTCAACTCTGTTTTGTGCAAGAGTTATACTGCTTTTGCCGTACAGCATCATTTGCAGATTATATGCGTCCTGGGGGAAATCGGATTTCCAGCACCATGCGCCGTAATAAATTCCGCCTGCGCCCTTTTCGTTTAATCTGGCGGCAGGAATTGTATTCATCTGCGTATCAAAACCAAGCCAGCCCTGAGAAAAAGCGTATTTTGCAATTTTAATTATCTCGTTTTTGCTGAATCCGGTTTTAACATACGGAATAAGGGTGTTTACAACTTTAAGCAGCTGCACGGTTGACGCATCCTGCACCTGATTAAACACTTCAATCAAACAGGTTTTCTGTCTGTCCGCACGCTTGTTATCACTGTCAAGTTTTCTTATACGGCAGTAAGCAAGCGCCTGTTTGCCGTTAAGCTTCATCTTGCCGTGAGTGCCCTCGTAATCTTTTTCAATCTTTACGTCGCCGTATCTTTTCTTATGATTGTTAATTTCATTGATTTCAGCGTCCGTAAGCTCAAGGGTAACACCTCCGAGAGTATCAATGATGCTTTCAAAGGAATCAAAATTTACTATTACATAATTGTCTATATCAATTTTATAAAGGCTTTCAACACAGTTGATATAAGAATTGATATCGCCGGTTGACATTGCGCCGTTAATTTTGCCGAACTGTCCTGTCTGCTCGTTGCCTTTTTCCGTTTCCCAGTAGGAATAAGTATCTCTGAGAATAGAGGTAAGGGTAATTTCTTTTGTATCAATATTAACGCTGGCAATAATGGCGGCATCAGCTCTTGTCTCGTCATCAAGAATTTCATCACCTCGTGTATCCTCGCCTATAAGCAGTACGTTCAGCACGTGGCTTGAAGAGCAGGGAACACCGTTGTAATACCACTGCTGAATCATATCCTGGAGAGAGCCGACCTGTGTTGCCTCCGCCTCCTGTATAGGTTCAAAATTCTCAACGAGCTTGTCCATCCCCGTCCATTGTGATTCTGTTACAATAGACTGCTTCGGGTCAGTATTGGTGATATGCTTTAATGCGTTGTTTGCATAAATAACAGCAAAAATTATTGCTGCAACAATAAGAACAACCAGTGCAACGATTATTGCTTTAAGGGTTTTACGGGACTTTTTGGGCTTTTTCTCGTCCTTTTCCTCTTCTTCCTCTTGGGGCTGTTCTTCCTCAATAGGCAGTTCTTCCTTTTCCGACAGCTCCAGAAGATTTATCAGACCGGCTTCTTTTTCTTCCGCAGACTCCGGCTCTTTTTCGTCAGCGTCAGGCTCTTTAACATCAGGATTTTCCGAAACATTAGGGATATTTTCTTCCCTCTCATCAGGTGTTTCCGCACTGTATTCCATAATGTTAAAGGCTTCCTCCTGCTGATTTTCACCGTCTTCCTTTTGCTCAAAAGTGCTGTTATTTTCAGCTTCCTGCATAGTTAAACCGTCGGATTCATTTTTGGATTCAGCCTCTTTTTCTCTTCTTTCTTTAAGTTCAGAGAGTATGTCGTCAATACTGTATTCGTCTTTTTCCATCACAATACTCCTCTTGGACAAGATAAGTAATTATTTATCTATATGCAAGCAAGATAAATCCAAAATAAGCTTATTATGAATGGATTTATACCACTTGCATATATACTCGCCATAAATTAACAGTAAACATTTTATGAACAAACAGCTTACTGATTATTCATTTTCACTTATTGCATTATCGGCGTTTTGCTGTGCTTCGCCGTCTTCCCCGGATTGCAAAGTATCGTCGCTCTCCTCCTCAAACCTGTCAACAACACTCATCGTAGCAAGTTTTTCGCCGTCTTTGATTGTCATAACCTTTACGCCTTTTCCGGGACGTTTAAAGGTTGAAATCTGCTCGGCGTGTGTACGGATAATAATACCGTCGGTTGTTATCATAATTACATCGTTTTCGTCGTCAACAGGTGCAATCATCGCAACCTTGCCGTACTGGTCGGTACGGTAATTTATAAGTCCCTTACCTGCTCTTGACTGAACACGGTAATCGTCAAAACTGCTCTTTCTGCCGTAGCCTGTCTCCGAAACGGTAAGCAGTTCCTTGCCCTCTACTGCAACGGCAAAACCTACCACATAGTCGCCCTCTGCAAGCTGAATTGCCTTAACGCCTCTTGCAGTTCTGCCTATGAGCCTTGCATCAGACTCCTCAAAGCAGATTGACATACCGTCGTGGGTTGCTACAATCAACTTTCTCTCACCGTCTGTAATATCAACCCATGAAAGCTCGTCGTCATCATCAAGATTAATGGCAATAATACCTGTTTTTCTGATATGCTCATACTGGTCAAGGGCAGTTCTCTTGATAATACCCTTTTTCGTCATCATACACAGATACGCTCTGTCCTCTTCTTTCGGCACCTTAACCATTGCTGAAACGGTTTCTCCGTTTTCAAGAGGAAGCAGATTAACTACGTTCATACCCTTGCTTGTTCTTGATGATTCGGGCACTTCATAGCCTTTCATTTTAAACACTTTACCCTTGTTTGTAAATACAAGAATAAAATCGTGTGTAGAGCAGGTGAACATTGTTTTTGCAACGTCTTCTTCACGGCGTGACATACCCATAATGCCCTTGCCGCCTCTGTTCTGCGCCTTGTAGGTATCAACAGTCTGACGTTTCATATAACCTTTTTCGGTAAGAGTAAGCATACATTCCTCAACAGGAATAAGATCTTCATCGTCAACATCGCCGCTGTATGCAGAAATCTCTGTTCTTCTTTCGTCGCCAAATTTTTCGGCAACGGCTCTTGCTTCTTCCTTAACAATATCACGCACTCTCTGCTCATTTGCAAGAATGTCGGATAAATCTCTGATTTTTTCGTGGAGTTCGTCCAATTCGTTAAGTATTTTTTCAATTTCAAGACCTGCTAATTGACCGAGACGGTAAGCAACGATTGCGCTTGCCTGCGGGTCGTCAAAGCCGAACTTGTCCATAATCGCTTGCTTTGCTTCAGCCTGTCCACCTTTGCAGGCACGAATTGTTGCGATAACTTCATCAACAATATCAATAGCTTTTGCAAGACCTTCAAGTATATGCGCTCTGTCCTGGGCTTTTTTAAGGTCAAAAGCAGTTCTTCTTCTTATAATTTCTTCCTGGAAATCAATATATTTCTGTAAAATCTGTTTAAGATTAAGTATTTTCGGCACTCCGTCGTCAAGAGCAAGCATAATTGTACCGAATGTAACCTGCATATCCGTCATTTTGTAAAGATTGTTCAGTACAACCTGTGCGTTTGCATCTCTCTTTACAACAACTTCAATATGCATACCCCGCCTGTCGGAGTAATCCTGAACGTCAGCAACGCCCTCAAGGCGTTTTTCCTTAACCAAATCGGCAATTCTTGTAATAAGTCTTGCCTTATTTACGCCATAGGGAATTTCGCTAACGACAATTTTATATCTGTCGCCCTTGGTTTCAACAATTTCTGCCTTGGCACGCACATAAATCTTGCCTCTGCCGGTTTCATATGCTTCACGTATTCCTCTTGTACCCATAATTATGCCGGCGGTGGGGAAATCGGGACCCTTTATATACTGCATAATTTCGGAAAGTTCTGCACCCGGATTATCCACAAGACAGCACATTCCCTCAACAACCTCTTTCATATTATGAGGCGGAATATTTGTAGCCATACCTACAGCAATACCTGATGAGCCGTTTACAAGCAGATTCGGAAATCTTGCAGGCAAAACTGTCGGCTCTTTGGAGGTATCGTCAAAATTTGGCGCAAAATCAACAGTATCCTTTTTAATATCCTCCAGCATTTTCATAGAGGTTTTGCTGAGTCTGCTTTCTGTATAACGGTAAGCAGCCGGAGGGTCACCGTCTATTGAACCAAAGTTACCGTGACCGTCAACAAGAGTGTGACGCATTGAAAATGGCTGAGCAAGCCTTACCATTGCGTCATAAACCGAGGCGTCGCCGTGAGGGTGATAATGACCCAGCACTTCGCCGACGGTGGTGGCGCACTTACGGTATGGGTTTGTTGGATAAAGGTTATTATCATACATAGCATAAAGTATTCTTCTGTGAACCGGCTTAAGTCCGTCGCGGACATCCGGCAGTGCACGGGACACAATTACGCTCATTGAATAGTCCAAAAACGCTTTTCTAATCTCGGTACTGATTTCTACATCAACAATTTTTTGATTGTCATAGCGTATTTCTTCGTTCATTAAATTATCTCCTTGCGGTAAATATACTGATTTGATTTAGTCTTTTCGGGAAAATATATCTTTCCCCTGTAAAAATTATACATCAAGATTCTGGACGAATTTAGCATTCTTTTCTATAAACTCTCGTCTTGGCTCAACATTATCACCCATAAGAATAGAGAAATTTTCGCTGGCACGCTGTGCATCCTCTATGGTTACACGAAGCATTGTTCTGTATTCGGGGTCCATTGTCGTTTCCCAAAGCTGGTCGGGATCCATCTCTCCAAGACCTTTATATCTTTGAATATCACAGTCACCGCCGAATTCGGCAATTTCCTTATCTCTCTCCTCCTCGGAGAAAGCATATACGCTTCTTTTACCCTTTGATATTTTAAACAAAGGCGGCTGTGCAAGATAAACATATCCGTCCTCAATGATCTGAGGCATATAGCGGAAGAAGAATGTTAAAAGCAGTGTTCTGATATGTGCGCCGTCAACATCGGCATCCGCCATAATTATAATCTTGTGATATCTTAATTTACTTATATCAAAATCGTCGCCGATACCCGTACCTAATGCCATAACTACGGGAACAAGCTTTTCATTTGTAATTACCTTATCTACTCTCGCTTTTTCAACGTTGAGCATTTTACCCCAAAGGGGAAGAATTGCCATATGCTCTCTGTCACGTCCGTCTTTTGCAGAACCGCCTGCGGAATCACCCTCTACAATATAAATTTCACACTTTTCAGGGTCCTTGCTTGTACAGTCAGCAAGCTTTCCGGGCAGTGAATTACTTTCAAGGGGAGATTTTCTTCTTGCTTTTTCTCTTGCTTTTCGTGCCGCCTCTCT
>CAYXLH010000037.1:6380-18969 GCA_964465835.1 uncultured Bacteroides sp. | reverse complement strand
GTTGGACTGGCTGATATTATGGGTATGAATCTCTTTATTCCTACCGATGATACTAAAGAGCTCGGATGTACACCTGATGACATTGAGGCTGCTATATTTGATTCAATTAAACTTTCAAAGGATTCATTTGAGGGTAAAGCAAAGCTCCTTGAAATGAAGGGCGAATAATTAATTTACATAACAAAAGCGTTCAGATTGCTGAACGCTTTTGTTTTTGCAAAAGAAAACGCACAACGTTATAAAACCTTGTGCGTTAATTTTATAAATAATCCGTACATCCGCCAAAGACCGATGATAACCTGCTGTTAAAGGCAGGTGGGCTTCATCCCGTAAGACTTTGTGCTCCCAACATCCTGAAACAGGGAGGTCTGCATTCCCGTAAAACGGAGTCTGAATCCCTTATTAGTAAGTGTTCGGGTTATTTGGGCCTTTGGTTGTCGAGATGCACAGACCATTAACTATTATGTGATTTGCAGATTATAATATTACTGTTCGGGTTCAAAATATTCAACGTCAAATTTTTCCTCTACCATTGCCATAAGAATATCGGAAACCTGTTCATATTCATTTTCATCTTCAATTTCTGCAAGATATTCGTCGCCGTTTTCGTTTACAACTTTAAGAATAATAACTTCGTAGTCGGCGTCAATAATTTCTTCCGCCTCGTCATGATATTCTGTTATTGCGACATAAACATCGTCATCGGTTTCATATCTTTCAAGCAGTTCAAATAAAATTTCGTTGCCGTCTTCGTCTGTTACCGAAAGAATATCAGGCTCGTAAAATTCTTCATTACTCATAATATCGTTCTCACTTTCAATTTCATAGTGATATTATATAATTAATAATTGCTTTCGTCAACAGGTAATAACTGAAAATTTATCGCCTTAATGTTACATTTTATTCTCTTGTGTAAAATCACTAAAAATAATTAAAAATGTTGAAAAAAACTATTGACAAACTACAAATTTGATGCTATTATATAGATGAACTTAAGAGAGGGGCTTCAAAGAATCAAAGCTTAACGAAGTCAAAGTTCAAATTTAATAAAGGAGGCCGTTCCAATGGGTATTGAACCAGAGAACTCAGCCGCCTGGAAAGTAATCCAATTATTATGACGGATTTAAGCAACCGACAGAAATCATAAGGAAATGATTTACGGGTTGTAGCTTTATGAAGATTAATTAAGAGTTGTTTGCAGGGTTGGAATTTTACTTACAGGCGGAATAATTAACAACTGAATAGTAAAGTTATATAAATCGTAAACCTGCATGCGATTAGCGTTAATTACGCTATATAAAAGATTTATAAGAATATTAACAAATGCTTTAAATATTATGGTGACTTCCAATGTACAATTAAGCTTTAGTTCTAAATAAATCTTTAGATAGAGAGGTAAACTCCAATGTGCTAACTAATTTAATTCTCAACAAAAATTAAGAGGTTAGACCAATGTACTAAATAATAACAGCTCCCGATATTTTCCTATCGGGAGTTTTTCTTTTTCTATTGCTTTATTATATTTTTTATTTTATAATATAGCAGAGGTGTTAATATGTTAAAGATATTACAAATCGGAGAAGGGAATTTCCTGCGTGCTTTTGCCGATTTTTATATACAAACAGCTAATGAAAAATCCGTAATGGATGCTGAGGTATATATCTGTCAGCCACGGCAGAATACAAAAATAATCAATGCTTTAAAGGCTCAAAACTGTCAGTGGGATGTGCTTTTGCGGGGCAGAAAAAACGGTGCCGTTATTGATGACAGAAAGCACATTGACTGTGTATCTGCGTGTATTGATACCGTTGGTGAATATGACAAACTTGAAAAGCTTTTCTGCGATAAGAATTTGAGAATTATTATATCTAATACCACCGAAGCGGGAATTTGCTTTAATGATAATGATAAAATTGAAAACTCACCTGCTGTTTCTTTCCCGGGAAAGGTTACTGCACTGCTTTATAAGCGATATCTTGCCGGACTTGGCGGCTTGCTTTTTTTGCCTGTTGAGTTGATTGAGGATAACGGTGATGCGTTAAAAAAGTGTGTGCTTGATTATGCTCATCTCTGGGGACTTGAAAGCGGATTTGCCCAATATGTAAACAATGACTGTGCCTTTTGCTGTACCCTTGTTGACAGAATTGTTACCGGTCATATTGACTCCGATAGTGACGCTTGTTCTGTTGCCTGCGAGCCTTACGAAAGCTGGGTTATTCAGGATAATCCGATGTGTCGTGCGTTATTCCCTGTTGATAAAACAGGACTAAATGTAACCTTTACCAATGATTTAAAAACTTACAGAACAAGAAAAGTGCGTATACTTAACGGCGCCCATACAATGTCCGTACTCTGTGCATTTCTCTGCGGATTTGATATTGTTCGTGATATGATGAATAATGAAATTTTTTCAAAGTACATAAACACAGGGCTTGATGAAATTAAGCAAACTATTGACTTGCCTCAGGCTGAACTTGACTCCTTCGCCGGCAGTGTTCTGGAGCGTTTTAATAATCCTTTTATTGACCATAAACTCCTTGATATTTCACTTAATAGTATTTCAAAATTCAAGGCTAGGTGCCTTGACGCTGTTTTGGATTATGTGAAAATAAATAACAGATGTCCGGCAATCTTAACTTTTTCTATGGCGGCTCTGATTGCCTTTTATACACATAAAGGCAGCGACAGACAGTATGAAATCTGCGACAGTGCGGAAAATATTGAGTTTTTCAGAAGTCTTGAAAGTGAAAATCCAGTAAATATCATTCATAATGTTTTGAGTAATAAAAATCTGTGGGGCTGTTACCTTACCGAAATTGAAGATTTTGAGAATATCGTTTTGTCACATTATGAAAATATCTGCAATAACGGTATGGAAAACACAGTAAAGGTTTTTATAAATGAATAAATTTATTAAAATAAATGAGGCTGATAATGTGGCAGTGGCGGCTGAAAATATCACCGCCGGATATTGTGAAAACGGCATAACTGCCCTTGATAATATCCCTTTTGCTCACAAAATCCTGCTGACTGACTTGAGAGCGGGGGAAAATGTTATCAAATACGGTTACCCCATTGGACATATTACACAAGATTTGCCTGCCGGAAGTTATGTGCACACTCATAATATTAAAACAAATCTATCTTCTATGATTGATTATGAATTTATGGGCGGTAATACATATACTCCAAAACATACTGATATGACCTTTAATGGCTATAAAAGAGCCGACGGCAGAGTGGGCATTCGTAATGAAATATGGATTATTCCCACTGTAGGCTGCGTTAACCAAACTGCAAGAACTCTTGAAAAAATAGGCGCATCAATTGCCGGGGACGGCTGTGACGGCGTTTTTGCATATACTCATCCCTTTGGCTGTTCTCAGATGGATGAGGACCAGGAAAATACAAGAAAAATTCTTGCCTCGCTCGTTAAACATCCCAATGCCGGAGGAGTTCTTGTGCTTTCTTTAGGCTGCGAAAATACAAATGTTGAGGTTTTCAAAAAATATCTTGGCGATTACGATGAAAACAGGGTTAAATTTCTTGTGGCGCAGGAGGTTGACGATGAAATTGAGCAGGGTAGAAAGTTAATTGAAGAGCTATACGTTAATATAAAAAACGATAAGCGCGAGAGTGTAAATATAGATAATCTTGTTATCGGCTATAAATGCGGCGGCTCGGACGCTTTCAGCGGAATTACCGCTAACCCTCTTTGTGGTAAGGTTAATGAATTTTTTACCGGCTCAGGCGCCTCAACAATTCTTACAGAAGTGCCGGAAATGTTCGGCGCAGAACAGATTTTAATGAAGCGTAGCCTTAATTGTGAAATATTTGATAAACAGGTTGAAATGATAAATTCATTTAAGAAATATTTTTATTCCCACGGTAAGGAATGTTACGAGAATCCTTCGCCGGGAAATCACGATGGCGGTATTACAACCCTTGAGGAAAAGTCACTAGGCTGCGTTCAAAAAGGCGGTAAGTCCGTTGTTACCGGTGTTCTCCAATATGGCGAAAAATGTAAAAACAAAGGCTTAAATTTGCTGACAGGCCCCGGTAATGATATTGTGTCGGTTACAAATCTCGCCTGTGCAGGAGCACAGATGATTTTGTTTACAACCGGCAGGGGAACTTCCCTCGGCGCCCCGGTTCCTACGATAAAAATATCTTCCAATTCTGCTCTTTATGAAAAAAAGAAAAATTGGATAGATTTCAACGCAGGAGTAATTTCCGGCGGTGCAAACGCCGATGATGAATGCAAAAAGCTTATATCTCTTATTCTTGAAACGGCAAACGGAAAACTGACAAAAAACGAGATTAACGGATATCGTGATATCTCAATTTTCAAAGACGGGGTGATAATGTGAAAAAGACATTTTATAAATCAATGTGCCTGCTTATAGCGGTAATTATGGCATTTTCGGGAACGGTTACTGCCTCGGCATCAGAGCCTGCACAGGGTTATGATATTTCTGGCTATAATGAAGGCTTAACCATATTTAATGATTCTAATAAATTCGTTATGATTAGAATTGGTTGTTATACCGATTATGATTATACATTTTTGCAAAATGTCAGAAATGCCGTTAATGCTAAAATGAATTTTGGCATTTATCTGTCATCAATGGCTGAAAATGAAGAACAGGCACAACAGGAGGCAGAATTTGTAATTTCCAAACTATCATCAACAATAAGCGGTTACGAACAGTACTTTAAACTTCCTGTAGCAATAAGCTTTTTGGAATATGGGAATATACTTCCATCTGATAATACAGCGCAAATGACAACATTTTGTGATATTATCAGAGATGCAGGATATACTCCTATGGTTTGTGCTGATAGTGATTTCTTTAATAATCATCTTGATTCTTCAGTTATTAAATCAAAAGGCTATAAGGTATGGTATTCTAAGTCAAACTCTAATCCGGATTTTACAACGCCGATTAAAGCGGGCAATACTGATTTAACCTCAGATATGTGGCAGTATTCTATCAGCACCGCTAAAAATACTGCAAGTAAGAATGTTATTTACAATCCCGGTGAACTTGTAAAAAGTATTGACTGCCTGCATAGTTATACCTCTGTTGTTAAAACACCCGACACTTGTACAGCAAACGGCGTTATAACCCATACCTGTACCAAGTGCGGTAATACTTATGAAACCGTAATTTATACATCGGGTCATAATTATGTTGACAGATTTGTTTTGCCGACCTGTACAACAGACGGCCATAAGGATAAAAAATGTACTAAGTGCGGCGATGTTATTATCGGAGAAATCATTGAGAAAACAGGTCATAATTATCAGGTAACAGATACTGAACCTGCCACTTGTTTTAAAGAGGGACGCATTACCTATACCTGCACCAACAATAAATGCAGCGATACATATTATGAAATTATACCTAAAACAGAGCATAATTATGCCGATTATTATCTTGCACCAACCTGTACGCAGGAGGGGATAAGGGGTAAAAAATGCTCTATCTGCGGCGATATTATTGTAGATGAAAAAATACCGCTTAAAAGCCACACCTACAAAACAACAACCACAAAAGCCACAACCACTAATGACGGAAAAATTGTTAGGGCTTGTTCTGTATGCGGCGAAATTGCTTCAGCTACAGTGATTTATAAAGCGTCAAATATTAAGCTTGAAGCAACCACCTTAACCTACAATGGTAAAGTCAGAAAACCGAGAGTTTATGTTAAGGACAGCAAGGGCAAGACGATTTCATCAAGTAATTATACAGTATCTTATGCAAGCGGTAGTAAGAACGTGGGTAAATACGCAGTTAAAATTACCTTTAAAGGCAATTACAGCGGAACTAAGATGTTGTATTTTACAATTAAGCCGAAAGCAACAACGCTTTCAAGTGTAGTATCTTCCGGCTCAAAGAAATTCACTGTTAAATGGAAAAAGCAGAGTACACAGGTTACAGGATATCAGATTCAGTACAGTACGTCATCAAAGTTCACAAGCCCAAAATATGTAACGGTATCAGGCTACAAAACCACATCAAAAACAATCAGTAAGCTAAAAGGCAAGAAAAAATATTATGTAAGAGTACGCACATATAAAACGGTGGGTAAGACAAAATATTATTCCTCATGGTCTAAGGCTAAATCTGTTACAACTAAAAAATAGTAAGGTCAGGTCCTCTGTGCATATGTGCAGAGGGCTTATTTTTGTTGCATTAAATAAATCATTAATTAATAATTTATATATTGAAATAAGTAAGGATTAAATGTATAATAATATCTGTTGAGATGAAATTATTCATCTTTGCAAATCGGAGGTGCAAAATGACTTATAATTATAAAACAAGAGGTACTTGTTCAAGACAGATTACAATAGATTTAAATGATGACCAAACTATTAACAGCGTATCCTTTTTAGGCGGATGCAACGGCAATCTTCAGGGCATTTCCGCTCTTGTAAAGGGTAAAAAAATTGACGAAGTAATCAATATTCTTAAAGGAATTGACTGCAATATGAGGGGAACTTCCTGTCCCGACCAGCTTGCAAAAGCGCTTGAACAGATTAAAGAAGAATTGTAATTGAGGAAAAATTATGTTTAAACTTGAAAGTAACCGGCTTAAAAGAGAGTTTAAAATTATAGAAAATAACTTTTTTGCCAGCCAGATTTTAAATAAGTATTCCCAAATGAATTTTGTGCCCGACGGCAACGGATGTGAATTTGTTGTTCATTTTGCAAACGGCGACGAGTTTATGTCAAAAGGTACGGCAGTGGTGTCCTCTAAAGAGGAAAACGGTCGTCTTACCTTTGTGTTTGAAGAAAGATTCGGTACTGTGGTTTCTCTCAGCTATTGGGTGCACGACGACGGAAATACAATCTGCAAGCAGATAATGATTGACCAAAGCGAAGATAATGTTATTGATTATGTTTTACTTGAAAACGTGGGTATTATCAATTCAAAAACCCATTTTTCAGTTCGTCCTGTTAAAGGAACCAATATTCCTGCCCAATGGACTGCACTGGGACAGCCGTTTTATGTTGACAGTTTGTTTTTTGGCTGCGAATTTCCTGCGACGGATAACAGAATTATTCATGGCGCAGGACAGATTAAATACTATATGGGAAAAAAGGCGGGAACCCAGTTTCTTTGCCCTGTAACCGTAATCGGCGCTGCCGCTGATAATACAATGTCAGGTGTGCAGAAAGCATTTTTTGATTACATTGAATTTATCAGCGTAAAATCAAATCTTCGTTTTCAGTATAACAGCTGGTACGACCATATGCTGAATATCAATAAGGATAATATTTACACTTCTTTTAAAGAAGTAAAAAAAGAGCTCGGCGCTCATTGTGCTCCTCAGCTTGACGCTTATGTGGTTGACGACGGTTGGAACGACTATAAAGGAAAGTTCTGGTCATTTAATAGAAAATTCCCAAACAAAATGTACGACATTTCCAAGCAGTGCAAGGAAGATTTGAACAGCAATTTTGGCTTGTGGCTCGGACCGAGGGGCGGATATAATTATAACAAGTCTTTTGCAAAGCGTATGCAGCGTGCTAAATTCGGCTATTATAACGCAGAATCAAAAGATATTTGTATTGCTTCAAAGAAGTATCTTGATAAACTTCAGGAATTTATGATAGAGTGTACAACCGAGTTTGATATTGATTACTGGAAGCTTGACGGCTTCTGCCTTAAACCCTGTCAGAATGAGTCCCATGACCATATTGTGGGCGGCGACAACGATATGTATTTTGTGACAGAAATGTGGCACAGATGGATTAAAGTCTTTGAAGCTGTAAGGAAAGCACGAGCGAAGATGTCAAAGGATATATGGTTGAATATGACCAGCTATGCCAATGTTTCTCCCTGGTGGCTCCAATGGGTTAATTCTGTCTGGATTCAAAACAGCGATGATATAGGATTTGCTAAAAATATTGATTCACAGTCGCAGGTTGATGCGGAAATTACTTACAGAGACGGCAGATATTACGACTGCCTTTGTACAAGGTCGCTTCAATTTCCAACTAAGAATTTATACAATCACGAGCCTATTTATGGTAATACCGCAAAGGTTAAATATACCGATGAAGAATTTGAAAAATATATTTATTGGTGTACTGTAAGGGGTCAGGCGCTTAATGAGCTTCATCTATCGTACAATATGATGAATGATTCAAAGTGGACTTCACTTGCCGGCGCAATGAACTGGCAGAAGGATAATTACTATATCCTTCAAAAGGCTTCATTTATCGGTGGTGACCCGACTGATAACAATATTTACGGTTATATCAGCTGGGCTGAAAATGGCGACGGAGTCATCGCTATGCGCAATCCTACCGATGAGAAAACTGCTCTTACTCTCACTCTTAATAAGCTTATGGGCACGCCTGAAACATTGTCAAATGCCAAACGTGAAAATGTCTATAATAAATCAATGCCTGAAACTCAGGAGACTTTCTCCTACAATGACAAGATTGATTTAACTCTTCAGCCATTTGAGGTTATGATTTTTAAATTTATCAACGGAAGTAATACCGGGAAAGAAGAATAATTTATGATTTGTAAAAAGTGCGGTGAAGATACCCTTGAAAGACAGGGTGATATCTATGTTTGCAAAAACTGCGGAGCAATGGCGGCAGCTGCCGGCGATGAGGAGGCAATACGCAGAATAAACGAGGAACAGCAGGCACAGAGTAAAAACGGAAAAAAAGAAAAAAAGCCGAAAAGTAAATTCGGCGAGGTGCTTGATTTTTGTGCTCCTATTGTAATTGCGGTTGTTGTTGCTTTACTACTTAAAACCTTTGTTTTTGCCAATGCGGTAGTGCCAACAGGCTCTATGCTTAATACAATACAGGAGGGCGACAGGATTATTGCCAGCCGTATTGTTTATAATTTTGACGACCCGGAGAGATACGATATTATCATCTTTGATTTTCCCGATGACGAAACCCAGCAGTACGTTAAGCGTATTATCGGTCTGCCAGGTGAAACCGTTAATATCGTTAACGGAGTTGTTTATGTAACCGATGCCGATGGAAATACAAAACAACTGCGTGATGATTTTGTTACAAACTGCGTCCCTACTGGAAATTACGGACCCTATGAGGTGCCTGAGGATTGCTATTTTGTATTAGGTGACAATAGGAATAATTCTATTGACGCAAGATTTTGGAAAAATACTTATGTCCGCCGTGATGCTATTATAGGCAAAGTAATGTTCCGTTACTATCCGTCAATAGGTAAAATTGAATAGTTATAATATACATAATAAAGCACCGCAGAATTTTAATGCTTCTGCGGTGCTTTGCTGTATCAGTATTGCATTGTAATTTCGTTTTTACCTTTTTTGCCGTCAATTTCCGTAAATCCTAACTGCGGTATAAATACAATATTCTTAACTTTGTTACAATCTTCTTCCTGAACCCAACGCATAGTAAATTTCCTGCTTTTGCTGTCTGTTGAGTATTCGGTTATGTTACCGCATACTGCGCAGGGATAGGGACGTGTAAAGACTTTAACAAGCTTGTTTATTTTTCTGTCAAGGTGCCAGTATATACTGCTCCACTGATTTTTTTCAAACTGATTGTATATGTAATCAATATGATCAATCCATTTTTCGCCTATAAATCCTTTTCCACCCCATTCGCCGAAAATTACAGGTACATTCATCTTTAACTGATTATCCCTGATTTTATCAAGAATATATCGTAACCTTTCGTCACTGGAGTAATTATCATATAAAGGCGAGTCAATAAACAGGTCATATGCGTGAGGAGAGTAAATACTGTTTTCAGGCATATCAATATCAAAATTAATACCTAAGTTTGCATAGTAGTTGTGCTCAAAGAAATTCAATTTGCCTGTCCTGTTTTCCTCTGCCATTTTATCAGCAAACTTCTGATAAGCGCCTTTGTTAAATCCATCGGTGTATTTTTCAAGACCATCAATAATCTGTTTGAAATTATCATAATCATCAATGTCATTTAACAGCTTTTTTGCTCCGCCGAGCGATTTAATCTGCGAGGCTATTTTTAATACGGATTTAATAAATCCTGCTCTGTCCTTTGAGGCGATAAAATATTTTTCAAAATCAATATCTTTTCCAAATGACAGGGAGGACATTTTTTTAGCTATTTCAAGGAATATTTTTCTGCCGTTTTTATCAACAAAAGGTTCGTTTAAATAATCAAATCCAATTACGTTTGTACAGTCTTTTAAATAATTTCTGATATGATTCCAGCATCTTGCAAAATCGTCAAGATATCCGTTTTTGTTATTCCAAAAATTGTTGAACGCCTGCTGCAGACTGTCCATATAAAAATATCCCTCTGCCCATATTGCAAGATATTTTTGTGCTTTAATATTTTTGTCAATAGCCCATTCGGGTGCACCGTCACCGTGAAATTTTTTTGAAAATAAGTCCTGATGCATATCAATAACAACATAAATTCCCATATCTTCGCAGTCATTTGCAAATTCTTTGATAACTGTCAGAGCTTCGTTGTTATATATGCCTCTTTTCGGCTCCATCAGCGCCCATGTAATGCCGAGTCTTATAATATTTACACCGTATTTTTTACAGTTTTCCAAGTAAATACCGTCTGCCGTGTATAAAAATCTTTTTAGTCCTGCCGGAGAAACATTCGGGTCTTTCATACAAAGATTAATGCCCTTGAAAATTCGCTGTCTGCCGTATTCATCACGGATTTTTAAATCTTCACAATAAAATTTCATATTACCACCTGTTATAGATTATAAAGTCTGTATGCGTTTTCTTTTGTAATGTTAAGTATGTTTTGAGCATATGTGTTTAAAATCTCTGCAATTCTCTCGGCAATAATCGGAATATATGACGAATCGTTGCGCTTTCCTCTGTGAGGTTCGGGAGCAAGATAAGGGCAGTCCGTTTCAAGTACAAGACACTCTATCGGAATTTCTTTTACTACCTCAAGACTTTTTCTTGCATTTTTGAATGTGGCAACGCCGTTAAGCCCGATGTACATTCCCAATTTTATAATCTCTTTTGCCATTTCCTTTGAACCTGAAAAACAGTGCAGAACTCCTTTGGGTTTTGTTCTTTTCAAAATATCAAGCGTATCACCGTGTGCTTCTCTGTCGTGTACTATCACAGGTATATCAAGTTCTTTCGCCAGCTCAATTTGTTTTTCAAAAAACTCCTTTTGTTTTTCCTTGGTTGAGTTCATCCAATGATAATCAAGACCTATTTCTCCTACTGCAACGCATTTCTTATCACTGCAAAGTTCCTCAATGGTTTTTAAATCACCGATTGTCAGACCCTCTAAATTTTCCGGGTGAAAACCAGCGGCAAAGAACAAATAATCAAATTTCTGTGATAAGTGCTGATTATACTTTGACGATTCTATATCGCATCCGCAGGATACAACCTTGTCCACTCCTTTATCGGGCAGGGAAGCAAGCAGTTCAAATCTATCCTTGTCAAACTTATCATCGTCATAATGAGAATGTGTGTCAAAAATATTACTGTACATAACTATCCTTTTAAAAAAACGGTGGAATTATGGTAATGATACCAAGTTCCGCCGCAATTTTTTATCTAATTTTTGTTCCTGCCGGCATATCAACAAATACAACTTTTACGTCGTTTTCATCAACATCGCCTGCCAGCAGCATACCGTTACTTATCTCACCGCAAAGTTTTGCCGGTTTGAGGTTTGCAACGATAATTACATTTTTGCCGATAAGCTCCTCGCATTTGTACCAGGGAGCAATGCCTGATACAATCTGCCTCGGCTCACCGCTGCCGTCATCAACCTGTACTTTAAGCAGCTTCTTTGCCCTTTTGACGGGTTCGCAGTTGGTGATATGAGCTACTCTCAGTTCAACCTTTGCAAAATCGTCAATACTGATTTGAGCAATGCCCTCAGGCTTTACCGGATTCGCTTTCTTTTCAGCTTCTTCCATCTGCTTTTTGATAAGAGAGTTAAGCTCGTCAATCTCTTTTTCAACGTCAATTCTCGGGAAAAGAGCTTGTCCTCTCTTGACAGTTACGTTTGCCGGCAGTACGCCGTACTTTCCTGCATTTTCGTAAGTGATAAGGCTTTCGTCAGCACCGATTTGTTCCCATGCCTTAGGCATTGTTGTGGGCATAAAGCAGGACAACAGGGTAGTGGTTACACGTATTGCTTCAAGCAGATTGTAAAGCACCGTTGCAAGTCTTGCTTTTTTGCTTTCATCCTTGCCTAAAATCCAAGGTGTAGTTTCGTCAATGTATTTGTTCGCTCTTGAAATAACCTTGAATATTTCTGCAAGGGCATTGTTTAACTGAGTTTCATCAATATAATGATCAGTTTTGTCACGCAGAGAAGTCATCATTTCAATAAGCTCATCATCTGCGCCGTCCGCTTCTCTCTCCTCGGGGAGAGTACCGCCGAAATATTTGTCAACCATCGCCACGGTTCTTGAAATAAGATTTCCCAAATCGTTGGCGAGATCGGAGTTTATGCGGTTAATCATAATCTCATTGGAGAAAGAACTATCTGCGCCTAAAGCCATTTCCCTCAAAATGTGGTATCTGATAGAGTCGCATCCGTATCTTTCGCCAAGAACAAAGGGGTCAACT
>CAYXLH010000037.1:0-6370 GCA_964465835.1 uncultured Bacteroides sp. | reverse complement strand
GTCAACTACATTACCTATTGATTTTGACATCTTCTGACCGTTAAAGGTAATCCAACCGTGTACCGCCAGATGTTTTGGCAAAGGTAAATCGAGCGCCATAAGAATTGCAGGCCAGATAATAGCGTGAAAACGCATAATATCTTTTGCAACCATATGAACATCCGCCGGCCAGAATTTATCATAATCGTCATACTTTTCGTTGGCATATCCCAAAGCGGAAATATAGTTTGAAAGGGCGTCAACCCAAACGTAAACAACGTGTTTTTCATCAAATGTAACAGGTATGCCCCAGGTGAAAGACGTTCTTGATACGCAAAGATCCTCAAGTCCCGGCTTGATGAAGTTATTAACTAATTCAATAGCTCTTGATTTCGGCTGCAGATAGTCGGTTTCGGTAAGAAGTTTTTCAATTCTGTCTGCAAATGGAGACATTTTAAAGAAATACGCCTCCTCGGAAGCCTCTGTTACTTCACGTCCGCAGTCGGGGCATTTGCCGTCAATAAGCTGGCTGTCAGTCCAGAAACTTTCGCAGGGAGTACAGTATTTTCCGGTGTATTTACCCTTGTAAATATATCCCTTGTCATAGAGCGCTTTAAATATTTTCTGTACGCTTTCTACGTGATAATCGTCTGTGGTCCTGATATATCTGTCATAACTTATATTCATATAGCTCCACAGTTTTTTGAACACTGCTACGATATTATCAACGTATTCCTTAGGTGTTATGCCTATTTCGGCTGCCTTTTGCTCAATTTTAAGTCCATGTTCGTCTGTACCGGTTAAGAACATTACGTCCTTGCCCTGAAGACGTTTGTACCTTGCGATTGAGTCGCAGGCGACCGTAGTATAGCAGTGACCGATATGTGGATTACCCGACGGATAATATATCGGTGTGGTAATATAGAATTTTTCTTTTTCTGCCATTTTATCCTCCATTATATACAATCGTTATATCAGGCGAGAAGATTGTATTTGTTAACTTCGCCCGTGTTGGTTATAGTTTCCTCTGCGTCAGCTGTTTTAAGATTTACTTTTACAGAGGCATATTTGTTTCCTTTTTTGTCTGTTATGGAAAAGTAGTAATACTCGTCCTCCTGCACGGTGCCGTTTACATCATACTTGGAACCGTACATATTTGAAAGTACGTTTAACGCCTCATTTACGGAAATATTGGTTTCACCCTTGTATTTCCCGGTGGTTTTTGCCTTTTTAGAAGTAGTTTCTTTTTCTGTCGTTGTCTGCTTTACAGTTTCGGTAGTATCTTTGGTAACCGCCGTGGTCTGCGTTTGGCTTTGCTGAGTGGTTTGCATAGTAGTTGCGGTTGTGGAGGAAACAGTGGTTTCCTCTGTCTTGTCAGCCGAGCATGAAGCAAATGCCAAACAGCAGAAAAGCGCAAGAACACAGCAGGCAATATACATAATTCGTTTTTTCATAATAAATCTTCCTTTTATTACAGCAGGGAAGCGGAGCCTTTGTCCAGCATAAGAGTTACGTCCTTGTGGAACTGAAGAACAGAAGCAGGGCACCATGGTGTAACATTACCGTTAATAAGCTGCTTGATAGCCTTAGCTTTATTTTCTCCAAGGGCAATAATAAGTATGCGTTTTGCCTGCATAATTGAGCCGATACCCATTGTTACCGCACGTGTAGGCACTTCCTCAATAGAGTTGAAAAATCTGCTGTTGTCATTGATTGTAGATTGTTTAAGTTCAACAACGTGGCTCCATCTTTGAAAAGCATCGGCAGGCTCGTTGAATGCAATGTGACCGTTTGAACCAATACCTAATAACTGAATATCAATACCGCCGGCTGCCTTTATCTTTTCCTCATAATTTTTACATTCCTGTTCCAAATCCTCAGCATTGCCGTCAAGGAAATTTATGTTTTCCTTGGGAATGTTAATATGATTGAAAAGATTTTCATGCATAAATGTATGATATGAATTTTTATCGTTTACATCCAGTTTGCAGTATTCGTCAAGATTAAATGTGGTAACCTTTGAAAAATCAACTGCGCCCTGTTCATAGAGCTTAATCATATGGCTGTAAGGTTTAAGCGGTGTTGAGCCGGTGGCAAGACCTAGAACGGAGTCGGGCTTCTGCAAAACCTGTCCGCACATATAGTATCCTGCAGCTACACCGATTTGTTCCTCTGTATCAAAAACAAGTACATTCATAATAATTTCCTCCGTGTACTTAAATATGTCTTGTAATATTTTATTACTACTTTAAGGCGGTGTCAATCTTTTTTCGCTTTTGTAAGGCTTTTTTAACTATTAAATAAATAATCAAAAAGCCCGTTGTGCCGATTATTGCTCCTGCCGTATCAATAGCCCAGTCCCTTATTTCACAGCTTCTGCCCTCAACAAAAATCTGATGTACCTCATCGGTTACAGCGTAAAGAGAAGTGAAAATTATTGATTGTATGGGTTTTATTTTTATATTGGTGAAATAAAGCGCAATGTTAAAGAGCAGTGCAAGACCGGTAAATTCAAGGCAGTGCGCGGCTTTTCTTATAATAAAATCCGTAAAGGCGTTTTCACCGAATATTTTTGTTATCCAGTTAAGCACACCTGTGCTTTGCTGCGCCGATTCTATGGATGTGCGTGATGAAAAATAAAATATCAGTCCCATACATACTGCAACAAGCAGCCAGCATACCGCAATTAATGTTTTATTCTTCTCTTGTGGCATTTACAAAGCTCACCCTTCCTGTTCCGGGGTGGAACTGTATATTTTTAACACCCTTTGCACAGGCGTAATAGCTTGATTCATAAAGCATAGGATAAATACTGTATGTGTCAACCAGCGCCTGTTCGCTTGATTTAACCGCCTTTGTCATCTCCTGAATATTTGAGGCGTTGTCGGTTTTTTCCATTGATTTGTTAAAGGTCTTTGCGTCAAAGTCGGTGTAATTATCATCGGAAATGTTTTTTAGAAAACCGGATGCACTTGTGTTGGCGGATTCGTAAGGATAAAAAGCAATATCATATTCGCCCTTTTTCAGAGCAGTCTCCATTTCTTTCTTACTCATTGCTTGTACTTTAAGTGTAAAACTAATGGTATTTGAATAATCATCTCTTGTAAGAGAGCCAATACCGCTTTGTATACCCTGAATTATTTGCTTGACATAGTTTTGCATTTCGTCTGTGGTTATTACAGTAAGGGTTACCTGTTTGCTGTCAAGATTTATGCATCCTTTTTTCCAAAGCTCCTTACTCTTTTTAATATCCTGCTTATATGTTGATGCGCCTAAGGCTTCAACTGCGTTGTTTGAGCTGACAGTACAGGAGGGGGGAACAAGATTTACTGCGTCCTTCAGATATTCTTTACCTGTATCGTTAAGATGCGTAAAGCCAAGGCATATTGCCTGCCTTAATTTTTTGTACTGAAGCACCTCGTCATTTGTGTTAAGCAAAAATGTCCATGTGGTGTCGCAGTAGGGATTGTATGTGACTCCGCTGTTTTTCTTGATTTTTTCACTGTCCGTTCCGCTGATAAAGGCAGCGTCATAGTAGCCGCTTTCAAGTCCTTCAATAATTGAAGTATTATCGCTTTCTTCGTCGGGAATTTTCAACGTAAGCTCATTACCGTCAGCAGGGGACGGGCCGGTGTACTGTTTGTTATTTTTAAGAAGATATGATGATTCCAGTATCTGGTCAACATAAAACTGACCGTTAAATAATGTGTATTCAGTACCTAAACCGTATCTGCCCTTTGTTGCGTTGAAAAATTCCTCATTGCAGGGCATAGCTGCCGCAGATGTGAGCGAGTACATAAATGCGTCGTCAGCAGATGAAAGTGTAATCTGCAAAGTGTAATCATCAACTGCTGTTACGCCTAACTGATTTGATTTCATTTTACCGCTGTGTATCTCTCCGGCATTTTTTATACAGGAAAAAGAGGAGTATAGGGGACAGTCCGTTTCCGGCTGAACGGCACGGCGAAGCCCGAACACAAAGTCGTGTGCTGTAATATCGGGGTTAAAATCATATCCCATATATTCAAGCCTGTCATCTTCTTCACGTTTGCCATTTTCGTCAGTTTCGGTATCTATGTTCCATTTAAGACCTTTTTTTAGATAAAATGTGTAACTGAGTCCGTCTTTGCTGACATCCCATTTTTCTGCAGCCGCCGGAACAACCTTGCCGTCGTCGCTGATTCTTACCAAACCCTCAAAAGTGTTTTCTATTATCAGAAATTCGTCCGACGTTTCGGCTACCTGGGGGTCGTAACTGTTAACATTACCGCTGAAAGGGTATATAAAATTAATTTTTTTCGGCTCTTTTGAACAGCCGTAAAATAATGTCAAAATCAATACAGCGCATAAAAATATGCACAAAGTCTTTTTGAAAAATTTTTTCATCAGATTTATTCGCTCCATATATAAAGCTTATCGCTCACTTTACTATTATATATTTTATCATTATATCAAATCGTACCTTTTAAATCAACAACCCTGTCTAAAGTAATTTGTTAATTTTGAGAAATTGTTGAAAATGGTGGAGAAAACGTGAAACACACGGAGCCGTATAACAAAAACTTTTTGTCTTTGTGAAAATTTTACATATTTAGGTGTTGACTTTATATAAACATTAGTTTATATTATATGCACGATTATAATGGAATTTTGTGTGCCTACGGCAATTTTTGCCTATTTTTACCGAAACAAAAAATTTACAATTTTTCAGTCGGCAGGGCATCCAAAATAACTGTTTTATGCGAAACTAAACGAATGGAGTGAATACCTTTATGGTAAATGTGAAAGACGTACAGCTTGGTACCACCACAAGAAAAAGCTTTGCGAAAATCAATGAAGTTATGCAGATGCCTAACCTTATTGAAGTGCAGAAAAAGTCTTATCAGTGGTTTCTTGATGAAGGTCTTGAAGAAGTTTTCCGTGATATCGGTTCAATAACTGATTACACAGGTAATCTTATTCTTGATTTCATTGACTATTCCATGGATGACGACCCGAAATATACTATTGCACAGTGCAAGGCTCGTGACGTTACCTATGCTAAACCTCTTAAAGTCAGAGCAAGACTTCAGAACAAGGAAACAGGTGAGGTTAAGGAAAATACAATCTTTATGGGCGATTTCCCGCTTATGACTGACGCAGGTACTTTTGTTATCAACGGCGCCGAAAGATGTATTGTATCTCAGCTTGTCCGTTCTCCCGGTGTTTATTATCATATGGAGCACGATAAGACTGGTAAGGAGCTTTATACCAATACAGTAATTCCTAACCGCGGTGCATGGCTTGAATATGAAACCGATGCTAACGACCTTTTCTATGTTCGTATTGATAAAAACAGAAAGATTTATATTACTACATTCCTTCGTGCTCTCGGTCTTGGCACTGATGCTGAAATAAGAGAATTTTTCGGCGACGATGAAAGAATTGAAGCCACAATAGAAAAGGACGCTACAAAGAATCAGGAGGAGGCGCTTCTTGAGGTTTACAAAAAGCTTCGTCCCGGCGAACCTCCTACCCTTGAAACTGCACAGGCCCATCTTGACGGTTTGTTTTTTGATGCTCACCGTTATGACCTTTCCAGAGTTGGCAGATATAAGTACAATAAAAAGCTTGGTATGTTTGACCGTCTTGCCGGTCAGATTCTCAGCCGTCCCGTTATTTCTCCCCAGGGTGAGCTTCTTGCTGACGAGGGTGAAAAACTTACTAAAGAAAAAGCTATGGAGATTGAGGACGCAGGTGTTATGTTTGCGTTCGTACGTCTTGAAAGCGGCAGAGAAATTAAAGTTGTATCAAACGGAATGGTTGATGCAAAAAAATATATTGACGTTGATTTCAAGGCTTTCGGCATCAATGAGAAAGTTTCATACCGTGTTCTTTCCGAGATTATGGATAAGTGCGGCGATGATAAGGAAGCTCTTGAAACCGAAATCAAAATTCGTCACGACGACCTTATTCCAAATCATATTATTGTTGACGATATCTTCGCAACAGTATCTTATCTTCTTAATCTCGCCAACGGCGTAGGCAATACCGACGATATTGACCATCTTGGCAACCGTCGTATCCGTGCCGTAGGTGAACTCCTTCAAAACCAGTTCCGCATCGGATTTACAAGAATGGAGCGTGTTATCCGTGAGCGTATGACTCTTCAGGCTCAGGATGACGAGGATGCAATCACACCGCAGGCACTTATTAATATCAGACCTGTTGTTGCCGCTATCAGAGAGTTCTTCGGTTCATCACCGCTTTCGCAGTTTATGGATCAGAACAATCCTCTTGCAGAGCTCACTCATAAGAGACGTCTTTCAGCTCTCGGTCCCGGTGGTCTTTCAAGAGACCGTGCAGGATTTGAGGTTCGTGACGTTCACTATACACATTACGGACGTATGTG
>CAYXLH010000036.1:0-19102 GCA_964465835.1 uncultured Bacteroides sp. | reverse complement strand
TGACTGGAAGAAGCCTTGGACAATTCCAAACACACTTAAGCAGACAGGCATCCGTCAGACAGAGATGCAGTATATGGGTGCAGCTTACATGGCAGAGGGTCTTGTAACTCTTGCTGGTTCACGTCTTTACACTTCAAGCGCTTATACTGAAGAGGATATTGATGAATGTATCCGTCGTTTTGATAAGGTGCTTTCAAAGTGCGAAAAGATTGACTGATAACTAATACAGGGAGCGGGAAATCTCGCTCCCTTTACGTGCTTAAAGCGGTATTACCGCAAAAGGAGAAAATTTATGGCATACGAAATTGAAGAGGCTAAAAAGCTTGTTGTTGAAGCAGGCAAAAAGCTTATAGAAAACGGTCTTATCGCCCGTACCTGGGGTAATGTTTCCGCTAGAATTTCCGACACACAGTTTGTTATAACTCCGTCGGGAAGAGCATATGAGGATCTTACTCCTGAAGAGATTGTTGTTGTTAATATTGACGACTGCTCTTATGAGGGCGATATTAAGCCGTCATCAGAAAAGGGCGTTCATGCTGCCGCTTACAGACATCATCCTACTGTTGATTTTGTAATTCACACTCACCAGAAGGCTGCTACTATTGTCAGCATTACAGGTATGCAGATTAACAATGTTTACAGTGAGTTCAGAGATGTTCTCGGCGATAAGGTTCCTTGCGCAGACTACGCAATGTCTACCACAAATTCACTTCGTAAAAAAGTTGAAATGTGCATTATGATGAATCCTCGTTCAAGAGCAATTATGCTTATGCATCACGGCACACTTTGTATGGGCGATGATTACGACCACGCGTTTGCTCTTGCTGAAAACCTCGAAAAATGCTGTGAGAAGGTAATTAAGGATAACTATCTCCGTCATTCATGGGATAAGACTTATTCCGATGATGCTAAGAGAGATTTCTTCCTTAAAAAGAACGAGGCAGGCGAGATGCCTAAAACAATCTGCGATTTGGGTTCATCTGTAAGAAACGGTAACCGTTTCACTCTTACATACGGCGGTAAAACCGTTGATGTTGATATGGAAACAGGTCTTGGTTACAATGGTATCGCACCTAAGATTGAAAAAATCCACAGAGCAATTTACAATACAGAAGATGTAACTATGATTAAGCATATTACTCAGCCTGATGTTGTGGCAGTTTCCTGCACAGGCAATGATATGATTCCTATGATTGACGATTTTGCTCAGATTGTCGGTACAGATGTAAAGTGCTGTCCTTGGATTGACGGCGATACTGACGAGTGTGCCGCTGAAATTGCAAAAGCTATTGAGGACAGAAACGCAGTGCTTATTCAGGGCAGCGGTGCTCTTGTAGCAGGTAATTCCGACGGTGATATGGAGGCTCTTGATATTATTATGGATAAGGGCTGTCAGGCAGTTGTTGATGTATCAATCTTCAATCGTGCACACTATGTTCCAAAGATGGAATGCTTCCTTATGAGAACTGTTTATCTTGCTAAATATTCAAAGCAGATAGACAAGAAATAAGTAGCAAAAATTATTTTAAGCCATAAATTCGCTGCTGCGTAATTTATGGCTTATTATCTTATTGTATTCAGAAATTTAGGAGGATATTATATGAAAAAAACATTATGTATATTGATGTCCTTAGTAATGCTCTTTACTGCGCTGATATCACCTATGAGTGCCCAGGCGGCAACCCTTAAAGCACCTGCTTCTGTGTCTGCTACCTGTGTTACTGCAACAGCGGTAAAACTCAAGTGGAAAAAGGTTTCTTCGGCAACAGGATACTATGTTTACCGCTCAACTAAGAAATCAAGCGGTTACAAGAAAATTAAAACCCTTAGTAAAAACAGCTATACAAGCTATATTAATTATTCGCTTACAAGCGGAAAAAAGTATTATTACAAGGTTTATTCTTATAAAGGAAAAACTAAAAAAGCATCAAAAACAGTTAGCTGTACTCCAAAGTCATTAAAGGTAACGGGAGTTAAAACAATAAAGCGCTCAACAACAAGTGCAACGATTTTTTGGAACAAGTCAGAGTCCGCCTCAGGTTACAGTATTTACCGTGCAACAAGCAAAAACGGTAAATATTCATTGATAAAAAGCACTTCTGCATTAAGCTATACTAACTCAAAGCTGACCTCAAACAAAACGTATTACTATAAAGTAAGAGCATTTAAAACCGTAAATAAAAAGAAAATTTACGGTGCATACAGTGACATAAAAACATATAGTCCAAAAGCAGTTAAAACAAATGCCCTGAACGGTAGTTATTACTTTGATACTAAATTAGGTGATATGAAATATGATTACAGCACCGACACTATTTCAGTTAAAGGTTTACGTATTGATACCGCAAAAGTGAAAAAATCCATTGCGGATACATATAGAGTGGGCAGTGAATTTACAATAAAATACAAGCCGTCAACTAACACAGTTAAGACAATTAAATATAAGGTTACAAAAATAGAAACCGGCGGTGGAACCTACCGTGCCCTGATTCTTAAATGCTTATCATGTGTTTCTAAAAATACAAAGACGGGGAAAACCACAAAAAGCACAAAAGCAGGATATAATTGTTTATATTATTCAGAGTGGGGTCCTTATTCATATACTCTTTGCAATTACGGCACCTCCGACTATGCTTACGATTATACTCAGACCATATCTGTTACTCTGTATATGAACGATGTGGATTGTTTAGATGAATGTTTTTATAATTATGATGACCTGTATGATTTTTATTGGGACAATTTAGACGATAACTACTTTGATAAATATTACATTAACGTAGATAAATCATATTGCACATATTTTTCAAGTGCTGCGGCATAAAATAATTACATATTATTTCTATTTCGGTAAAGAATATTACCGAGGTGAGAATAATGGCAAAAAAGGGAATGAAGCGTCCTCAGCGGACTCATACAAAGCCGGAAAACGAGCAGGCAGCTGTGCCCGAAATTCAGGGGAAAGCAAAAAACGGTAAAAAACGTGTGCGCCCGGTAATAGCAGGAACAAATGCTCCTGCGCAAAAGGTTTATCACACAAAGCCCATGCCGATTGCAGAGAATACCGAGGAGCCGATTTCAGAGTTGTATGCGGTGATTGATAACGATTTGGCAAGGGATAACCTTGAAAACGATATAACCGCCGCGGATTTGCAGGATATGTAAAAAATTAAGCCTGATTGTTCATATTGAACAACCAGGCTTTTTAAATGTTATCTTATCAGTCCGGATAGCCGTCAGGATTCTGACTCTGCCATCTCCAGGAGTCTTCGCACATTTCTTCAATGCCTCTTTGTGCTTTCCAGCCAAGTTCTTTTTCAGCTTTTGACGGGTCGCTGTAACAGGTGGCAATATCACCTGCACGGCGGGGCTTAATTGAATAAGGGATTTCACGTCCGCTTGCCTTTTCAAATGCTTTTACAACATCAAGCACTGAATATCCGTTGCCTGTGCCGAGGTTATAAATGAAAAGTCCTTTGTCGTCCCTTACCTTTTCAACAGCCTTAACATGACCGAGAGCCAAATCAACAACGTGAATATAATCTCTTACGCCGGTGCCGTCGTGAGTGTCGTAATCGTTTCCGAATACTCCCAACTCATCTCTCTTGCCGATAGCAACCTGTGTAATGTACGGCATAAGATTGTTAGGAATGCCGTTGGGATCCTCGCCCATTGTGCCGCTTTTATGTGCACCGATGGGATTAAAGTATCTGAGCAGACAGATTGACCACTCATTGTCGCTGGCGAATAAATCCTTGAGTATGCACTCAATCATAAATTTTGTTCTTCCGTAAGGATTTGTAACTCCGCCTACTTCCATATCCTCGGTAAGAGGTGAAACATTGTTCATACCGTAAACGGTTGCAGAAGAAGAAAATACAATTTTTTTGCAGCCGTGATTTCTCATTACATCAAGAAGAACAAGGGTGCCTGTAATATTATTATCAAAATATTCAAGAGGCTTAATACAGCTTTCACCTACTGCCTTGAGACCTGCAAAGTGAATAACGGAGTCAATGTTTTCTTTTTCAAAAACTGCGCTCATGGAGTCTTTATCTCTGATATCACATTCATAAAATGGAAAATCTTTTCCTACCAGAGCCTTTATTCTGTCATAAGATGATTTTTTGCAGTTATAGAGATTATCAACAACTACAACGTCAATGCCTGCATTCATAAGTTCCACACAGGTGTGAGAACCTATATAGCCAAGACCGCCCGTTACTAATACTGACATATAATACCGCCTTTCGTTTTTATTAGTATTGGTTGATTTGTTTATTAATATGCCTTGCCCCAGTAAACCATATGCTTTGCAGGTTTTCCGCAGCATACGCATACATCGCTTAATTGCTCCTGTTCAAAAGGAATACAGCGTGAGCCAACACCGGTAATCTCTTTTACCTTGTCCTCGCACGCTTCGTCGCCGCACCACATTGCTTTTACAAATCCGTCGCCGTTTTCTTCAAGCTTCTTAGTGATTTCGTCCATTGTCAGAGCTGCATAAGTTCTTCTCTCTCTGTTTTCAAGAGCACGCTGATAAATACCGTTGTGAACCTCTTTGAGTTTTTCAACTACTGCGTGCTCAAGATTGTCAAGAGATACAAATGTCTTTTCTCTGTTGTGGCGTGTTACGATAACGCACTGATTTTTTTCAATATCCTTAGGACCGATTTCAACACGAACAGGAACGCCTTTCATTTCGTATTCCGCAAACTTCCATCCCGGTGAATTGTCACTGTCGTCAATCTTTGCACGACATACCTTGCTTAGTCTTTCAGTTATCTCTGCGGCTTTTTCAAGCACGCCCTCTTTGTGCTGTGCAATAGGAATAACCATTGCCTGAACAGGTGCAACAGCCGGCGGAAGAACAAGTCCGTTGTCGTCGCCGTGGGTCATAATAATTGCGCCGATAAGACGTGTTGTTGCGCCCCAGGAAGTTTGGAAAGGATATTCAAGCTTGTTGTCCTTGTTTGCAAACTGAATGTCAAACGCCTTGGCAAAACCATTGCCGAAATAATGGCTTGTTGCCGCCTGAAGCGCCTTGCCGTCGTGCATAAGCGCCTCTATACAGTATGTGCGCTCTGCACCGGCAAACTTGTCGCTGTCCGTTTTTTGTCCTTGAATTACAGGCATCGCCAGATAATCACGGCACAGAGTTGTGTATACGTTTAACATTCTCTCTGTTTCTTCTATTGCTTCCTCTGGTGTTGCGTGGAGGGTGTGTCCCTCCTGCCAGAGAAATTCTCTTGAACGAAGGAACGGCCTTGTAGTTTTTTCCCATCTTACAACGGATACCCACTGATTGTAAAGTTTGGGCAAATCCCTGTGAGAGTGAACTATATTTTTAAAATGTTCGCAGAAAAGTGTTTCGCTGGTGGGGCGCACGCACAGACGCTCCTCAAGTTTTTCCGAGCCTCCGTAAGTAACCCATGCACATTCAGGCGCAAAGCCTTCAACGTGATCCGCCTCTTTCTGCAGGAGAGATTCGGGAATGAACATAGGCATACAAACATTTTCGTGTCCCGTTTCTTTAAACATTTTGTCCAGGGTACTTTGTATGTTTTCCCATATAGCGTAGCCGTAAGGTCGTATAACCATACATCCCTTTACGCTTGTGTATTCAACGAGCTCTGCCTTTTTGCACACATCGGTGTACCATTTGGCAAAATCTTCGTCCATTGATGTAATGGCTTCAACCATTTTCTTTTGCTGTGCCATAGCCTTTCTCCTTTTTTATATTTATATCTAATGCAGTTTCATGACTGCTTAAGTATTATAAACCATTAAATTAGATATGTAAATGATTTTTTATCCTACAGTTGAAATTTGTATAAATTTTGTATGGTTTACATAAATTTTGCACAAAAAAATTTTGTCTGTATTTACTTAATTATATATTTTTTTCATTGAAATAATTTTGCGACGTGTTATAATTAACAGTGAAGACAGATGTTAACATATACCAACAGCTGTATATTTTACTGTCTTTATCAAAGGCTATTTATTAGCAAATATTATAGGAACGGAGGTATGTGAATGACATTTGTTCCAATTACTATGAAGGTTGATTTGCAGAAAGAACTGACAGAGCAGCTGAATATTGAAGAAGTATTCGGATTTGACGTTGGTGGCAGGCATATCGGCTTTGATGAGTCAACAGTTGTATCGTGGATAATCATAGTAGCTTTGACCTTGATTGCAATTATTCTTACCCGTAACCTTAAGGTTCAGGGCGAAATAAGCAAAAGGCAGGCGTTGCTTGAATTATGTTATGAGAAATCAGTTAACTTTTTTAAGGAACTTGTAGGTCCGAAAGCTGAGAGATTTATTCCATGGCTTATGAGTATGGCGCTGTTTATAGGAGTGTCAAATATAATGGGTTTATTCGGAATGAAACCTCCTACCAAAAGTATGCAGGTAACTGCCGCTATGGCATTAACAAGCATCGTTTTGGTTGAATACAGTTCTTTCAGTGACAAGGGATTTTTAGGGAGAATAAAAGCATTTACAAAACCGGTATGGATTATAACTCCCATTAATATGCTTGAAGTTCTGACAAAACCGCTGTCATTGTGTATGCGACTTTTCGGAAATGTTCTGGCGGCTTTCACCATTATGGAATTAATTAAAGCATTTGTGCCTGTGGTTATTCCGGTGGCGCTTAGTCTATATTTTGATATATTTGACGGACTGCTGCAGGCATATATTTTTGTGTTTTTGACTGCTCTTTATCTCAAAGAGTCGGTTGAGGAAGAAGAACCCGACCCGGAGAAATTGAAAAAGAATTTGGAAAAGGCGAAGAAAAAAGCAGAGAAAAAATCAAAAAAACAGGCGGGAAAAATTAACGCTTGAATTATAAAACAATTAATTTAAATATTAAGGAGACAAGATTATGGGATTAATAGCACTCGGTGCAGGTATTGCAGTATTAGTAGGTATAGGCGCAGGTATCGGTATCGGTATCGCAACAGGTAAAGCGGTTGAGGCAATTGCACGTCAGCCTGAAGCTTCGGGTAAAATTCAGACTTCTTTGCTTCTCGGTGCGGCTCTTGCTGAGGCAACGGCTATTTACGGTCTTATCGTTGCTATCCTTATTATGATTTTGCTTAAATAACAAGCATATCATAAAAATAAGTGAAAGGAAACTTGGCAAATGTTAAAGTTTGACTTTAATTTTCTATGGACGATAATAAATTTAATTATTTTCTTCGTGCTTATGAAAGTGTTTCTTTTTAAGCCGATTAAAAAGGTTATTGACGCCCGTAAGGAGTTAATTAATAAACAATTTCAGGATGCTGACGATATTAACGCTCAGGCTGAGGAATTAAAACAGCAGTATGAACAGAAATTAGTTGACGCCGACGATGAGAAAAAACGTATCATTGGCGAGGCACGTGATAGTGCTAAAGTTGAGTACAACAAAATTCTGGACAGAGCGCAGGCTGATGCCGACAGACTCAAAGCAGAAGCTGAAAAGCAAATCGTCGCTGACACTCAAAGTGCAAAACGTGCCGCAAAAGAGCAGATTGCCTCTCTTGCTATGGAGGCTGCCGAAAAGGTTGTAGGCGCAAATGTCAATGCACAGACAGACAGCGATATGTTTGATGAATTTTTAAATGAAAGCAGTGATGAACAGTGACTCATAATTATGATGCTTATGTTGATGCGTTGCTTTCAAAAGAAGCCGGCGTATCAGACATAGAACAGGTGAGAGCCGTTTTGAATTCCGCAGATGAGGTTATTCAGATTCTTGACAATCCGTCGGTTGCTTCAGCGGAAAAAGAAAAGGTAATTGACGAGATTTTTCCCATTTCAGTCAGAGATGCAGTTAAATTGATGTCCGCTGAATGTAATGTAAATGTTTTTGATGAAGTATCAAAGGCATATCTTAAGGCTCTTGATAAAAAGAATAATATTGCCAATGCCACTGTAATATGCGTGAATCCTCCCAGCGATGAACAGCTTGAGGGCATTAAAAAATTTGTCTGTAAGGAGACAAATGCAGGTTCGGCAAAGGTAGAAGTTGAAATTGACGAAAGTCTTATCGGTGGCTTTATTATTCAGACTGACGAAAAGCAGTATGACAGAAGTATAAAAGGCAAAATATCAAAAATCAAAGAAAAGGTTATTGATTCAGCCAGAAAAAATAATACCGTTGATACGGATAAAATCATATCTATACTCAGAGAAGACGTTAAGGATTATGATTTTAATACCGCCGGAGAGGAGGTCGGTTCCGTTATCAGCGTAGGTGACGGAATTGCACGAATCCACGGACTTGACCATGCAATGTACGGTGAAATCGTTGTGTTTGAAAACGGCGTAAAGGGTATGGTTCAGGATATTAAGAGAAAGTCCATAGGATGTATTCTTTTCGGTACAGACGAAGGTATTTTTGAGGGGACAAAAGTAAGACGAACCCACAAAAAAGCAGGCGTTCCCGTAGGCGATGGATTTATCGGCAGAATTGTAAACGCTCTCGGCGAGCCTATTGATGGCAAGGGAGAAATTACAGCAGATGATTACCGCCTTGTTGAACAGCCGGCACCCTCAATAGTTGACAGAAAGAAAGTAACACAGCCTCTTGAAACAGGTATTCTTGCAATAGATTCAATGTTCCCCATAGGCAGAGGCCAGCGTGAGCTTATTATCGGCGACCGCCAGACAGGTAAAACGTCTATTGCTCTTGATACAATACTTAACCAAAAGGGGAAGAACTGTATTTGTATTTATAACGCAATCGGTCAGAAAACATCAACGGTTGCAAAGCTTGTTGGCACCCTTAAAAAGCATGGCGCTCTTGATTATACAATAGTTGTATGTTCAACTGCAGCCGACCCTGCTTCATTGCAGTATATTTCTCCGTATTCCGCTACTGCAATAGCCGAATACTTTATGTATAAGGGCAAGGACTGCCTTATTGTATATGATGATTTAAGTAAGCATGCGGTGGCTTATCGTGCCATTTCGCTTTTGCTTGAGCGTTCACCGGGACGTGAGGCTTACCCCGGCGACGTATTCTATCTTCATTCAAGACTGCTTGAGCGTTCAAGTCATCTTTGTGATGAAAAGGGCGGAGGCTCAATAACCGCTTTGCCTATTATTGAAACTCAGGCAGGCGACGTGTCCGCCTATATTCCGACAAATGTAATTTCAATTACAGATGGCCAGATTTTCCTTGAAAGTGACTTGTTTTTCAGCGGTCAGCGCCCTGCTGTAAACGTAGGTTTGTCCGTATCCCGTGTAGGCGGCGACGCACAGACAAAGGCTATGAAAAAGGCAGCAGGCTCACTGCGTGTTGATTTGGCGCAATTCAGGGAAATGGAAGTGTTTACCCAATTCTCATCAGACCTTGATGAGGAAACAAAAGCAGGACTTGTTTACGGCAAAGGACTTATGGAGCTTCTTAAACAGCCTTTGGGCAGACCTATGTCTCTGTCGGAGCAGGTGGTTACTCTTGTATCTGCTGTGGGTAAAAAATTTGTTAAAGTGCCTGCTGATCAAATTAAGACTTATCAGTTGAAGATGCTTGAATATTTTGATACCGAGCACAGCGACATTATGAGCGAAATTGAAAGCAGTAAGGTACTTGATGACTCTCTGAAAGAATCAATACTTGACGCTGCTGACAAATTCAGCAAAGAATATGACGAAGGTAATGAATAATGCCTAATGCCAGAGAAATACAGAGCCGTATGAAGTCTATCAGGGATACTATGAAAATTACCAACGCAATGTATATGGTATCCTCCTCAAAGCTTCAAAAAGCCCGCAGAGATTTAAAAAATACTCAGCCGTATTTTGAGATGATACAAGAGAGTCTGGCTAAAATACTTGATGTTTATCCGGAAGCAGGAAATAAATTTTTTGACCTGCGGGCCGGAAAAACCGGAAAGAACAGAACGACAGGATATCTTGTTATTACGGCTGATAAAGGTCTAGCCGGTGCATACAACCACAATGTTATTAAGCTTGCCGAACAGACTATGGACGACGAAGAAGAAAGCAAATTATTTGTTGTAGGTCAGCTTGGCAGACACTATTTTGAAAAAAAGAATATTTCAATAGATATCAATTTCAATTATACCGCCCAGAACCCCACTATGAACAGAGCAAGGAATATTGCGGCTAAACTTGTGGATTTGTTTGTCAGCGGTGAAATTGACGAACTGTATGTTATCTATACAAAAATGGTAAATTCTATGACGGTGGAAGCTGTCAGCAAGCGCATTCTTCCATTAAAGAAAGAGAAGATTGAGCAGAGCGAATTTGAGAATAATATTTATGCATCCTGTGAACTTGTGCCGGACGCTGAAACGGTGTTTGACACCATAGTTCCGGATTATGTATGCGGTTTTGTTTACGGTACACTGATTGAGAGCTTCTGCAGTGAGCATAATGCCCGTATGATGGCAATGCAGACTGCCACCGACAGCGCCTCTCAAATGATTAAAGACCTTACCATACAGTTCAACCGTGCCCGTCAGGCGGCTATTACTCAGGAGATTACCGAGGTTATAAGCGGTTCAAAGGCGCAGAAAAATAAACAGTCAGGTAACCTTTAATTCTAATTACAAGAAATAAAGGACGCAGGTGATAAAATGAACACAGGAAAAATTGTTCAGGTAATGGGTCCCGTTGTTGACGTTGAATTTACGGATTCACTGCCGAAAATTAAGGACGCCCTTGAAGTTGAAAACGGCGAGTCAAAGGCGGTTATGGAGGTTGCACAGCATATAGGCGGCAATGTGGTGCGCTGTATTATGCTGGCAGGTTCCGAGGGCCTTTACAGGGATATGCAGGTTGAAGCAACCGGTTCCTCAATAAAGGTTCCCGTAGGTGAAAAAACGCTGGGCAGACTTTTTAACGTAGTAGGCGAAACAATAGACGATTTGGAAAAACTTGATAAAGAAGAGCATTGGTCAATCCACCGTAATCCGCCTTCATTTGAGGATCAGTCATCCGAGGTTGAAATCCTTGAAACAGGTATAAAGGTAATTGATTTACTTACACCTTATCAAAAGGGCGGTAAAATCGGACTTTTCGGTGGTGCAGGTGTAGGTAAAACGGTACTTATTCAGGAGCTTATTACAAATGTTGCAACGCAGCACGGCGGATATTCAATATTTACCGGCGTAGGCGAGCGTTCCCGTGAGGGCAACGACCTTTGGAACGAAATGAAAGAGTCGGGCGTTATTAATAAAACTGCTCTTGTTTTCGGTCAGATGAATGAGCCTCCCGGAGCACGTATGCGTGTTGCTGAGACAGGACTTACAATGGCAGAGTATTTCCGTGATGTTGAGCATCAGGATGTTTTGCTGTTTATAGATAATATATTTAGATTTATTCAGGCAGGTTCGGAGGTTTCCGCTCTTTTAGGCAGAATGCCGTCGGCAGTTGGTTATCAGCCTACTCTTGCAACGGATGTCGGTCAGCTTCAGGAGCGTATTGCCTCTACTAAGAACGGCTCAATCACTTCTGTTCAGGCGGTTTATGTGCCTGCCGATGACCTTACGGATCCGGCTCCGTCAACCACATTTGCTCACCTTGACGCCACAACGGTTCTTTCGCGTAAAATCGTTGAAAAGGGTATTTATCCTGCTGTTGACCCTCTTGAGTCAAACTCACGAATTCTGGAGGCAGACGTTGTAGGCGAAGAACATTATGAAGTAGCGCGTAAGGTGCAGGAGTATCTTCAAAGGTATAAAGAACTTCAGGATATTATTGCAATTCTCGGTATGGAGGAGCTGTCAGATGATGATAAACAGGCGGTATTCCGTGCCAGAAAGATTGAAAAATTTTTGTCACAGCCTTTCCATGTTGCAGAGCATTTTACAGGCTTGAAGGGAATTTATGTTCCGCTTAAAGAGTCAATCAAAGGATTTAAGGCCATTGTTGACGGCGATGTTGACGACTTGCCGGAAGCTGCTTTCTTCAACGTGGGAACTATTGAAGACGCCGTAGAAAAAGCAAAAACATTGTAATTTTATTTGAAAGGTTATGTGATTTATTATGGCTGAAACCTTTAAATTAAAAGTGGTGGCGTCAAATAAAGTGTTTTTTGATGGCGACTGCCTTTCGCTGACAATTCCTATGCTTGACGGTGGTTCAAAGGCTTTTCTTGCACACCATGCCAATACTATAACACCTATTGATGTCGGCGAAATGAAAATCAAAAAGCCCTCCGGCGAGGAAATATTTGCCTTTGTCGGAAACGGACTTCTTGAGTTCTTCAATAACGAATGCACCCTTGTTTGCATTTCTGCCGAACTGCCGGAAGAAATTGATGCAAGGCGCGCAAAAGAGGCGGAAATCCGTGCCGAAGAAGAGCTTAGGCAAAAGCGTTCGCTAATTGAATATCATCAGTCACAGGCAAATTTGGCACGTGCCATGGAACGTCTGAAAGTTAAAAATCGCCACCAAATATGAATAAATAATAAACATTTTTGCCTTCCTGTGTTTTTTTGACAGGGAGGTATTTTGTTTGATTGACAATAAATAGCATATTTGTTATAATCATTTTACTAAATTACAGGCGGTGCGGATATGTTATCTATAATTCCAAAACCAAAAGTTTGTATCGAAAGAAAAGGTGCTTTTACTCTGCCGGATGACGTTGTTGTAAAATCGGATTTTGATTTGCCGCTTCTTCAGGCGCAGACGGGTGAAAGCTCATATTTTGTTATAAAAAAAGATGAAAATATTTCATCTGAGGGTTATATACTTTTAGTCAGCGAAAACGGTATAGAAATCAGCGCCTCTACTAAAACCGGTGCATATTATGCCTTGCAGACTATACGTAAAATCGGCAGAACCGATTTAGGTTCAAGGAAAATTCCATGCTGTGATATCAAAGACGAGCCTAAGTTCGGCTGGAGAGGCGTTCATCTTGACGTTGCACGCCACTTTTTCGGCGTTGATGAAGTTAAGCGTTTTCTCGATTTACTTTTTGCAGAAAAAATAAATGTTTTCCACTGGCATCTTACCGATGACCAGGGATGGCGTATAGAGATAAAAAAATATCCGCTTCTTACCGAAATCGGTGCGAAGAGAAAATATTCACAGACGGGCGGTTGGAGAACAACAAAAATAGATAATGTTCCTTACGAGGGCTATTTTACTCAGGAACAGATTAAAGATGTGGTTGCCTATGCTAAGGAGAGAGGCATTACCGTAGTGCCGGAAATTGATTTTCCTGCTCACTGTGCCGCCGCTATGGCAGCGTATAAACATCTTGCCTGCCGTGAGATTGATACAGAAGTTCCCGGATATTACGGCGGTCTTTATCCTGAACGTGTTGAACACAATAAAAGATGGAACAGAACTGTGTGCTGCGGTAAGGAGTCAACTTTTGAATTTATTTTCAATGTGCTTGACGAAGTGTGCGAAATGTTTGATTCGCCTTATATTCATATGGGCGGCGACGAGGCTCCTAAGGATGAGTGGAAGGATTGCCCTGCCTGCCAGAAAGTTATGAAAGATAATGGTTTGGCGGACGAGGTACAGCTTCAGGGTTGGTTTGAAAACAGAATTTCCGCATATCTCAAAGAAAAGGGCAGAAAGCTTATCGGCTGGAACGAGGTTCTTGAGTCGGATAATCTTAACACGCAGGATAAAAATATCGTTGTTCAATATTGGACTCCTAAAAGAGATAAAAATGCTGAAAAGTATGTTAATGACGGCGGCAGTATGATTATGAGTAATCATCAGTCTTTTTATTTTGATATGACTTACTCGCAGTATCCTCTTAAAAATACCTATAATTACAATCCTGAAAAATTTGGCGTTAATAAAGAAAACGTAACAAATGTACTCGGTGTTGAGGGTGAACTTTGGAGCGAATTTATCCGTGACAGGGAAAAGCTTGATATGCAGGCGTTCCCACGTATTCAGGCTTTGGCGGAAAATGCATGGACTGCTCAGGAAGCACTTGACTGGGATGATTTTAAAAACAGACTTGATGACTATAAAGATGTTCTTGATGCATTGAACGTAAATTACGCAGTTGACAGTGTTGCGCTGCCGAAAAATGTTTTTCTGCGTACAAAGGCACAGTTACAGTTCTTAGGAAGTAATCCATATTTTGAAGTGGAACTTAATAGAAAATATAAGGCTAAAGGAGAAAGGTAAATGAAATTCAACGAATTTCCAAAGGCTGTAATCAAAGAAAATGTTGATTACACAGTTAAAGAGATTACCAATGTAATCAAAAGATATGGTCCCCGTGAATCAGGCAACGAGAACTGTATGGCAACCCAAAAGCATATCAAAAAGGAAATGGATACTTTTTGTGATGAAACCGGCTTTGAGTCTTACAAAATGGCTCCTAAAGCGTTTCTTCAGTGGACAAAATTTGTATCAGCGGCTATCATTATTGCGGTTGTTACCTGTCTTATACTTGTTTTCACAAATGTATTCAGCGGTGTAGGACCAAGCGATTTCTTCGTTCCTCAGTGTATTGTAGGCGGTGTTGTAGCCGTATCTCTGCTTATCACAGTTATGGAATTTCTTATGTACAAGCGCTTTGTGGATGTTTTTTATAAGAAAATTGAGGGCCATAATTTCTACGCTAAGCGCAAGCCCACCGGCGAGGTTAAAAAAAGAATAATTATTTCCGGTCACTGCGATTCTGCTTATGAGTGGAGACATATTTATTACGGTAAAAATACTCCCCTTATGGGAATTCTTATGGCTTGGGCAATAGTTGGTGCGATTGTTTCGTTTGTTATAGCTGTTGTAACCGTTATTGCAAACTTTGCTGATATGGGTGCTTTCGGCGATTTCCTTATTAATTACAGCTATTACTGGCACTGCTTTACTGCTCTCGGTATGGTAACTCTGTTTTTCTTTATTGATTTTAAAACAATTTCTCCCGGTGCAAACGATAATCTTACCGGTACTTATGCCGCTGTATGTGCTCTGCGTATGCTTGATATGGCAGGCATTGAGTTTGAAAATACAGAGGTTGTCGCAATGATTACCGACGGCGAAGAGGCAGGACTTAGAGGATGTAAGCAGTGGGCAAAGGATCACTATGATGAGTATGTTAACTCCGGCGTTGAAACCGCAGTTCTCTGCGTTGATACCCTTACCGACCTTGAGTATCTCAATGTTTATAACCGTGATATGACAGGTACTGTTAAGCATAACGAAAAATTCAGTCAGCTTGTTATGGATTCTGCTGTTGAGGCAGGTCACGACGATTTGAAATTTGCAAATGTATTCTTTGGTTCTTCTGACGCTGCCGCTTTTTCACAGGCAGGCATTACCGCTACCTGTCTTGCCGCTATGGATCCGGCTCCTGCCGATTATTACCATAACAGACGTGACAGTTATGACAGGCTTGTTCCTGAAGCTATTGAAACAGGCTACGAAGTTATTTTGTCAACAATTTTCAACTTTGACGAAAAAGGCCTTGGCTGATAAAAATCACATACAACCCTCGCTTTAACAGCGGGGGTTATTTTTTGAATTTGACCAAAATGACATACTATGGTATAATTAATTGCGGTTTTTGAAAATGTAAAGCAAGCGAGATAAATCCGAATAAGTTTTTTATGAACGGATTTCTCGCTATGCTGTGTTAAAATACTCGTTAATCCGAAAGGATTAACTTCGTTTTGTGCCTTGCCTAACGAAAAATCCGTTACATAAAAAATCTTCGACCTAAAACGGCTTGGTTTTGAGCAGATTCTTACTTTGAAGAAGAAGTTAGGCTGGCGCCTTACAATGATGAAAAGTGAAAAGATGCCGAAATCAAGCTCGTTTTAGGCTTATTCGGATTTATCTCGCTTGCTTAAGGAGGCGGAATATGAAAAAGGTAATATCTCTTCTAATGTCGCTTGTAATTATTCTTGGAATTTTTACTGTAAATACTTCTGCGGCATATTCTGCTGATAAAATATATGCCCAGGATAAGCTGGAGAAAATTCAGAAAATTTCCGGCTTTATTCCCGGCAAAACTTCTATTGTTACCGGCAACTGCTACGGTTTCGTGTCAAAGGTGTGTGAAAAACTTTACGGCGTGGAATATAACGGCGAAGGTCTTTACAGCAACTATAAATGCACCCATAAAACAGGTAATTATTATACCGTTGCCACTCTTACCACCTCATCCAATGCGGCGAAAGAAGTGGAAAATATAATTAATTTCTTTGTTAAATACGCCGTTTCGGGGGATGTAATTCATTATGGTGTTCTCACCTCCAGTACGTCAAATACAGGTACTCATACCTTTATGATTCACAGTATAGACAGTAAAAAGATGGAAATATATCATTCCAATTATGAAACACGTGAGTATGGACGATCCACATGTCATATAGATACTATTTATTGGGACAGCCTGCGTAAAAATCCCACATCAAACGTATATGATTCCAACGGTCACCTTTATTCGCTTAATGCTATTTTTCACAATAAAATGAAGCAGGGCGGTATGGGCGCTACCATAAACCGTTATTCAAAATATAATGATAAATTTATTGTTGTGGGTGCAGCTGTGCCACAGATTACCACAACCAGAAGCAGCAGCTCTTCCGTTAAAGTAAGTTGGGACGAAATTCATGGTGCGTCAAAGTATCAGGTACAGTATAAAAAAAGCACTGCGTCATCATATACCACAGCATCATCTTCTGTTACCTCCACTTCTTATGATGTAAAGAATCTTGTTTTAGGTACTACATATAATTTCAGAGTGCGTGCATATATCAGCGGTAAATGGTATGATTACAGCGATGTTGAAAATAAAAAGGTACTTCCGCCTACAATTACGCAGGTTACTTTTAACAACACCAATGACGGTATAAAAATGACCTGGGGAAAGCGCAGCGATATTACAGGCGTTAATATTTACCGTTCCCAATCTGCCGACGGCACATATACAAAAATTAAAACAGTAACTGATAATTCCGTTTCTTCCTATACCGATAAAAGCATAAAATACGGCGAGAATTATTACTATAAGTTTGAGAGATATAAAAAGGAAAATTCTAACACTTACAGCACGAAATCCGAGGCTAAAAAGGCTCAGTACAAACTGGATCTGCCTGTTGTTACCTCTGCAAGACTTAACAGTACCACCCTTAAATTCACCTTTAAAGGTGATGATAATTTAAGGGACAAGTTTGTCTATTATGTCAGCGATTCAAAGGGAAACAGTGTAAAAGGCTCTACGGTAACAACAGATTCTTATGCCGTTATTTCAAATCTTACAGTTGGCGAGAATTACACTTTGTACTGTGCCCAGCGCAACAGCTTAGGTACGTCTGCCTATACTTTGAAAACGGCTCAGGCTATGCCTGCTTCGACTTCGGGTATAAAAGCGGAAAAATGCACATCAGGCATTATGATTACGTTTGAAAAAGCTGATGATGTAACAGGTAATATTGTATATAGGAGTACGTCAAAGGATGGTACATACAGTAAAATTGCTGTTCTTAACAACAAAAATACATCAAGTTATACCGATAAAAACGTAAAGTACGGTACTGTTTATTATTATAAAGTAAGACGTTATCTTGAAAAGGATAATAAAACATATTACAGTTCTTATACACCTGCAACTGCCGGAGTAAAGAATACAGTGGCAACAGTATCATCAGTTACCACTTCAAGAAAATCACCCACATCGGTGAGCGTAAAGTGGAAAGCTGCGGATAATGCCTCCCGGTATCAGATTCAGTACAAGTTGTCCGGCGGAAGCTGGAAAACTGCCGGAACAACCGCATCTTCATCATATACCGTAACAGGTCTTACTATTGATAAAACCTATTATTTCAGAGTAAAAGGGTATAACTCTATAGGCAGCGGTTCGTATAGTTCTTCTGTCAGCAAAAAAGTTCTGCCACCTACACCTGCTGCGCCTACAACCGAGGTTACCTCAACAGGTACCCGTATTTATTGGAAAAAACAGAGTTATGCAACAGGGTATAAAATTTACCGTGCGAAATCAAAAACAGGAACTTATTCACTTATAAAAACTGTTAAAAGCAAAAACGTAAGCTCCTGGACAGATACATCTGTTAAATACGGCGTCGGATATTATTACAAGGTTGTTTGCTATGTAACAAAATCCGGCAAAACCTACAACAGTCCAAAGTCGGGTTACGCTTACAGAAAATACACTCTTGCAAAGTCTAAAATTACCGCTTCGGTTAAGAACAGTACAACTGTTACCGTTAAGTATAATGCAGTAACAGGCGCTTCAAAATACACTGTTCAGTACAAGGAAAACGGTGGAAGCTGGAAAAGTGTAAGTACAGACAAAACCTCAAAGGAAATTACTTCGCTTAAAAAAGGAAAAAAGTATTATTTCAGAGTAAAAGCAGTATCCTCCGTAGGTTTCGGCGAGTACAGCACATCAGCCAGCGTTCAGATGTAATGTAAAAGAAATGTGCCAAATTTTTACATTATTTGATAAAATACTTGACAATCTTATTTGTTTTGTATATAATCTATGGCGATATAGAGAAAGTATCAAATACCCCTGACAACAGGTCGGAGGGAGGGAATATAGTGAGCCAGGTAAAAGTTAAGGATAACGAGTCTCTTGACAGTGCACTCAGACGTTTTAAGCGTCAAACCTCACGTGACGGTATTATCCAGGAGGTAAGAAAAAGAGAGCACTACGAAAAGCCTTCAGTAGCCCGTAAAAAGAAGAGCGAGGCTGCCCGCAAGAGAAAGTACAAGTAAAAACAATTTAGGGCGATTTTTTATCGCCCTATTATTGTTTAAAATGCTTATGGGAGTGAATACTATGTCAGACGGCAAAAAAATTCTTGTTTTAAATGGCCCTAATCTTAATATGACCGGTATCAGAAAAAAAGATGTTTACGGTGCAGATACTCTTGACGATATCAACGAATATCTAAAAGGCTATGCCGAAACAAAAGGCGTCTGTCTGTCTTTTTACCAGTCTAATCACGAGGGCAGTATTATTGACATTATTCACGAGTCTAAGGATAAGTACGACGGCGTTGTTATAAATGCCGGTGCGTATACCCATTACTCTTATGCTATCCGTGACGCTATTGAGGCGGTAAAGGATTTTACACCTTTTGTTGAGGTTCACATGTCGGATATTCACAGCAGAGAGGAT
>CAYXLH010000035.1:19044-19836 GCA_964465835.1 uncultured Bacteroides sp. | reverse complement strand
CTTTTGACACAAGCTCTTTATCGTTGTGGGGATCCATATATCTCAGGAAATACCAGGAGGAACCTGCCCACTGAGGCATTGTATCGGTTTCCCTTTTTGCAGGTCCGCCACAGCATGGACATGTTGTATTTACCCAGTCCGTAATTTTTGCAAGAGGTGACTCGCCTGTATCGGTAGGCTCATAAGAATCAACCTTTGGCAGGGTAAGCGGAAGTTCGCTTTCGTCAATAGGAACGTAACCGCACTTTTCACACTTAACAATCGGAATAGGCTCACCCCAATATCTCTGACGTGAGAATACCCAGTCACGAAGTTTGAAGTTAACCTTTTCCCTGCCCATTTTATTGTCGGACAGCCACTTTGTAATAGCTTTTTTAGCCTCCTCAACAGTAAGCCCGTCAAGGAATGATGAATTAGTAAGTATTCCTGTTGCACAGTCGGTAAATGCTTCGTTTTCCACGCCTGCCTGTGAACCTTTAACAACCTCAATAATAGGAAGATTAAATTTCTTTGCAAATTCCCAGTCACGGGTATCGTGAGCAGGAACCGCCATAATTGCGCCGGTACCGTAGGAAGTAAGTACATAATCGGAAATAAAAATCGGGATTTCAGTATTGTTAACAGGATTAATACCCATTACGCCCTCAAGTTTAACACCGGTTTTATCCTTATTTAGCTCTGTACGCTCAAAGTCGCTCTTATGGGCAGCTTCGTCCTGATACTTGCGAACCTCATCCATATTTTTAATATGGGACGCCCATTTTTCAATAAACTGATGTTCGGGGGAAATTA
>CAYXLH010000035.1:0-19034 GCA_964465835.1 uncultured Bacteroides sp. | reverse complement strand
TATGTTGCGCCGAAAAGTGTATCGGGACGGGTGGTATAAACTGTAAGAATATCACCCTCGGTGGTGCCGAAATCAACCTCTGCACCTGTTGATCTGCCAATCCAGTTACGCTGCTGAGTTTTAACTCTGTCAATAAAATCAACATTGTCAAGGTCTTTAACAAGTCTGTCGGCATAGTCAGTGATTTTAAGCATCCACTGGCTTTGATTTTTTCTGATAACTTCACTGCCGCAACGCTCACAAACGCCGTTCACAACCTCTTCATTGGCAAGAACGCACTTACAGGAGGTACACCAGTTTACGGCCATTTCTTTTTTATAAGCAAGGCCTTTTTTGAAAAGCTGGAGGAAAATCCACTGAGTCCACTTGTAATATGACGGGTCGGTAGTATTAATTTCTCTTGTCCAGTCAAATGAAAAGCCCAAAGATTGAAGCTGCTGTTTGAAATGAGCAACATTGTTCTTTGTTACCTCGGCAGGGTGAATATGATTTTTAATAGCATAGTTTTCGGTAGGAAGTCCGAAGGCATCCCATCCCATAGGATAAAGAACATTATATCCCTCAAGTCTTTTCTTTCTTGCCACAATATCAAGCGCCGTATATGAACGGGGATGTCCTACGTGAAGTCCCTGTCCGCTGGGATAAGGAAATTCAACAAGACAGTAATATTTAGGCAGAGAATAATCGTCTTTTGCAGCAAAGGTATTTTGTGTGTACCAGACGTTCTGCCACTTTGACTCAATCTGTTTAAAATTATATTCCATAGTTTGTTAATCCTCCGATTATGAATTAAATCTTATTTATTTTACTCTTTTGTGATATATTCGTCAATATCAACTTTTTCGCCATCTTCCCAAAGGCGTTCAAGCTGATAAAAGTCGCGTTGGTCTTTATAAAGAATATGGATAACAACGCCGGTATAATCAAGGCAAACCCAGCCTGTAGCCTTGCCCTCAATATGATGAGGTCCATATCCTGCTTCGGACAGCTTGTACTCAACCTCATCAGCAGCGGCTTTTAACTGCGTTGACGAATTTACCGTTGCAATAACAAAATAATCCGTAAGCACTGTAATATCATCAACCTTAATTACGTCAATATCTGTACCTCTTTTATTGTCAATAGCCTTTACGGCAACCTTTACTATATCAAAATAGTCCATTTATTCACTCTCTTCTCTTTTGTTAATATTATTTATAACCCAATTATAACAAGATAATGTATCAGGGTGTATTTGTCTGTTATGGGATGCAATATCAATTATCGTATATCTTAAAGAATACAGCATTCCACCAAAAAGCGATTTGTTCGTCTGACGGCGCATCTCCTCAACGTCGTGATAATTTCTGTCAGCGGAAGTAAAATCCGCAAGGTAAATTATCATTTCAAACAAGGACATATTTTCACGTCCTGTGGTATGATACCTAATACCGTTAATAATATCACTGTCGGTGATATTAAGCCTGCTTTTTACATAAGCCGCACCCGACATTTGATGATATACCTTTTTGTTTGCAGTTTCAAGAGGGGTCATTACCATGCCGTCCGCTTCAATCAGACTGCGCTGTAAATCAAAATCCGTTTCTTTCATTACATCGTGCAAAATGCCGGCAACATAGGCTTTTTCAGGGTCTGCGCCGTATTTCAGCGCCAGCTCTCTCGCCCTTTCGGCAACGCACATTGAATGATGGAAGCGATACTCGCTTAATGTCTCTTTTATTAACTTTATATATTCATCAGTATCATAATTACTCATATAATCTATTCTCTCCGATATACTGCGCCACTGCCAGCGGAACCAAGTCGTCTATACTTTTGCCCTGATTTATCCTATCCCTGATTTGAGAGGAAGAAACCTCAATCACAGGAAAAACGGATATCACCGAATTTTTCATATTAGAAAAGGAGTTTTTGTAAGAAAGCATTTTCTCATACTCCCTGCCTTTTTCCCTTGCTGCCGTGCAAAGGATAACCGATTCCAGAATATCGTCTGCCCTGTACCAATTTTGAAAATACAGATACTGATCCGAGCCTATAATCAGATAAAAATCGTCTTCGGGGTACTGCTTTTTCAACTGTTCAACAGTAACATAGGTGTAGCTTTTACCCTGCCTTTTAAACTCAATATCGGATATCTCAACACCGTCAAAATCTTTAAAAGCAAGATTTAACATATTCAGTCGGTGGCTTTCGCTTAACAGATATTCAGAGGTTTTATGGGGCGGAACAGCGGTAGGTACAACAATAATTCTGTCAAGTGCAAGTTCCTTTTTATAGCATTTAAGCAAATTGATATGCCCGTTGTGAACAGGGTTAAATGCTCCGCCGAAAATTCCTGTTTTCATTACGACCTGCCCTGCTTTTTATCTCTGTCGCCCTTGTATCTTGGGCGGTCATATTTTGCGTAAGGATTTTTGGCTTCCTTTTCTTTCTGTCTTTGGCGCATTCCCTTAATTTTAACTTTTTTCTTAGCCTTTGCCTTAGCGGCGCCGGAGCCTCTTTTTTTCTTTTTTTCGGCAATTCTATCCGGGTCAGCCTCTCTGTAAAGGACAATAATTCCACCGATTACCTGAACAACGTCCGCTCCAAGCTGAGCTGCAATTTCAGCCGCAAGTTCTTTAGGCATTTTAGGCGCAGTTTCAAGGTGAACACGTACCTTGATAAGTTCTCTTACATCAAGGGTATCGTCAATCTGCATAATAAGGTTATCGGATATTCCCTCTTTGCCTATCTGGATAATAGCCTCAAGGGAGTTAGCCTTTGCCCTTAGGGCTGCTCTTTCTTTTGAAGTCATAAAATTCTCCTAGGGCAACGGTAATAATCAGAACCACGGTTTATCGTGGCAGATTTGCCCTTACTCCTCGTTAAAATACTCGTTAATCCGAAAGGATTAACTGTGTTTTGTGCCTTGATTAAGACCAAATCTGCACACGATAAACTGCAAAGCATCAAAAATGCTTGGAGTAAAGATGAGATTTGTTGTCTTGAGATGGCATCCTTGCTTACGCAAGGCAACAGCAAAAGTGACAAATATCGCTTTAATGCTGCGTTTTTGACGGGTTCCGATTATTACCGTTACCCTAAATAATTTTTTCAAGCTCGCCTGCAAGCTTTCTCAAAGCATTGCCGCGGTGAGAAATCTTATCTTTTTCGTCGGCGGTATATCTGCCGAAGGATTTACCGTTTATTAGAAACAGTGGGTCATATCCAAAGCCCTCGTGACCGTCACGCTCAAATCCTATGTGACCGTGGCACTCGCCTCGTACAACAATCTTTCTGCCATCGGGGAAAATACAACATATAGCGCACACATAGTATGCAGTACGTTTTTCCATAGGAACGCCCTCAAGCTTTTCCAATAAAAGGTCGTTGTTTCTCTCGTCGTTTCCGTGCTCGCCGGAGAATCTTGCGGAATAGATACCCGGCGCACCGTCAAGATAATCAACACACAAACCACTGTCGTCGGCTATTGAAGGTATTTTTGTAATTTCACAGGCGGAGGCGGCTTTAATTTCGGCATTTTCCTCAAAGGTTGTACCGTTTTCCTCCACCTCGGGAAGTTCAATGCCAATCATTTTTGCGGTGACAACATTTATTCCCAAAGGAGATAGAATACGCTGCATCTCCGCAAGTTTTTTCATATTGTTGGTTGCTAATATAAAGTCCATATTTTTACACCGTCACTCCTGCTCATCATCAGATGTGATAAATCCTGCTATCTCTTTTTCGTCGGTAATTTTTGCATCGAACAATGCGGCGGCAAACGCCTCAGCATCAAAAGGCTGCAAGTCGTCTATCTGCTCTCCTACGCCAACAAATTTTACAGGTACGTCAAGCTCATTGTTTATTGCTAAAACAACTCCGCCTCTTGCAGTGCCGTCAAGTTTTGTAAGAATTATACCGGTAATACCAGCGGCATCCTTGAAATCCTTTGCCTGATTAACAGCATTCTGACCTGTTGTAGCATCAAGAACAAGCAGCGTTTCTCTTGAAGCGTCGGGCAGTTCCCTGTCAATTACACGGCTGATTTTATTAAGCTCGTCCATAAGGTTTTTCTTATTATGAAGTCTTCCGGCGGTATCAATAATGATAACGTCACTGCCTCTAGCCTTGCCTGCCTGAATGGTATCATATACAACGGCGGCAGGGTCAGAACCTTCTGCGTGTTTTATCAAATCAACATCCGCTCTGTCAGCCCATACCTGAAGCTGTTCTATTGCAGCGGCACGAAAAGTATCGGCGGCGCCTAAAATTACGCTTCTGCCCATACTTTTAAGGCGAAGTGCAAGCTTGCCTATTGTAGTTGTTTTACCTACGCCGTTAACGCCGATAACAAGTATAACCGATGGTTTTGTACGCAGTCTTAAATAGGAACCGCCCCATACAATACCTGCTACAATATCTTTCATCATCTCTTTAACCTGCGATGCGGAAGTTACTTTGTCGTTTTCAATCTTTGCTTTAAGGTCACGGATTATACGCTGCGCGGTGGGCATACCCACATCGCCCATAATGAGTATTTCCTCCAGCTCGTCAAACAAGTCGTCGGTAATTTTATCGTAAGACTCTATTACCTCGTTCATCTGGGCGGTAATACCCTCGTCCCTTGTCTTTTTTAAACCTTTTCTGAATTTGTCAAAAAGTCCCATAATGAAAATTCCTCTGCTGATTATTAATTATTCAAGACCCATCTTTGCGGCAAGTTCCGCCGATTGGAGTTCAAGAAGTTTTGATACACCCTTTTCCTGCATTGTTACACCGTAGAGCACATCCGCCTCTTCCATCGTTCCACGTCTGTGAGTAATTGAAATAAACTGTGTTTTGTCTGTCATTTTACGCATATATTTTGCAAAACGCTCTACGTTAACATCATCCAGCGCCGCCTCAACCTCGTCATAAATACAAAATGGTGACGGAGTAACTTTAAGTACACTGAACAAAAGCGCCATTGCCGCCAGCGATTTTTCACCGCCGGAGAAAAGGTTGATATTCTGTACTGATTTTCCCGGTGGCTGAATTTTAATTTCAATAGGTGACTCAAGGCAGTTTGATGGGTCCTCAAGTACAATTTCTCCCTTGCCTCCGCCGAAGAAGTCGGCAAAGCTGACCTTAAACTGCTCATTGATTTTATTAAACTGGGTGATGAATTTCTCACTCATTGAAGATGTTAAATCATCAATAATTTTGGTAAGCTCGCTCTTAGATTTTTCAATATCATCAATCTGCTCTTTAAGGAATTCGTATCTTTCAGATACTTCCTTGTATTCCTCAATAGCGCCTACATTGATGGAGCCTAAAGCCTTGATTGACCCTTTAATCTCTCTTAACTGCTTGTTTGCCGCCGCCATATCTTCAATAACTATATTTAGCGATTCTGCTTCACGGCGAGTAAGCTCGTACTGGTCGTAAAGCATATTGTTAAGCTCGTCATACTCCTTGCGCATAGCGATTTTGCGCTCATCAAGACGAACAAGCTGGGAAGAAAGTTTTTCTCTTTCCTGACTCTTATTCTTTTCAAGAGAACGCAAATCATTGGAGCGTTTTTCAAGAGAATTTCTCTCCTCAATCTGCATTTTAACGTCGTCGCCGGAGGATTGTGATTTTGTCCTCAATTCCCGTGCCTGCGCCTTAACATCAGCGATTGACTGAAGCAAAGTATTATTCTTTTCCTCAATCTGTGCTATTTCCTCGTTAATTGAATTAACACGGTCTGACTGAGTGGATTTTCTAAGCTGAAGCTCCTCTACTGAAAGCTTTGCAGCCTCGGTATCCTTGGCTAATGTAACAAGCTGTAAATTGATTTCCTCACTTTGCTGGCGGATACGCTCTCTCTTTTCGTTAGCTTGCTGAGTATCCGAAGTAATTGAACCCAGCTTTTCCTCTGTATCGGAAATCTGATTTTCAATTTCTTTTGTTTCATTGCCGGCAATTTCCGCCGCTTTTTCAAGCAGGGCAATTCTTCCGTCAGCGTTCTCTTTTTCACGGAGCATATTCTGCTTTTGCACATCAAGAGAATTAAGCTTATCGCCGATAAGTTTATCATCGCCCTGAGCACGGATATATTCTTCTTTGGCATTGCGTAAGTCGGCATCAGCACCCTGGAGGTCTGCTGCCGCCAGATTTGCATCCTCAACCGCCTTTTTATATTTTAATGCTGTTTCGTCAGCCTGTCTGCTTAATTCCTGCGCCTTGGCGTTCAGCTCTTCAATCTGATTTGCTCTTGAAAGTATGCCTGCTCCTCTTGAACGGGAACCGCCGGTCATTGAACCCCCGGGATTCATAACCTGACCGTCAAGAGTCACTATTTTATATCTGTTTTTATATCTTTTTGAAATTCCGATAGCACAGTCAATATCCTCAACAATCATTACCCTGCCCAATAAATTTGACACGATATCTGAATATTCACCGTCACATTTTACCAAATCGGAGGCAACGGCTACAAATCCGAAATTATCGTCAAGATTTTTTTCTTCAATATATCTTGGTTTAATTGCTGATATAGGAAGGAATGTTGCTCTGCCCTGATTGTTCTGTTTTAAGTAATTGATTGCACGCTTTGCGTCTGATTCATTTCCTACAACGATATTCTGCATTGCTGCGCCCAAAGCAACCTCAACGGCAGTTGAATACTCATTTTCAACGCTTATAAGCTGTGACAAAGGACCGTGAATACCGGATAAAGCCTTGTTTTTAGCCTGCTTTACAACGGCTTTAACTGCGCCGGAGAAACCATCCATATTTTTTTCAAGGTCAGAAAGCATTCTCGCTTTTGACTGAGCGTCAGCAAGCAGTCTATTTTCTTTATCAAGTTCGTCCTTTATACTGTTTGCTTTATCGGTTTTGTTTTTAAGCTTAATACGGTAACCCTCCATAGAGTTTTCGTATTCGTCTATGCGTTCTTTTAGAAATGTAAGATTTTCTTCGCTCTCCGTTTTTGATGCGGAGATAGATTTAATCTCTTTTTCAACATCATCTATACTTCCGTCTATCACCTGACAGCGTGATCTAATTTCCTCAATAGAAGAAAGCGCCTGGGAACATTTTACTTTACTGTCGGACAGCTTAACCGCAAGAGATGCTAACTGCTGATTATATTCAATTGCTTTTTCGGAAAGCTCTTCGTTATCCGAACGAACCCGCTCCAGCTGCTGAGCAACATTTTTTAATTGTTCTTTTTTCTCTGCCGACAGTCTTTGATTTTCGGCAATAAGAGCATTCTTCAGCTCAATCTGTGCGTCAATGGATGCACTGCTGTCATCTGCCATACCAATATCGGATTTAAGGCGTTCAATAGTTTCCTTATTATGCTCAAGGGTGGATTCAAGAACACTTGCCTCGCCGTCCTTTCGCAGAGCCTCCTCCTCGTAACCGGAGCCAAGAGCTCTTATCTGCTCAATTTTAGTATTGATTTCAGCAGTTTGCGACATAACCTCCTCAATTTCATTTTCTATTGAAGAAAGCTCGTTTTCGCACTGATCGTAGGATACGTTAGCGGCATCAATTCTATGCTCCTGCTCTCTCAAATCGGCAGTGAACTTGTTGATTTTATTAAGCCATACACCGATTTCAAGAGTCTTTTTCTGCTCGGAATATTCAAGAAATTTTTGTGCCTTTTCACTCTGGGTCTTAAGGGGACCCACACGGCTTTCAAGCTCGCCTAAAATATCAAGCAAACGCACAAGATTTTCCTGCGCCTGCTCAAGTCTGCGCTCTGCGTCACGTCTTTTATGCCTGAAACGTGAAATACCTGCCGCCTCTTCAAAAAGTTCACGGCGGTCCTCATTTTTGGCAGAAATGATGGAATCAATTTTGCCCTGCCCTACCATTGAATATCCGTCTGAACCCAAGCCGGTATCCATAAAAAGCTCGTGTATATCACGGCGGCGCACAACCTCGCCGTCTATTTTGTATTCGCTTTCACCGCTTCGGTAATAACGGCGTGTAACGGTAACTATATCACCCTTATCTTTAAGCGTTCCGTCACTGTTGTCAAGGGTAAGCATAACCTGAGCAAAACCCAAAGGTCTGCGGCTTGATGTTCCGCCGAAAATAACATCCTCCATTTTTGAACCACGCAGGGATTTCGTACTTGTTTCTCCAAGCACCCAGCGCACGGCGTCGGAAATGTTACTTTTGCCGGAGCCGTTAGGGCCTACAACGGCGGTTATGCCTTTGCCGAATTTTAATTCAGTTTTGTCAGGAAAGGACTTAAATCCCTGCATTTCAAGAGTTCTTAAAACCATAAATTATCCTCTTTTTACTATCCTCATATCATCAATGCTGACATTGTTGTCAACAGTAAATTTAACATTATATCCCCTTTCCATAAGGAAATAGACGTTTCGTTTCTGATTGCCTTTCGCTTTTGAAAGGCTTTTTGAATTAATAAATATCTCGTAATTATCCGGCGGCAGCTTTAAAATTTTGTTAAGCATAAATCTTGATTTTACTATTTCGCCAAAAGAATCATGAAATGCACCTGCCACCATATTTTTTTTAATATCTTCAGAAGAATGAAGTCCTAAACGGATTATTTTTATCCCTGCATTTTCAAACATCGGCACTAACACTGTGCAAAGCGCCGCCGCATCGTCGACGGTCTGCGGCTTATACACCTTGTCCTCATAGAGCTTTGCAAGATATGTACCTTTAAGCACAACGGTAGGATATATACGTACCGTGGCAGGTTCAAGTTCTATTATCTTTTTTGCAGTTTCAATGGCTTTTTCATCGGTATCTTTATAAAGTCCCGTCATCATCTGAAGCCCTAATTCAAATCCGTAGTACTTAATAAGCTTTGAAGCGTTAACCACATCCTGCGCCGTATGCCCTCTTAAATTTGCACTGAGAACTTCATCGTTCATACTCTGTGCACCAAGCTCTATTGACGTAACGCCGTATTTTTTAAGTAAATCAAGGACATCCGAATCTATGCAGTCGGGACGTGTCGATATTCTTATACCGCTGACAGAACCGTTTTCTACATATTTATAAGCCGTTTTCAAGAGCATAGTCATATAATCACGGTCTATGGCAGTAAAGGAACCGCCGAAAAAAGCTATTTCATATTCGTAGTCTTTGCGTTTAATTGCAGTTTCAACGGCATTATCCACATCCTGCGCCGCAGGCTGTTCATCTTTTCCGGTAATAGTATTTTGGTTACAGAAAGAACAGTGACAGGGGCATCCCATATGCGGTACAAATATACTAACATTTCCTTTTTTCATATGCCCATCAGCGAAAGTGCTTCCTTTGCCGCCTCCTGCTCTGCTTGTTTTTTGCTTTTGCCTGTGCCTCTGCCGATAACATTTGAATTGAGGTGAACCTCAACCTCAAAGCGTTTGTTATGGTCGGGTCCGCTTTCGCCGGACACAACATAGGTTATTGACTGGTCGGGATTTTTCTGTATAACCTCCTGGAGGGTGGTTTTATAATCCTTAAAATTAATATGATGCGTATTTATAGCTTCGGCAAGAAAATGAAGCACGTGCTTTTTTGCACAATCCATTCCGCCGTCAAGGTAGATTGCAGCGGTCAAAGCCTCAAAAGCGTCCTCAAGGATTGAATCCCTGTCCCTGCCGCCTGTATTAAGCTCACCTTTTCCCAAAAGCATATAGCTGCCCAAATCAATCTGCCGCGCAAAATCTGACAGCGACCGAGTACAGACAAGTGACGAACGGAGCTTTGACAAATCTCCCTCCGGCATATCGGGAAAATTTTCATACAAATACTGCGCCGATACTATGGAAATTACAGCGTCGCCCAAAAATTCAAGACGTTCATTGCATTTGATTTCGCCCTGTTTTTCATTGGCGTAACTTGAATGGGTAACGGCCTGGGTAAGCAGATTTTTATCCTTAAAGGTATATTCAATTTTTTCTTCAAGCTTTTTCATTATTCTGAATCCGCCCCATTAAAAGCATTTTCTATCTTATCTATCAGGTCAGTTTGCAAAAACCAAACCGCCTGTTTAATTGCATTTTTAAATGTTCTTGCGTCTGCGGAGCCATGGGATTTGATAACCGGCTTTTTAACACCCAGCATTACTGCTCCGCCGTATTCCTTATAATCAAACTTCTTTTTCATATCACTGATACCGGAGCGCACTCCCAGATATGATATTTTTGACAGGGTGTTTTTATAAAACGCATCTTTAAGACCATTCATAAGAACCTTTGCAACACCCTCATAGGTTTTAAGTACAATATTGCCGGTAAAGCCGTCGGCGACAACAACGTCAGCATCGCCGCAAGGTATACGTCTTCCCTCAATATTACCGGTAAAATTATACGGTGCATTCTTCATAAGTTGATATGCTTCTTTTATAACAGGCGTACCCTTGGTTTCCTCGCTGCCGTTATTGACAAGGGCAACACGTGGATTCTTTAATTTCATAATATTTTTCATATAAAGGTCACCCATAATGCCGAATTGATAAAGGTATTCTGCCTTGCACTCAACGTTTGCACCGCAGTCCATAAGCATAAACGGATTTGTTTCTCCTGGCATAACCGATGCAATGGCAGGGCGTTTTACACCTTTAATACGCTTAGTGATAAGCGTTGCGCCCACGGTGAGCGCACCTGTATTTCCAGCACTGACAAAAGCGTCTCCTGCGCCCTCGTTAAGCAGTTTAAATCCCACTGCCATTGAAGAATCGGGCTTTCCTTTAAGCACGGATTTAGCATTATCGCACATATCTATAACCTGACTGCAATGGTGCACCGTTGTTTTATTCAGTGTGATATTATTATCTTTTATGCACTTATTAATCGCATTTTCGTCGCCTGTAAAGATAATTTCATCAATATCAAATTCATCAAGAGCAAGCTGTGAACCTTTGATTATTTCTAGTGGAGCATTATCTCCGCCCATTGCATCTACAATAATTTTCATTATATTTCCCTCTCGTCATCGGCAGTGATTAAAGCATTTTTTAAATCACTGATTGCCCTTTCTGACAACGCCTTATAACGCTGTTTTTTATCTTTTATCTTAGGCTCAATAGGCGGCAGTATTCCGAAATTTGCACCCATAGGCTGAAAATTCTTAACACTTGAATCACTGATATATGAAGTCAGTGCGCCTATCATTGTGTTTTCGCTTAGAACAAGGGAATGTTTTTCTTCTGCACGACGCACGGCGTTTATACCAGCCATAATTCCGGAAGATGCAGATTCCATATACCCCTCAACACCCGTAATCTGTCCTGCAAAAAATACATTAGGATTATTTTTAAGGCTGTAATCGGAATTTAACACACGGGGAGAATCTATAAAAGAATTTCTATGCATTACTCCGTAGCGTACGAACTGGGCATTTTCAAGTCCGGGAATCATTGAAAAGACACGCTTTTGCTCGCCGAATTTCAAATTTGTCTGAAAGCCTACAAGATTAAACATCGTGCCCTTGCTGTTTTCACGTCTTAACTGAACGCACGCCCATGGTCTGTGTCCTGTAGCAGGGTCAACAAGTCCCACAGGCTTCATAGGACCGAACCGTGGTGCATCCGTACCTCTTTTTGCAAGTTTTTCTATGGGCATACAACCCTCATACACATCAAAATCGTGGACAACCGCACCCTCGGCATTTATAAGCTCATTAATAAAATTTTCGTACTGTTCTTTATTAAAGGGGCAGTTGATATAGTCGTCTTCTCCGCCCCGGTCATATCTTGAAGCACCGAAAGCCTTTGTCATATCAATACTTTCAGCAGTTACAATAGGTGCCGCCGCGTCGTAAAATGAAAGGCTGTCGCCGCACAAATTCCTGATACTGTCGGACAGCTTACCCTGGGTCAGCGGACCTGTGGCAATGATAACAGTATTGTTCTCATCCACCTTAATTTCTTCATACACGGCAGTTTTCACTGTGATATTTTTGTGGGATTTGATTTTATCGGTAACGGTTTTTGAAAAAACATTACGGTCAACCGCCAACGCACCGCCTGCCGGAACGGCACAGCTTCTTGCAGCAGGCACCGTAACGGAGCCAAGCATTGCCATCTCCTCTTTAAGCAATCCTGCGGCACTTTCAAGCCTTGAAGCTTTAAGAGAATTTGAACATACAAGCTCGGCAAAATATTCACTTTTGTGGGCAGGCGAATAAGCAATGGGTTTCATTTCCACAAGAGTTACGCTGTATCCCCTGTTTGCAATCTGCCAAGCTGCCTCACACCCTGCAAGTCCGGCGCCTACTACTGTAAAATTCTTCATATTTTATAAATTAATCTTCTTTCTTTTTACGTGGAACAGGCTTTGTAAATCCACATCCCTCGGTATCGGGGCAGTACAAAATATTACCTCTGCGGCGGAACAGTGATTTTCCGCACTTAGGACAAACCTCGTCGGAGGGTGCATCCCAGGTCATAAAATTACACTCGGGATAATTTGAACAACCGTAAAAAGAAGTACCTTTTTTAGTTTTCTTTTCTATAACATCGCCGCCGCACTCGGGGCATTTTGCCTTTGTTTTATAAACAAGAGGCTTTGTATTTTTACACTCGGGATATCCGGGACAGGCGAGAAATTTACCGAATCTGCCCACTTTAACAACCATATTGCGTCCGCATTTTTCACAGACAACATCGGTCTCCTCCTCTTTAAGTTTAATCTTAACGCCCTGCATATCCTTTTTCGCTTTTTCAAGAGGTTCCTCAAAATCGTTGTAATAAAGGCGAATCATATCAATATAATCTTTATCGCCGGAGTCAATTTTATCAAGATCATCCTCCATCTTAGAGGTGTATTTTACGTTGACTATGTTAGGCATTTTGTCTTTGAGAAGCTTTGTAACAGCCTCGCCCAGTTCAGTGGGAACAAACTGCTTACCCTCACGGACAACATACTCTTTTGAAAGGATTGTGGTAGTTATTGTAACGTATGTTGAGGGACGGCCTACGCCGTTTTCCTCCAGCGCTTTTGTAAGAGAAGCCTCGGTATATCTAGCAGGAGGCTGTGTAAAATGCTGATTTCCCAAAATGGATTTAAGGCGGAGAACATCACCGGTTTTCATAGCAGGCAGAGGTGATGCCGCTCCCTCTTTTGAGGCGTCGTCCGTTTTTTCCTCATACAGTACGGTAAATCCGTCAAATTTCACCGTATAGCCTGTTGCATTAAAAATATAGCCGTTTGCCTCAATTTCAATTTTCATAGTTTCCTGAATACAGCACTCCATAAGAGATGCGATAAAGCGTTCCCATACAAGCTTGTAAATCTTATATTGGTCGGAGGTAAGGGAACCTTTTACACGCTCAGGCGTAACCGCCGGCATTGACGGTCTTATTGCCTCGTGTCCATCCTGCGCATTGCTTCTTGTTTTAAAATGTCTTGGCTTTGCCGGCAGGTATTTATCGCCGTATGTGCTGCGGATAAACTCATTTCCTGCCGCTCTTGCTTCTTCTGAAATACGCAGTGAGTCGGTTCTCATATAAGTGATAAGACCCACTGTACCCATTCCGTCAACGTCAACGCCCTCGTAAAGCTCCTGGGCTGCTTTCATTGTACGTCTTGCCTGGAAAGACAGACGGCGCGAAGCCTCCTGCTGAAGGGTTGATGTAATAAACGGAGGTGTGGGGCTTTTTTTACGTGTGCCCTTTTTAACGTTTTTTACTGTATATTCTGCATTTTCAAGGTCAGAAAGAATTTTATCACTCTGCTGTTTATTCTCTATTTTAACTTTTTTACCGTCTGGAGAATTAATGAGCGCGGCGGCAAAAGTTTTTCTTTCCGGAGGATTAGTGAACTTTGCGTCTATTGACCAATACTCCTCGGGCTTAAATGCTCTGATTTCCTCCTCTCGGTCAACGACAAGACGAAGGGCAACTGACTGTACTCTGCCTGCTGAAAGTCCACGGCGAATTTTCTGGCTTACAAATGGAGAAAGCTTGTATCCGATAAGTCTGTCAAGAATACGGCGTGCCTGCTGAGCATTTACAAGGTCAACATCAATGGCCCTCGGAGCCTCCATACCGTTTTTTACGCCTGTTTTTGTAATTTCGTTAAAAGTAACACGGTTTTTATCGTTCATATCAAGACCGAGAATTGTGGCAAGATGCCAGGAAATAGCCTCTCCTTCACGGTCGGGGTCGGTTGCGAGATAAACATAGTCCGCTTTGTCGGCCTTTTTCTGCAAATCCTTTACAAAGTTTTCCTTGCCCTTGATAATTGCATACTTAGGTGCAAAATCATGGTCAATATCAACGCTTAAACGGGCGGCAGGCAAATCACGTACGTGTCCCATTGAGGCAACAACGTCATATCCTCTACCCAGATAACCTTTGATATTTTTTGCCTTTGCAGGCGACTCAACAATAACTAATTTTGACATATATTTTTTTCCTTTCGGGATTTATCTTCTTTATTGTAATTACGACAGCCTATATCGCTTTCCCGATGTGCTTCTTACAATACCTTTAATTTCAAGCATTGTAAGAACACTCAGCACATCCTTAGAGGGCATATTGCAGTTTTGTGAAATCTCGTCAATATGAGTAAATTTCTCATCAAGAACATCATAAACTGCTTTTTCATTATCTTTAAGTTCAAGTACAGCTGCGGTCTTTTTTACTCTTTCACGTCTGTCCTGAATTATATTGTCAAAGGTAAACTGCTTTTCTTCTTTTGGAAGATTTGCACCTTTATCTCTCTCCTGCGCTAAAAGCTCTTCAAGAGTTTTCAACTTTGACATATCAACGGCTGAATACCGCTGACAATATGGCTCTAAAAGCACCGACGGAGATGTAGCCACTGTTGCTCCGTCATCTATAAGTTTATTGGAGCCGGCAAAGTTAACATCCAGTACCGAAGCAGGCAGAGCAAATATATCCCTGTTCTGCTCCACCGCATATCGTGCGGTGATAAGTGAGCCACTCTTAATGCCTGCCTCTGCCACAAGAATACCCAGCGAAAGACCGCTTATAATTCTGTTTCGCAGAGGGAAAGTAAATTTTGATGCCTTGGTAAAGGGCTGAAATTCTGTAATCAAAGCACCGTTTTGCTTAATTTTATTTCTAAGGGCACTGTTGCTGTTTAAATAATTTGTACCCAAACCGCATCCCAGCACCGCTATGGTTTTTGCTCCGGCGGATATTGCACCTTTATGGGCAGCTGAATCAACGCCCAAAGCACCGCCGCTTATAACTACCGCATTACATTCGCCCACGGCTTTAGCCATTAATCCGGTTACTTTAAGTGCATAAGTGGAAGCCTTACGGGTGCCGACCATACCGATGCAGACATTTTTGTCAATATCCGGTAAATCTCCGTCACAGTAAAGAACGGCAGGAGGATTTGGAATTTCCCTAAGTCTTTGAGGAAACTGAACATCATCATAAGCAATAATCTGCCAGCCGTTATTTTCACAGTCGTAGATAATCTGCTGGGCGTCGTCAAGAGAAAAACGCCTTAAATTCTCCGTCTGCTTGGGAGTGAGAACACTGCTCATTTTCCATTCAAGGATATTGCTCTTGTACAGATTTTCAACACCGCCGAAATATTCAATTATCTCTTTAAATCTGGCTCCCTCTCCTAAGGCGCTTTGAAGCCAAATCCAATAACTCTTATCTGTCACCTAAGCATCTCCCACATTGTTAAGGCAGCGGCAGTGGCTGCATTCAGGCTTTCCGCTCTTCCAAGCATCGGAATTGTTATAAGAGAATCTGAAATATTTTTTATATTTTCCTCTACCCCGTTTGCCTCATTACCGATTACGCAGACTGTTTTTTTTGAAAAATCAATTTCTGTAATTTTTTTCGCTTTACTATTAGGAACGGTTGAATAAAGCGAAAATCCGTTTTCTTTCATATTAATCAAAAAATATTCAAGATTGTTTGTATCAATAATGCTGCACCTTAAAACAGAACCCATACTTGCACGCAGTACTTTCGGATTATAAATATCGCAGCAATTAAAAGTAATTATTCCGTCAATACCAAGTGCCTCGGCAGTTCGTATAATATTGCCCATATTTGACGGGTCCTGAACATTGTCAAGAGCAATATATTTTCTTCCGTTTATCCCAGTAGTTTCATCAGCCATACTGCAAACGGCAAAAACACCCTGACACGCCACGGTATCGGACAGGCGCTGTGCATTATCCTCTGATATAAAATAAGCATTGTCCGCACGTTCAATAAGCAAATCCGCTTCGCTGCGGTATTTATTGTAAGCGTTTTCAGTGATTAATACGTAATTAACTTTATAAAAAGAATTAAGGACATCAAAACAAAGCCTTGCACCTTCCAAAACAAAAGAATTATTCTCCCGTCTTGCTTTGGAGGAGGAAAAGAGTTTTTTTGTGTCCTTGATAATCCGGTTATTTCTACCTGTGATTTCTTCCATACACATCTCCGTTGCGGCGTGCTAATCTAAATTTATGTTTAAATAAATCACGATTTTATTTATATTTATATTTTTAATTAATATACATTATATTATAAAAAATTTCAATAGTTTATTCAAAAATTAACAGAACATTTATATAACTTTACGTGATTTTAAATTTTTTTAAAATATTTGTATAATTTATGTGAAAGGGTCAAAAATACAAAAGGGTGATATAAATGAAAAAGAAAATTGCGGTGCTCGTCTTATCCGTAATTGTTGCAGCGTCAATCTTTACAGGCTGCGGCAAAAATGACAACGATATGACAACAACCGAAAGCACTTCTCAAACCACAGTAACCACCAGCGAAAGCACTACTGACAATACTTCCGCATCAAAAACGACCGATACGGTAAGCGAACTTGCAGACGACGTGGCAAATGATGTAGGCGACGGCGTTGACGACGTTGCCGATGGTGTAGGCGGCGCAGTAGATAAAGCAGGAGACGCCGTATCAGACGCTCTAAGATAATTAAAATACAGACTGTCCGGATGTGAACAGTCTGTATTTTTTATAACTCATCGGGATATTTCATTTTCCATTTACTTCTCAAATCCGTCATTACTTTCATAACGTCGGCAGTATAATTAAGGAGCATATTATTTTCTCCGTCAACTGCTTTTTCCATATCGGTTATTTCGTATTCAAGGGATTTTGAACCGTCCCCTGCGCTTATAATTTTAGTTGAGCCGTCTTTTACATAATATATTTCTGCTTTTCCTGTTCTGTTGTAATCTATCAGCTGAACATATCCGTTTTCAAATGAAGCAATACCAAGCTTCGGAAGCTTTGCGTGCAGTGACAAAGTAATCGTTGCAGTTTCTCCGTCATTATTTTTTATAAGAATACCCACCTGCTCATCGGCTCCGCTGGGCGCAAATTTCACCTGCGAGATTATGTCACCGTCAAAATTTTTCATAAACATACGGGCAAAAGCCAATGCATAAACACCAATATCAAGCATAGCCCCTCCGGCAAGTTCCATATTAAAAAATCTGTTGGTCATATCGTAGGGCTTATAACTGCCAAGGCTTGCCTGAACAAGTTTAAGCTCGCCTAAAACGCCGCTATCTGAAAGCTCTCTGATTTTCTTATAAACCGGGAGGTGATAAATCGTCATTGCCTCTGCAAGAACTACTTTGTTCTTTTCAGCAGTTTCCATCGCTTTGCTGAGTTCACGTGAATTTAAAGTAATCGCCTTTTCGCAAAGGACGTGTTTTTTTGCATTAAGCGCTTTAATCAGATATTCAATATGGGTGTTATGAGGCGTTGCGATATATACAATATCCACATTTTCATCACAAAACATATCGTCAATGTTATCATACACTTTGCCTATATTATATTTTTCTGCAAAATCTTCCGCCTTGCTTTTCGTACGGCAGGCAACGGAATAAAAGCTCCTGCCTGAATTTTGCATAGCCTGCGCCATTTCGTTAGCAATACTTCCGCAACCGAGAATTGCCCAATTTTTTTCACTCATAAAATCACTCCAAAAAAATGAGTACCATACAAATTGTATGATACTCAAAAAGTCAATTATTATTCGCCGTCTTCGCAATCGTCGCAGTCGCACTCTACTTCAAATTCAAGCGTTTCACCGCAGTTGGGGCAAACAATACTGCCCTGCATAACTGTATCCTCGTCAACGGTAATAACCTCGCCGCAGGCAGGACATTCAATCTCGTACTCCTCGCACTCATCGTCGCAGCAGTCACATTCATAGTCGTCATCATAAACAACTTCTTCAAGGTCTGCCAAATCTTCGTCAACACTGTCAATCTGCTCTGCAAGAATTTCCATACCCTCTGTAATATCGTCTACATCTTCGGTAAGGTTTTCAAGCACATCAATAATTGCCTTATAAATTTTTGTTTCTTTTTTGTTATCGTCAAGCTCCATTCCGTCAAGAAGGCCCTTGAGATATCCTAAGCTTTCAGTAGTTTCCATTATGCACGCTCCATATATTCACAAGTACGGGTGTCTATTCTTATCATATCGCCTTCGTTGATAAAGAGAGGAACACGAATTTCTGCTCCTGTTTCAACTGTGGCAGGTTTGAGTGTATTTGTGGCAGTATTTCCTTTTACGCCGGGCTCTGTATGAGTAACCTCAAGAGTTACAAAGGTAGGAGGCTCCACGCCGAATACCTTTCCCTTGTAAGAAAGAATTTTGCAGATATCATTTTCCTTTACAAATCTGAAGTTGTCAGGAAGGTCAGCCTCTGCTACCGGAATCATATCAAAGGTTTCGTTATCCATAAAATAATACATTCCGTCATCGCTGTATGAATAGCTCATATCCTTTCTCTCAATATATGCGGTAGGATATTTATCATTTGGATTGAAGGTCTTTTCAACCACAGCACCTTCAATTACATTTTTAATTTTTGCTCTTACGAATGCAGCGCCCTTACCAGGTTTTACATGCTGAAATTCAATGATTTGGTAAACTTTGCCGTCCATTTCAAATGTGACGCCGTTTCTGAAATCACCTGCTGATACCATATTTATACCTCCAAGAATTATTTACCTATTTATTTTATAATATTTCAAGTAATAAATCAATACCCATTTTATAACTGTCCTTACCGAATCCTGAAATTTGCTTAACGCAAACGTCGGTAATTACTGAAATTCTGCGAAAA
>CAYXLH010000034.1:0-20385 GCA_964465835.1 uncultured Bacteroides sp. | reverse complement strand
CCACTGCGACAGAATTAAAATCGCCTGCCTTGCGCAGCTTGTAAATGTTATTGCTCCTATTTTTACCGAAACTGGTGGCAGAATGTTTAAACAAACTATTTTTTATCCCTTTGAGCATTTGTCAAATTATGGCAGAGGCGTTGCTCTTAATCCTATTATAAACTGTCCTAAGTATGACTGCAAGGATTTTTGTGACGTTCCTTATCTTGAAAGTATTGCGTCATATGATGAGGAAAAAGGGGAGATGACAATTTTCTGTGTTAACAAATCACCTGATGAAAGCGTAGTTCTTGATATAAAACTTCTTGATATTGACGGATATATACCCTTTGAGTTTATCTCAATGGACGGATATGATAAAAACGAAGTAAACTCATTCGGTGCTCCAAGAGTTGTTCCTCATAAAAATCCGGTTCCGAAAGCAGAGTCAAATACTGTTCAAGCTGAATTGAAACCATTTTCATGGAATGTTATCCGTTTTAAAAAACAGTGATTTATTGACAAAATATTAACACTTTGGTATAATCTAACATTATTAATAAATAGTAAGGTGAATTTATTGAATAATTATTCAATTACTCTGCCGGCTTATTCCATAGGTGATAATGTTTATTCACTTGCAGGCGATATTTGCTGCCTTAGCGGAACACGTGCCGTTGTTGTAGGCGGTAAAACGGCAATGAGTAAAATTAAGGATGTTTTGTTGGATAATTTAAAAGATTCTCATATAACCGTTACGGATTTTGTGTGGTACGGCGGCGAGGCTTCTTATGAAAATGTTAATATGCTTGCTGATAATATTTCAGTGCAGCAGGCAGATATGATTTTTGCCGTAGGCGGCGGAAAGGCGATTGATACAGGCAAGGCTCTCGGCAGCAAAATCAATAAGGACGTTTATACCTTTCCTACCATTGCTTCAAACTGTGCCGCTACAACTGCCGTTTCAATTATGTATAATCCTGACGGAACTTTTCTTGGACCTAATTTTTTCAGCGCCCCTGCAAAGCACGCATTTATTTATACGCCTGTTATTGTAAATGCACCTAAGCGTTTTATGTGGGCAGGTATGGGTGATACCTACGCTAAGTATTTTGAGGCGGAAATGTCTTCACGTGGCGAGGATCTTGTCCATTATCACTGGCTGGGAAGAACTGTGTCGCAGATGTGCGTTGACCCTATACTGAAATACGGCAGGCAGGCTATGGAGCAGATAGATAAAGGCGAAGTAGGCGCTGCGGTGGAGCAGGTTATTCTTTCAGTAGTTGTTACAACGGGTATTGCATCAATACTTCTTACAAACGAGCATATTATTGATTATAATACAGGGCTTGCTCATGCGGTTTTCTATTCTTTGACCTCATGGCGCCATATTGAAGAACGCCACCTCCACGGTGAAGTTGTTGCTTACGGAGTTCTTGTTCTGCTTCTTGTTGATAATAATATGCAGATGTTTGAACGTATGTATGATTTTAACAAAAGTGTAAATCTTCCGGTTTGTCTAGGCGATATTGAAATGAGCCGTGATGATTTACAAAAATTGGTGCCTATGGTGTGTAATATGAAAGATATTGACCATAATCCATATAACATTACCGATGATATGGTGCTTAATGCCATACTGAGGCTTGAAGATTATAATAAATAATTTTGAAAGGATAAATTTTATGAAAAAGGTTATTAAAAGAATTTCAGCACTGCTTATGTCTGTTCTTCTTCTTGCGACTGTATTTGCAGGATGTTCTTCAGCCGACAAAAGTGGTGATACTGAAAAAGGCAGTTCAAAAGAAGGAAAGTTCGGTGTCGTAGTTCAGACAGGCGCAAACGGTGCATTTGTTGATATGAAGGACGGTATTATCGCAAAAATGAAAGAGGCAGGCTATGAAAATGCAACTTTTGATTATAAAGACGCCCAGGGTGATCCTACAACTCTTTCTACAATCATCAGCTCTATGGATGACGGATCCTATGATGCTATTTTTACAATTGGTACAGCCTGCACCCAGACTCTTGTAAATCTCGGTTCTGAAACACCTTGCTTCTTCTGTGCGGTTTCTGCACCTGTTGAGGCAGAGGTTATCACCGATATGAATAAGCCCGACAAAAATGCAACAGGTACTTCAAATGCAATTCCGGTATCTGATATAATTGATATGGGTTACAAAATCACACCCGATGTTAAAAAGTGGGGATTTGTTTATTCAACTTCACAGGTTAATGCAGTTGATACTGTTGAATCTGCTCAGGCTTATCTTAAAGAAAAGGGCATTGGATTTGATTCAGCAACAGTTGAAACCTCTGCAGATGTTAAATCTGCTGCTGAAACGCTTATCGGTAACGGATGCGATGTAATTTTTGTACCGAATGACGCTATTGTACAGGATGGCATTTCCGCTCTCACACAGGTTTGCGACGAGGCAAAAATTCCCACCTATGCGTCATCAGCAACAACAGTTAACAGCGGATGTCTTGCAACCCTCGCCATAGATGACAAGGGCATTGGTGCAAAGACCGCAGAAAAATGTATTGAATATCTTAATGGTACTGCCATTGAGGATATTCCTGCCGAGGTTGTAGGTATAGATTACTGTACCTTTAACGGCGGAGTTGCTTCTAACCTTGGTGTTTCAACTCCCGATAAAGATACTATCGGATACGAAATTCAGGTTGTAAATCAATAATTAGAATTACGGCGAGGGCTTGCTCTCGCCGTAGTATTGTTTGAACTATAAGGATATATTAATATGCAGGTTTATATTACGGCCGTGCAGGAGGGCTTTCTTTATGCTCTGCTTGCTATCGGCATTTACATTTCTCTTAGAATACTTGACATTCCCGACCTTACCACAGAAGGCTCTTTCGGATTCGGCTCTGCCATTGCGGCTGTGGTTGCTTCCCATGGTTTTTCTTATTTAAGCTTTGCCGCCGCATTTTTTGCAGGCGTTCTTGCAGGAGTTGTTACAGGGTTTATTCAGACAAAACTGAAAGTTCATCCCGTCCTTGCCGGTATCATCACTATGAGCGGTCTTTATTCCGTCAATCTTATGGTACGCGGTTCGTCAAATCTTAATTTTAATCAGAACAGTGTGTTCACAAAACTTTATAACGCAATGGGAATTATCGGCGTTAATAAAAAAATTACAGGTCTTGTTGTGTCGGCGGTTATATGTGTTATAGTGCTGATTTTAGTAATTGTTTTCTTTAAAACACATATAGGTCTTTGCATCCGTGCAACAGGGGATAATCCTGATATGGTTCGTGCATCATCTGTGAATGTTAATTTTTCACTTGTGTTTGGACTCGCTTTAGCAAATGGACTTATCGCACTTTCAGGTGCGCTGATTTCTCACTATCTCGGTTTGTCAGACCAGAGCTTTTCTAACGGTACGCTTATATACGGTCTTGCCGCTGTAATTATAGGCGAAGCAATTTTCGGAAAAAGAAGTGTTACTCTCGGATTTGTCAGTGCAGTTGTAGGCAGTGTTATTTATAAGATTATCGTAGCTTTTGTTATTGATGTTTCACTTTTCGGCAAGAACAGTGAAAATCTTATGAAGCTTGCCTGTGCCGTAATTGTAACACTTACCTTTGTTATACCGGCAATTAAGGATGCTGTCGAAAACAGCAGAATTAAAAAGGAGGCGAAGAAAAATGCTTGATGTTAAAGGCGTTTCAAAAACTTTCGCCAAGGGCACGGTAAATGAACATATTGCAATGAAAAATGTAAATCTTCATCTTGACAATGGGGAATTTGTTACAATCGTCGGTTCAAACGGTGCCGGCAAATCAACGCTTTTTAATATTCTCTGCGGTACTTATCTTCAGGACTGTGGAAGTATTAAGCTTGGTGATATGGATATCTCATTTATGCCCGAGCATAAAAGAGCAAGGCATATTGGCAGAGTTTTTCAGGATCCTATGAAAGGTACTGCACCTAATATGACCATTGAGGAAAATCTTGCCCTAGCTTATTCCCGTGCAGGTTCTTCATATTTGTCTCTCGGTGTATCAAATAAAAAAGCAAAATTTTTCAGAGAAAAGCTTGCTGATTTTGATATGGGACTTGAGGACCGTATGAAAACTAAAATTGGCCTGCTTTCAGGCGGTCAGCGACAGGTTGTTACGCTTCTTATGTGTACAATCGTTACGCCTAAATTACTGCTTCTTGATGAGCACACTGCCGCCCTTGACCCGGTTACTGCTGATAAGGTTATGGCTATTACTAATAAAATTGTAAGTGAAAACAATATTACTACCCTTATGATTACCCACAATATGTCACAGGCGCTTGTTACAGGCAACCGTACAATTATGATGGACAGCGGCGAGATAATCATTGATCTTGATGAAAAAACACGTAAGGGTATGTCAGTCGGTGATTTATTAAGCCTTTATAAAAAACATGAAAATAAGGATTTTGACAACGACAGAATCCTGCTCAATAAAGATTAAAAAAAGCGTCCTGTGAGGACGCTTTTTGTATGTAATTTAAAAATACATAAATTCATTCATTAAGTCATCAAATATACTGCTGAAAATGCCAACGCCTATTGTAACGCCGAGTATTACTAGTACAATAGCGGCGATTATGAAAATGGTGGCGACAATTGTGCTTATCATCCCCATAGTTTTAGCAGCTTTATATTTTGAATCGTCGGTCATCTTATAAGCTTTTGCACCGTGTACCCAACCGATAATGCCGAAAATAAGACCAAGCAGGCTGACTCCGTGGCTGAATGTAAGAATAAGAGCAATTATGCTCAGTACAAAAGCCGCATCGCCCCAGTTTTTAACTTTCTTCATTTCGTTGAATGCAACCGGATTCTGTGCATTATATTGGTTGTAATTCTGATAATTAGGCGCACTCTGTGGGTTAGGCTGAAGCCTTGTGCCGCAGGCAGGACAGGCAAATGCGCCCTGCGGAGCATTGTAACCGCATCTCGGACAAATCATATTAATATTCTCCTTTTATCGTTTTTTTCATTATATCACACCGGCATTGTAATATCAATCTTCAAAAAGCAAAATATTTTTTTGCGAATATAATAATATCGGATGTTTATTTTTTAAAGGATTTGGTAAAAATTATAATAGAAATAATAAACAAAAAGGTGATTAAATGAATGTTCACAGAGGCGATATTTATTATGCCGATTTAAGCCCTGTTATCGGAAGCGAGCAGGGAGGAGTAAGACCTGTACTTATTGTTCAAAATGATGTGGGAAATAAATTTTCTCCTACGGTTATTGCAGCCGCCATTACAAGCAGACAGGATAAAAACGCTTTGCCTACTCATATAGAAGTGGACGCAAGAAATTGCGGCCTTGCCAAGGATAGTATTGTTCTTCTTGAACAGGTGAGAACTCTTGATAAGCGCAGATTAAAAGAACGTATGGGCAACCTTGATAACAATGATATGTCAAAAGTAAATCAGGCTCTTACGGTAAGCTTCGGATTATAAATATTGATTAGGGTAACGGCAACGATCCGAACCCGTCAAAAATGCAGTATTAAAGCGATATTTGTCGCTTTCGCAATTGCCTTGCGTCAGCAAGGCTTCCATCTCAAGACACCAAATCTCATCTTTACTCCAAGCATTTTTGATGTTTTGCAGTTTATCGTGTGCAGATTTGGTCTTAATCAAGGCACAAAACACAGGCATACTTGCCGTATGCCGAGTATTTTAACGAAGAGTAAGGGCAAATCTGCCACGATAAACCGTGGTTCGTATTATTACCGTTACCCAAAGGTTACCGCAGATTTTCTGCGGTAATTTTTGTTTGGTTGTTTTTGGTGATACTATATGATATTATATATAATAACCTTTATTAATTCTTTACTTTTCTTTGTATAGTTTTTTAAACGAATATAGTTTAATGTGTATGACGGAGGAAATATTATGTACAATGTTTTAGTTTGTGATGATGACGAAGCGATACTCAATTCAATCAGAATTTATCTAACACAAGAGGGTTACAATGTCCTTACGGCAGTAAACGGCAGGCAGGTGCTTGATATAATTTCTAATAACGAGCTTCACTGTATTGTTCTCGATATTATGATGCCCGAGCTTGACGGACTTAGCACAACGCTTAAAGTCCGTGAGAATTATAACTGCCCCATAATTCTGCTTTCTGCAAAAAGTGAGGATACCGACAAAATCACAGGCCTTAGTTTTGGCGCGGACGATTATGTTACAAAACCATTTAATCCCCTTGAACTGATTGCAAGAGTCAAAAGTCAGATACGCCGTTATGCTACCCTCGGCTCAATGAAGCAAAAACAGGGTGTGCTTGTAACAGGCGGACTTGTGCTTGACAAACATTCAAAACTTGTTACCGTTGACGGTGAAGAGGTGCACCTCACCGCCAGGGAATACAAGATCCTTGAATATCTGATGGATAATATGAATGTCGTCCTTACGTCATCACAAATATATGAAGCAGTTTGGAATGAGCCGTCTTTCGGCACTGAAAAGACCGTTACCGTACATATAAGAAATATCCGTGAAAAAATAGAAATTAACCCAAAGGATCCAAAGTATTTAAAGGTGGTGTATGGTCTTGGATACAAAATCAATAAAATTTAGAAATTCTAATATCAGCAAAACAGTTTATGTGATTTTATCGCTTGCACTTTGCATCGGTATTGCCATTAACGGTCTCAGCATAGCCTCTGCTGTTTATGCATTCGGCGAGTCGGCTTTTAACTACAAACAGACTATCTACGATTTGCAAAGCTTTAAAACTATGTTTTCAAATGATATTGATACTATTTCTTTAAATATTAACAAGTTTTCTTGTGATAAAGCTGTAAAAAGCAAAAAAGAATCAATATGCAATACTGCTTTTGAAAATTACAAAAAGGCAAAGGCGTTTGTAAAAAAACACCCTAACACCGATAGTAATGATTATTATGAGGAGTATGAAAAGTATCATATTGAAGAAACAGATTATATGCAGCTTCAGTATAATGAGACTTTTGATATCTTCGGCGAATCGGCGGCTGTTGAATTTAATATCGGTTTTAACGTTTCCGACAGCGATGCAAAAAGTAAGATTGAGCGTACTTACCAAAAGAATATCAGATATAATAGTGACTATTATTCTGATGATGAAAACACTCTTGCTAAAGAGCAGCTTACTGTTCTTGACTACTATGCCGAGGATAAAGACGGCAATATTGTAACTAATATTGACGTTAAGGATATTAAGAAATTCAAAGAAGGATTTGACAGAAATTCTGAAGAATATAAATCCGGCAGTTATACATATTTTACATATATTGACGGCGATATAAACGGCAGTGAGTATTTAATAAATGCTTACGCCTCTTCAGGTCACTACATTGCTCCTGTCAGCGGTGCAAATATGTATGTCAGAATTGATAATTATTTTGGCGGCGGAGACCGGTACAGCGAGCTTTCCGGTGAATACGCCACAGTATTGCCCAATCACAGCTGTATCCAAATGTTAGTATTTGAAGCTATAATGCTTGTGCTCCTTTTGATTTTGTTTATTCTTTCCTGCAGTGCGGCAGGTCATACCTCCGACGGAGACATTAAAACAGCAAGGATAGATAAAATGCCTAATTTCTTGCATTTTGTTTTGTTTGTGGGATGTGCGGTCGGATTATTCTTTCTTGGCGTAGGTATATTAGCAGTTTATTTTGATTATAGAAATGGATATGACTACGGAAATTACGCATATGTAGGCTCTGTATTTTTCCAGTCAGGCGTTGTTAAAGCTGCATTGTGCGCACTTGTAAGCGGTTTGTATCTCGTCTTTCTTGAATTTTTTACTTCCCAGTGCCGTCAGGTTAAAACCCATAATAATCTGTTTGAAAACACGCTGATATATAAAGCTGTAGTTAAAATTAAACTCCTTTTGCAGTATTCGCCGGTTAATTATAAAAAACGCCTTTTCTTCCTGATAGCCGGTTATGCATTAGTTAATATTGCTATTGCCGTTGGAGTTTTTGCATTCTTCGGAATGGAAGTTTACCTTATAGGTTTGTTCTTCCTGCTTCTTATGCTGGCGCTTGACATTGTGTGCGCTGTGTTTGCAGTTCGCTATATTATCCAACTTGATAAAATTATTTCCGCCGCCGACAGCAGAAAAGTTCCGCAGGTGGATTATAATAAACTGCCTCAAAGCCTAAAAACTCTTACGTCTGCGCTTAACTACACTAAGCAGGAGCTTGATAATGCCGTGGTGAAAGCAGTTCGTGATGAACGTATGAAAACAGAGCTGATTACCAATGTTTCACACGATTTAAAAACTCCGCTTACTTCTATTATCAACTATGTTGACTTGCTTTCAAAATGTGATATCAATAATCAGGAAGCGCAGGAGTATATTTCAGTCCTTACCGAAAAAAGTGACAGACTGAAAAAACTTGTAGATGATTTGATTGAAGCCTCAAAAGCCACAAGCGGAGCAGTAAAGCTCAATCCCGTAAACCTTAACCTTAACGAGCTTGTGACTCAGGCAGTGGTTGAAAATCAGCAGGCTTTTATAAATAATGGTCTTGAGCTAATCTATAAAGGCGATAAGGGCGTTACAAACGCTTTCGCCGACGGTGCAAAGTCATACCGGATTATTGAAAATCTGCTTTCAAACGCCAAAAAATATTCAGCCAAAGGCTCAAGAGTTTATGCCGATGTCTATGAGGCTAACAATACCTCTGTGTTTGAAATAAAAAATATTTCTGCACAGCCGCTTGATATCTCGGTAGAGGAGCTTACCCAGCGCTTTGTACGTGCCGATAAATCACGAACTCAGGAGGGTAACGGCCTTGGACTTTCCATTGCCGAAAATCTTGCAAAAGCTCAGGGCGGCAGGCTTGAACTGTCAATAGACGGAGATTTGTTTAAAGCAAAGCTTATTCTGCCTAAATCAAAGCCTGAAATTAAATAATTAAAATTTTCAGCCATCCGAGCTTTTCACCCTCGGATGGCTGTTTTTTGTTTCCGGAGTATTGACTTTTCTGTTATTTACCATATATAATATTTCAGTAAAATGTCGCCTTGTGCGCGACCTTTTACGCTTGATTTCCATTATAATAAAGGCATAAAATTTAACTTTGAAGGGGAATAGCTATGAAGAAAATTATTAGTCTTGTATTAACATTATCATTATTCTTGAATTGTCTGTTGATTTCGTCAAATGTTTATGCGGCGGATAATAATCTGGCTAAATCAAAATTTGATCAAATGATGTCAACCGAAGGCTTTCGCCCTGATGAAGATGGATACTCCGGTTCAACAAATGGCGCCTATCAATGCAAAGGATTTGCAAATAAAGTTGCATATTATATGTTTGGATGTTATCTTCCGACCACTTTCCCTACCAATTATGAATTTTATGCTAATAATAATTGGAGTCCTATACATAATACTATGACATATAATTCTGTTACTTCACAGTCTCTGTATAATTTGTTTTATAATTTATCAAAACCCGGTGATGTTGTGCAGATGTATTGGAGAGCAGGTTCTAATTATAATACTGTGCATACCGCAACTGTATATTCTTCAGACGAAACCGGTGTTACATTTTATCATTACGGCAATTCCCTTAATAACGCCAAGATTTGCTTAAAAAAATATAATTACGATAATTTGGCAAATATGCTTAACTGTACTGCTAATCACGGACTTACCGTATATAGAAACAACAATTATAATTATTTCTTTACCGATACACAGCCGCCTGTATTTAGTAATATCAGTATTTCAAATGTTACTAATAAAGGCTTTAAAGTTTTATGTAATGTTACTGACGATTCAGGCGTTGATAATGTTTCCTTTAGGATTTATCTGCCCAATGACAATAGCTTTAAGATGATTGAGGCAAATGCAGCCAAAAACGGAGATACGTATACATATGTGTTTGATTCTGCCACTAAATCAGAGGAATATTATGTTTATGCAGTTGCCACAGATATTTACGGAAATCAGTCAAATTCAGATCTTTTAAAAAAATATGTCAGCTGTACAAAAAAATGTGAAACTCCTGTTATCAGTTATAAAAACGTTTCCGGAGGTAAAACTGTTTCAATTACCTCAAAGACTTCAAAATCCGCCATATATTATAAAACAAGCAAGAACGGTAAGTATAAAAAGTATTCCAAGGCTTTTAAACTTACATCTACTAAAACAATTTATGCATATGCAAAGAAAAGCGGATATAAAAACAGTTCAACCGCATCTAAAAAAGTCAGCGTTACTAAAGTTGCTGCTCCTAAGATAACCTCAAAGAATTATATCGGCGGTAAAAAGATATCATTATCTTCAACGACTAAAGGTGCTGTAATTTATTACAAAACAAGTAAAGACGGCAAATATAAGAAATACACCGATCCTTTTAAAATTACATCAAAAAAGACAATATATGCTTACGCTAAGAAAAGCGGATATGTTAATAGTTCGACAAGTAAAAAAACATATACTGTAAGTAAAACCCCAAAAGTAACGGGCGTTAAAGCAAGCGCAGTTAGTTCAAGTTCAATAAAAGTTAGCTGGAAACAGGTTAAGGGTGCATCGGGATATTACCTTTATCGTTCCGCTTCAAAATCCGGCACATATAAAAAGGTTGCTGATGTTGCTAAGGGAAGTACACTTTCAAAAACAGACACAGCTCTTTCTTCAAATAAAACATATTATTACAAAGTAAGAGCATATACGAATGGAAAGGTTACCGGAAACGCAAGCTCATATGTAAGTGCAAAAACGAAAAAAGCATCAAAATATGATTCTCAAAAGGCACAATACAATATGCAGAATTATACAGATTATAATTATTGCAAAAATAAATTTGTATATGCCAGAAACGGTAATATTTATATTTCATCATCAATAAATAAATCTGCTAAAAAGATTACAACATATAATGGTTATTATGGTGATTGCATAAATTTGGCTGTTACAGACAAATACATTTTTTATGTTGATACTGATAACCATTACATTAAAAGATGTAACCTTGATGGTACGAACAAAATTAATATAGTCGCATTTCCTGATAATACGTCTAATTATTCGTATGGATGCAGTTTCATTATAGATGGAAATAAAATTATTTATACTATTACGGAACAGGAACAAGAGCATTATACGATTACCGAATCAAAAACGTATATGGACGATTTAAACGGAAATAACACAATAAAAGTTGATGATAATATTGACGGACATATCTATACATATAATAGTAAAGCATATTACATAAAAAATGAATCATTATACCAATATGATATTTCAAAAAATATAAAAACAAGATTGCTTTCAGACCTTAAAAACAGACATATATTGGGTATGGAGGGAAGTACCCTGTACATTGAGTATGAGCCAAGTTATTATAAATGCGGCGTTGAAAAGATTAATGTTTCTTCTCCTAAAAAATCAGTTTGGGTTATGGGATTTACCATTGACGAGCCTATTCACGATTTGATTGTTTCCGGTGGTAAAATATATCTAACAACAGGAACCGGTGCAGGAAATGCATTTGCGGCTGTAAGAAATTCAAAATTGAATTATGAAAGTTACAGGAAGAAGTATAATACTGCAGGGGAAAGTTTAGGATTTTATAAAACCGGAATATTTGTTGATAGTTACAAATATGACAGCACCAAAGATCAGTATAAATTTAACAGCTATAAAAAACTTGTTGAAATATCATAATATGTTGGGAGTATAAATATGGATAGTAATTTTAACCATTCTAATGGTCAGTTAAATCAGTATCAGCAGGGGAATAATCCTTATCAGCAAGGATATCCTCAGGGTTCGCCTCAATCATCTAAAAAGAATAATAAAATTCCTATAATTATAGGCGTTACAGCAGGAATTATTATTCTTATACTTATTATAACAGTAGCTGTAATTGCACTTAATTCCAACAACGGCGACACTTATAATACATATAACAGCTATTATTCTGTTGAGTACACCCAAATCAATGACGGCTTAAGGGATATAGAAAAGGATTTTTATGAAGATGGTGGTAAAATCCCCGAAAAGAAAATACCTATTCTTTTTGAAAAGCAGGAGAAATACCTGAAAGAACAAAAAGAAAACGGAATTATCAGAAATTATACTGTTCGTGATGATTCAATTTATATTGAATTTGTACCGGATGATGAGGGCAAATGCCCAGACCCTATTGAGTATATTCCTGGTATGTACTACAGTGAGTACGATGAAGTTACTGAGCCGATAACCGAAAAAACAACCGTCACAACTACCAAAAACAAAACGCCCGACTGGGCAAATGCTGCCGTGGAACTTATTTATAATTTCCCCAAATACGGATTTTCTTCTTATGATACAAGTGTGAGTATTGAACTTATTGATATGAATGATGATGACATACCTGAAATAACCTATTGTTGTCACGTAGGCAAGGCTGGTATTCCATATATATCAAACCTTTATTATTTTGATGTCGGCAAAAATAAATATGTTAATGCACAAGTAGATGGCGACAGCGAAAACGCAACGTTTCCGATTCTGCCCAAAGAGGATGATTCAAGAAAATTAATGTTCTGTTCCAAAACATTGGATAACAATTATTTAAACGACTATGATGGTTATCCCGAAGGATCTATGTTTTGGTATTACTACACTCTTAATGTAATGGAATATAAATTTGACGGAAATACTTTTTCAAGCAGTATGATTGAGGATTTCTCAGAATACAGAGAAATCATAGACTGCGGCGATGAATACAGTCAAAATGAAAAAGAAAATGCTTGGAGTGAGTATACATTAGATGTGACGGATTTTAATAATTCTCATATCTTGGATGAGTCATATCCATATCTAATTGTGTGGAACATTAATACAGGTTATTTAACAACAGAGGATATGAGTGAAAGTGAAATGCTCAGTCAGTATCATAATGTTGTAAAAAAAGATGACGCTAAGAAAATTATTAATGCCTATAAATCAAACTGCAATAATAGAGATAACAGCCGAGAATTGGATTTTGACGACTTAATAACAAAATTATAAAATTCTATTGACAAATTTATTTTTGATTATTATAATATTTACAATATTTTAAATGCGTTGACGAGAACAACGCCTGTATCAAGTTGATTTCAGAGAGTGACCGGTTGGTGCAAGGTCATACGGTGAGATGCAGGATATCCTCTCTGAGCAGATGTGCCCAAATTCAGTAAGCACATACGGCTTCCGCCGTTACCGGATAGTACATGATAGTGTATGAAGTGCATCTTTATGATGAATAAGAGTGGTACCACGGTATTTATTATCGCCTCTTGACCTTTAATGGTTGAGAGGCGTTATTTTATTATTTTGTAAGAAAGAGGGTAACTTGAATGAAAGACACAGTTGAAATCCGCTGGCACGGTAGAGGCGGACAGGGCGCAAAAACCGCAGCTTTGCTTCTTGCGGACGTTGCTTTTAAAACGGGCAAGTATGTTCAGGGCTTTCCCGAATACGGTCCTGAAAGAATGGGTGCACCAATTACCGCATATAACAGAATCAGCTCACAGGAAATTAGAGTTCATTCAAATATTTATGATCCTGATTTTGTTGTTGTAGTAGATGAAGGACTTTTAGACGTTGTTGATGTAACCAACGGATTAAGCGAGGATGGTGCTATTGTTGTTAACACAGGCAAGCCCCGTGAATACATAGAAAAGAAGCTTTGTGGCTATAAAGGCAGATTGTATACAATAGACGCACGCAAGGTGTCCGTTGCATGCCTGGGCAGATATTTTCCGAATACTCCAATGCTTGCCGCAATTGTTAAGGTTTCGGGTGTAATGGATAAAGATACTTTCTTTAAAGAAATGGAAGCGTCTTTCCAGCATAAATTTTCATCAAAGCCTGAAGTTATTGAGGGTAATATGAACGCTCTTAAAATGGCTTTTGACGAGGTAAAATAAGGAGGAAGTACAATGAGTTCTGATTTGACTAAATTGGGTCTTGATTGTAAATGGAGCGACCTTACCGAGGGTATGCAGATTTACGGCGAAAAGACATCAGAAGAATTTAATACGGGCGAGTGGGCAAGCACAAAACCTTTGATTAACGAGGAACTTTGTATACATTGCCTTATGTGCGTTCCTGTTTGTCCTGACAGCGCAATCACCGTTATTGACGGCAAAAGAGGTCCGCTTGATTATATGCATTGCAAGGGATGCGGTATATGTGTAAAAACCTGTCCTAAGGATGCGCTTACTATGAAGGGGGTAAAGTAATATGGCAAGAAAAGACAGATTAAGCGGTAACGAAGCAGTTGCCGAGGCTCTCCGTCAGATTAATCCTGACGTAATGGCGGCTTTTCCTATTACGCCATCTACTGAAATACCCCAGTATTTTTCAAAGCTTGTTGCCAATGGTAAAGTTGACAGTGAATTTATTCCTGTTGAAAGTGAGCATTCTGCAATGTCAGCAGTAATCGGCGCTGAGGCGGCAGGCGCAAGGTCTGTTACCGCCACATCTTCCGCAGGTATGGCTCTTATGTGGGAGGAACTTTACCTCGCCGCTTCCAACAGACTTCCGATTGTTCTTACCCTTGTAAACAGAGCGCTTTCAGGTCCTATTAATATTAACTGCGATCACTCTGATTCAATGGGTGCAAGGGATTCGGGATGGATTCAGATTTACGCTGAAAATAATCAGGAAGTTTATGATAATCTCTGTATGGCTTATCCTATCGGTGAGCATAAGGATGTTAAGCTTCCCGTAATGATTTGTCAGGATGGTTTTATTACTTCTCACGCCGTTGAGAATATTGTACTTAACGAGGATGAGGATGTTAAAAATTTTGTTGGTGAGTACAATCCCGAAAATTATCTCCTTAATTCCGAATGTCCTATGGCAGTAGGTCCTTACAGCGTTACAAACTATTATTTTGAGGCTAAAAGAGCACAGGCGCAGGCACTGAAAAATGCAAAAGCAGTTGTTCTTGAAGTCGCAAAGGAATACGAAAAAATTACCGGCAGAAAGTACGGACTTTTTGAAGAATACAAAATGGACGACGCAGATTATGCAGTAGTAATCATCGGCTCTGCAGCCGGTACAACAAAGGACGCTGTTGATAAGCTCAGAGAGCAGGGTGTTAAAGCAGGACTTATTAAAATCAGACTTTTCCGTCCATTCCCTGCAGAGGAAATTGCCGAAGCTCTTAAAAATATAAAAGCTGTTGCAATTATGGACAGAACAGAATCTTATAACGATTCCTGCGGTCCTTTGGGCGCAGAGGTAACAACCGCTCTTTACAGAGCTAAATCCGACTGCCTTGCAGTAAACTATGTTTACGGTTTGGGCGGACGTGACGTAAAGGTTGAGGATATGGAAAATATCTATCACGAACTTGAAAAAATTACCGCTGACGGCAAGGTTGAAAATCCTTATCGTTATATGGGCGTAAGAGAATAAGGAGGGGTGAAAATGTACGACTTTAAAGAATTTGTATCAAGAGAAGACCGTCTTGCCGGCGGACACAGAATGTGTGCAGGATGCGGCGGTACAATAGCAGTAAGAAATGTGCTTAAAGCAATTCATCCCGGCGATAAGGCTGTTGTTGGCAATGCAACAGGCTGTCTTGAGGTTTCAACATTTATGTACCCCTATACCGCTTATAAGGATTCATATATCCATAATGCCTTTGAAAATGCCGGCGCAACTATGGCAGGCGTTGAGGGCGCTTATAACGTGTTAAAGCGAAAGGGCAAAATTGACGACACTTATAAGTTTATTACTTTCGGCGGTGACGGCGGTACTTATGATATCGGTTTCCAGTCACTTTCCGGCGCAATGGAAAGAGGACACGATATGGTTTATGTGTGCTACGATAACGGCGCATATATGAACACCGGCATCCAGCGTTCTTCAGCTACGCCTATGTTTGCAGATACTACAACTACTCCTGTCGGCAAAAATTCCAACGGTAAAATTCAGTACCGCAAGGATTTGGCTGCAATCATAGCAGAACATCAGGTTCCTTACGTTGCACAGACTACTTTTGTTCAGAATTTCAGAGATTTGCACTGCAAGTCCGAAAGAGCTATTTACACAAAAGGCGCAGCATTTCTTAATATTATGGCTCCATGTCCCAGAGGTTGGAGATATCCTACATATAATATTATGGAAATATGCAAGCTCGCTGTTGAAACACGTTATTGGCCTTTGTTTGAGGTCGTTGACGGCAGATGGATTCTTAATTATGAGCCGAAGAAGTATGTTCCTATTGAGGAATGGCTTGTTAAACAGGGCAGATTTAAGCATATGTTCAAGCCCGGCAACGAGTGGATGATTGAAACTTTCCAAAAAGAAGTTGACCGCAGATGGGATGAACTCCTCAAACGATGTGACGGCTACAATTACAGATATTAATATCAAACCGCTCTTACAAACCGTAAGGGCGGTTTTAATGTGACAATTTTGTAATGGAAGTTTTATATATGGTATGGTAGAATATAAAAAAGGTTGAAAGGAAGCGGAAATATGAAAATTTTTCTTCTTGAAGATGACGGTGCAATAGCTCTCGGTCTGACTTATTCTTTGAAAAACGAGGGCTATGATGTTACTCTTGCAAAGACGATTAAAGAAGCGCAAGAAATTATAAATAATAACGATTTTTCACTTTACATTCTTGATTTGACGCTGCCGGATGGTTCAGGATATGATATATGTAAAATGGTAAAATCAAAAGGTGACTACCCGGTTATTTTTTTAACAGCTTATGATGATGAGGTTAACGTGGTTATGGGCTTTGAGCTTGGCGCCGATGATTATATTTCAAAGCCCTTTCGTGTGAAAGAACTTACTGCAAGAATTAAATCTGTTTTGCGCCGATACAACAAGGAAACTGCCGATGGAATTATAAATATCCGCACTTTAAAAATTAATACAAACGAAGCAAGGGTTTTCAAAAACGGCGAAGAGATTATATTAACCGCTATGGAATACAGGCTTTTGCTTACTTTTATCAATAATAAAGGCGTGGTGCTTTCTCGTACAAAACTGCTTGAGGATATCTGGGATGTAGCAGGTGATTTTGTAAATGATAATACGCTGACTGTTTATATAAAACGTCTGCGTGATAAAATTGAAGATGACCCGACTAAGCCGGAATTTATCAAAACTGTAAGAGGATTGGGGTATATTGTGCAATGAAATTCAGTGAAATAAGAAAACAGATTGTAATTAGTTTGTTGATAACGGCAGTGTTATGTGTGCTGTGTCTGTTTTTTAGCAAAATCTGCGCACTTTTTTGTCTTATATGCGGTTTGACAGTAAGCGCAGTATGCGCATTTAGTACATATAAACGATATAAAAAGATTAATGAATTAAACGACTATTTATCACTTGTCTGTGCCGGAAATTATAATCTTGATATCAACAGCAACACCGAAGGAGAATTGTCAATTTTACAGAATAATCTTTATAAAGTAATTGTTCTGCTTCGCTCTCAAAATGATATGCTGAAAAAAGACAAGCTATACTTAGCTGACGCACTAGCTGATATTTCTCATCAGCTTAAAACTCCACTGACTTCTGTAATGATAATTACCGACTTGATTAAAGAAGAAAGTTCACCTGAAAAGAGAAACAATTTTGTTAAAATCATTGAATCGCAATGTGAAAAAATGAGGTGGCTTATTCAAACGCTCCTTAAATTGTCCAAGCTTGACGCCGGCACTATTGAAATGAAAAGCGAATCGGTGCCAGCCGAAGATGTTATTGACGAGGCGCTGAAACCATTTTTATATACCATTGATATTAAATCAATTACACTTGAAAAAGATATTGATAATTTCACTTTTACAGGTGATAAAAACTGGAGCGTTGAAGCAGTGCAGAATATAATCAAAAATTCCGTTGAACATACACCTGAAAACGGAAATCTGTTTATCAGGACAAAGCGTAATCTTCTCTATGATTCGCTGATGATAAAGGATTCAGGCGAGGGAATAGGAAATGATGAACTGCCTCACATTTTTGACAGATTTTATCAGGGCTCAAATGCCACAAAAGATAGCGTCGGCATCGGTCTTGCCCTTTCAAAATCACTTCTTGCAAAGCAGAATGCAGTCATAGAAGTATCAAGTGAAAAAGGTAGTGGTACTGAATTTGTAATAAAGTTTTATAAGGGCGTTGTGTGACAAAATTGTTATAAAAAAGTCACTTAATAGTAAGCTTGAGGGCTTATACTCACAGTTGCGAAAGGAGATAAAGATATGGAAATCTTAAAAATCAAAAATTTATCTAAAATCTACGGCAAAGGTGAAACACAGGTAAAAGCCCTTGATAATGTTTCTTTCAGCGTCGAGAAAGGACAGTTTGTAGCAATAATAGGACCGTCAGGTTCTGGTAAGTCAACTCTGCTTCATATACTGGGAGGTGTTGATAAGGCAACATCGGGCAGCGTTATTATTGACGATACAAATATTTCAGAACTGGACGAAACTGCACTTGCAATTTTCCGCCGCCGTCAGATAGGTCTTGTTTATCAGTTTTACAATTTGATACCTATTCTGACTGTTGAGGAAAATCTTACCCTGCCTCTTCTTCTTGACGGCAGAAAGCCGGACAAAAGAATTGTTAATGATTTGCTCAAAAGGCTCGGACTGACTCAAAGGGTAGGGCATTTGCCTAATCAGCTTTCAGGCGGTCAGCAGCAGAGAGTATCAATAGGCAGAGCTTTGATTAATAACCCCGCAATTATGCTGGCGGATGAGCCTACCGGCAATCTTGATAGTGAAAATTCAAAGGACATTGTTAATCTTTTGAGATACTTCAATAAAGAATATAATCAAACGGTTATAATTATTACTCATGATGAGCGCATCGCTCTTTCAGCCGACAGAATTATATCTATTGAGGACGGCAAAATTGTAAGAGACGAGGTGCAGATGCATTGAACATAGTTAATAAATTAACTCTGCGCCATCTTAAAGAAAATAAACGCAGAACGGTGGTAACAGTTCTCGGTATAGCTGTTTCAGTTGCTATGATAACGGCTGTATTTGTCAGTTTTGCTTCGTTTATGAACTTCTTCGGCGGAGCTGAAATTTATTCTACAGGAAACTGGCACGCAGTAGTATATAATACAGACGAAGAACAACAGAAAAAATTAAACAGTACGGATGAACTGGTAAGAGTCGGGTATTCACGTTCAGACACACCCGGAGAAAACTCTTTTAAAATTAAAAATGCCAATGGTAATTATTCCACGGGCGATATTTACTACGGCGATTATAACAATCTTAACCAAAAGGTTTTGAAAGGCTTTGACGGAGAACTGCCGAAAAATTCAAATGAAATCGCAGTTGATGAAGCGTATATCAAAAAAAATAATCTTGACTGGAAAATTGGCGATACGGTTGTTTTTGAAGCAGGTACACGTTATATCACCGAAGACGGAGAAAAATTTGACATATCCGGTTCTGCTCAGCCAAATGAAAAATTTGAGTTTAATAAGAATCTTAAATGTAAAATAACTGCGGTTACGCATTCTAATAATCCCACTAAAAATTACGGTATAATAAGAGTGTTAGAACCCAAAGAAACCGCAGGATGCGATGCTTATATTGAACTTGCCAAGGTTACTCCGAACGCCCTTAACGACCTTAAAGATATATTAATAAATATCGGAATTAGCGAAAAAGATTTGGATAACGGTGATGTTGTCAGTTATAATTCCGAGTATCTGGCGTCAAAGCTTGCAATTTCAAAGGATTCTGATACTGCAAAAACTATGATACCGATGGTGTGTGTAATTCTTTTTATAATAATGATTGCGTCGATTATGCTTATCTATAACGCTTTCGGTATGTCTTTGTCCGAAAAAACTAGATATCTGGGAATGCTTGCTTCAGTCGGAGCAACAAAAATACAGAAAAAACGCTCCGTTTATTTTGAAGGTCTTGCAATGGGAGCAGTTGGTATTCCTGTTGGTATGGCGGCAGGTATTATCGGTATTTCTATTACCCTTAAAGTTTTAGGTGACAGAATTGTTGATACTGGTATGATTGCAGACAGCGCTTCTCTTAGTATGAAAGTTGTAGTATCACCATTTGTGGTTATCGGCGTTGTGATTTTCAGCCTGCTGACAATATTTATTAGTTCATTTATTCCTGCAAAAAAAGCCTCTGCAATTACTCCTATTGAAGCAATACGCCAGAGCAAAGATATAAAAATAAAAAGCAAAAAGGTAAAATCGTCACCGATAATACGTAAGATTTTTGGTTATGAGGGCGAGCTTGCAAACAAAAATTTAAAGCGCAATGGCAGAAAAGCAAGAGTTATAATCGTTTCAATTTCTGTTTCAGTAATTCTGTTTTTGAGCGTAAATTATTTCTGCGATTTGTTTGTACGTGCCAATATTTCCCAGCAACAGGTACCAT
>CAYXLH010000033.1:0-20460 GCA_964465835.1 uncultured Bacteroides sp. | reverse complement strand
CGTTGCCTTACCGCTTGGCTACTCCCCAAAAGCGTGGGGTGGGATATCAGAGTCGAACTGATGACCTCCAGTGCCACAAACTGGCGCCCTAACCAACTAGGCCAATCCCACCATATATACAGCATTGAAAGTCTGCAATAAAAATGTGGCGCGCTGTGGGGGACTCGAACCTCCGGCCTACTGCTTAGAAGGCAGTTGCTCTATCCAGCTGAGCTAACAGCGCATATGGAGCGGGTGATGGGAATCGAACCCACGCAATCAGCTTGGAAGGCTGAGATTCTACCATTGAACTACACCCGCATTTCACAACGCACATTATTATAACCAATGTGCGCTGAACTGTCAAGAGTTTTTTTAATTAATTTTGATTTTTATTTCATCTTCTGCCATCAGAGAAAACATTTTTATCTCTTTATCCTGATTAAACACAATAGCATTTGCCAGTTTTTCCTCTACCTCACGGCGAACGGCATCACGAAGTCCCCTTGCATTCTTCTTTGATCCGTATGCCTTCTTAGCAAGATATACACAAACCGTATCGTCATATACCAAATCAATGCCCTTATCTTTAAGAGAATCAACAAGTTCATCAACCATAAGACGTGAAATTTTCTGGAAATCATCAAAGGTTAACTGATTGAATATTACAATCTCATCTACTCTTCCGAGGAATTCAGGACGCAAAAATCTTTCAAGGGCTTTCATAGTAACTTCCCTTGTAATATCATTTTCTGATTTATTAAATCCAAGAGTATTCTGATCGGATGAACCGGCGTTAGAAGTCATTATAATAACGGTATTTTCAAAATTAACCGTTCTGCCCTGTGCATCCGTAATTCTTCCCTCATCAAGAATCTGAAGAAGAATATTAAGGACATCCTTGTGCGCCTTTTCTATTTCGTCAAACAGGATAACAGAATAAGGCTTACGACGCACTTTTTCGGTTAACTGACCTGCCTCATCATATCCAACATATCCCGGAGGAGAACCGATAATTCTTGACACGCTGAATTTTTCCATATATTCGCTCATATCAAGTCTTATAAGCGTTTCCGGAGAATCAAAGAGATTGTCGGCAAGCTGTTTTACAAGCTCAGTTTTACCAACACCGGTAGGTCCTACAAATATAAAGGACTGTGGACGCTTTTTGGGGCTTATCTGAACCCTGCCGCGTCTTACTGCGTTTGCTACCTTTTCAATAGCGGTATCCTGTCCGATAATGTGCTTTTTAAGGTCATCTTCAAGAGAGGCAAGTTTTTTAATATCACCCTGCTCAATTTTTGATGCGGGAATACCGGTCCATACAGAAATTACCTTTGCCAAATCGGATTCAAGCACCTGATTATTCTTTGCCTTTTCCTGGACTTCGGGCAGTTTTTCATCAATATTAATAAGCTCTGATTTTAATTTACTGATAAGTTCATAATCTATTTCACTGCCCTCCTCTGGCTCGGAAAGGGAATCTATACGAGTAAGCAAATCTTCTTTTCGCTGAGTCATCATTTGACACTGGCTAATTGCAGGGTTGCGCAGGTTTGCAGCGGTGCAGGACTCGTCAAGCAGGTCAATAGCCTTATCGGGCAGATATCTGTCTGTAACAAATCTTTCAGACATTGTTACCGCTTTATAAACGAGGGTATCGTTAATCTGTACCTTATGATAATCCTCGTAATAATTCTTGATACCCAAAAGCATACGGTAGGCGTCGTCTATTGACGGCTCCTCAACCTTAACAGGCTGGAAACGGCGTTCAAGGGCCGCATCCTTTTCTATATATTTTCTGTACTCATTAAAAGTAGTTGCGCCGATAACCTGAATTTCACCTCTTGAAAGAGCAGGTTTCAGAATATTGGCGGCATTCATAGTACCCTCGCTGTCGCCGGTGCCCACAAGATTATGCACCTCGTCAATAAAGAGGATAATATTTCCCTCTTTTTTCACCTCGTCAACAAGTCCTTTAATTCTGCCCTCAAACTGACCTCTGAACTGGGTGCCTGCTACAAGTGCAGTTAAATCGAGCAGATAAATTTCCTTATCAGCAAGTCGTGCAGGAACCTGACCCTTTGCGATGCGTATAGCAAGACCCTCAGCAATGGCGGTTTTACCAACGCCTGGCTCGCCTATAAGGCAGGGATTATTTTTAGTACGGCGACAAAGAATCTGAATAGTTCTTGCAATTTCGGTTTCTCTGCCGATTATATTGTCAATTTTGCCGTTTCTGGCACGCAGGGTAAGATTGTTACAGTAAGTGTTCAAAAACTTGCGTGTATCGTCCTGAGCGTTTCTTTTTGAACGCTTCTGACGTTTCTTTGAACCCTTGCCGTTCTTTTCGTCAGTATCGGTATCATCAGCACTGTCATTAGCGCCGCCGAAAAGATTTGCAAAAGGCATAGTCTGTGCGCCGTCAGAGTTATCGGGATTAAACATTCCACCCAAATCGCCGAAATCAAAATCGTCCATATTTTCCATAAACATATTCATTTGCTCGGACGCCGCCTCAAGCTCTTCATCGGTAATTCCCAGTTTGTCAATCATTTGCTTTACAGGACCGATATTAAGTTCTTTGGCGCATTTAATGCAATATCCCTCGGGGGTAACATTTTCGCCTTCAACTCTTTGTACAAAAACCACCGCCGGTCTTTCGCCACAGCGGGAACACATTTGTTGTTTCATTAATAAAACTACTCCTTGGTAATTAGTTTATTCTTTATTTGTATTAGAATTTTTATTCTGTTTATTTTCTTTTATTTGTTTAAGAAATCCCGGTGCATAACCGAAAAGAGAGGCAAAAGCAAGCACTGCGGAAACAACGACCATAGAGGTTACAGCTGCATTTGGAAGTTCCTTGAAAATCCAAACGCCCACCAATGCACCGCCGGGACCAACAGCAATAATAGTAATCATAAATGTATAAAAAACTACTGTTGCAAGCTTGCCCCAGATTTCTGCGGCAACAGGTCTTAATCCCTTTGAAAGCAGAATTGCGCCGCCGATTATCATTATACCCTCTTTAAGTATAAACAAAAACAAAACATATTTCAGCGGACCGTCCCAGAATTTATAAAGCAGAATAATTACTATTGCAATCTGGGAAAGCTTGTCGGCAATGGGGTCAAGAATTTTACCGAGATTTGACACCATATTAAATTTTCTGGCAATTTTACCGTCAAACACATCGGTAAGAGCGGCGATTATCATAGTAATAAATGCCGCAACATACTGTTCTTTAATAAACATAACGGTGAACACCGGAATAAGGGCTATTCTCAAAAAACACAACCAGTTGGGAATAGTATTCCAGTTTTCAAACAAATCTTTTACATTGTCCTTAAATTTACTCATTATATAAGTCTCCTCGTAACGGCATTAAACGGATTAATTTCATCAAAGAAGCGAAGCACTGTGCTTTCGGACGCTTCAGTTAAGAAAGAATTGGCTGATGTATAATCATCGTTCAAATTAACAATATACATTAAAACGGCTGTAATTGCAAGCACAAGTATCAAACCTTTTAACAAACCTATCATCGCACCCAAAATTTTATTGGTTGTTTTAAGAGGCGATGAATCTTTTTTCTTTTCTTTTTTCTTAACACAATGAATAATTATACCTGCGATAATAAAGAAAATAAGCAAAACGGCAACAAAAATCAATATTTTTGTAATAGTGAGCAAAACAGGGTCAACTATTGAATTCATAACGCTATCATGCAGGGAACCGCCGGAATTTTTAAGCACCGACAAATCAATTTCGCCTTTCAGAATTTCAGGCAGGGAGGAAAGCTCTTCATTCAGATAATTTGAAAGACTGTTTTCATCCTTTCCAATATTATCAGCAATTATTTTTTCAGCACGGGGTCTAATAAACGAATTGTATACCGGCTGTGAAAAATTACTTCCCGCATAAAACGAAATAAAAAATCCCACAGAATATTTTATAAAATTAAGTATTGTAATTAATAATCCGTTTTTATACCCCACAAAGCAATAAAGAATAATTATTGCCGACAGGATAATATCAACATAGTTTAAGGTATAATTAAAAATCGTCAATTATATCACCCCGTTACTTTTCATTATATTCCTCAATAATCTGTTGTTTTTGGATAAACAGTTTTGATGACATTTTATTTACACTGTTAACTGTATCGTCGCAGGTAACGGTTGATTTCAGTTTGCCGCTGCCAAGAGAATAGCAGGCAATTTTATCGGAGAAAAGTACGCACATTTCTCTTGAAGAAGCGGTAACGTATTTTGCCTTTTGATTTAGATTAACAGTGGTTTTGACCTTGCCGGAAGAACTAACACAGGCGGCGATATTGTTTGACGCTTCACTGTATTTTGAATAAACGTAAACAAGTTCATCCGATTTATTGTAGTTATAGCAAACTGTATTAACGCTTCCCTGTTTAAACACGCTTACAATTTTATTCTGTGACTTAATAACACTTACGCAGTTATCGCCGACAAAATACAGTGACGAGGAGCAGTAATGTAAATCAATAGGATATGTATTTTTAAAATCAAAACTCTTTCTAGGCTTTTCGTCGCCGGCATTCATTGTATAAACAGTTGTAACAGGCTGTGCATTTTGTGAATTGATTACAGCCCATGCAAATTTTTTACTGCTTGAATCTATGGCAATGCTTACAACATATCCCTCGGTTACGGTATATGACATTGTTTTTTCAAGAGATTTATTCATAACGCACACAGTGGATTTTGCACCTCCGGCAGACTGGGCATATATAACGGTGCCGTTTTTTGCAACATCGGCAGCTAAAACGGATTCTTCCGTATTAGTTTCATAAATATTTTCGCTGTTTGTATCAAGGCGAAGCCTGCTTGCTCCCTGGTCAAACAAACAAGTGTAACCTCCTGCGTACTTCAGCACGGGATTTGCATATCCGTGGTCAAAAGTATAAAGTGCTTTGGCATTGGACGGATTAAGCACAGTATAAGATGTATCAGTAAGTATATTAAGCTTATCATTAACCGATGCAACGCTGACATCGGACGATGAATCAAGATTATAGGGATATGCGTCAGTATCAGCAGACTGTGAAATTGTAAATCTACCATTTTCATCGGTAAAATGGTTCTTTATATCGGCAAAGTCAATTTCCGCAATTCTCATACCCAAAAGAACAATGATTACAACAATCAGCACTGCCCATATTATCTTTTTAACTCTTTCTTCTTTTTTGCGCTGTTTTTCACGGCGCTTGTTTTCTCTCTCATTGGAAGCCATAAATTACTCCGTATAAATTACTTCATCTAAATACAGACCCTGAGGCGGCGCAGTTTTGCCTGCCTTGGTTCTGTCCATACTGTCAATAATATTTTTTAGCTCGCCCTGCTTAATTTTACCCTCGCTGACAAAAAGCAGAGTGCCCACCATAATACGTACCATATTATAGAGAAAACCATCAGCCTCTACGGTAAAATAAATCATATCGCCGTCACGCTTTACATCAAAGTTTTTAACATTGCGCACCGTATCCTCCACATCAGATTTAATACAACAAAAGCCTTTGAAATCGTGTTGTCCCAAAAAAGCCTTTGCTTCTTTATCAAGATATTCGGCGTCAATTTTTCTTCTGTAATGATAAGTGTATTTTTCAAGAAACGGGTCCCTGATTTGCGCATTATAAAGTTTATACACATAACGCTTACCAAGGCAGTCATACCGTGGATGAAAATCATATCTTACCTCTTTACATCCGGTAACGGCAATATCCTTCGGCAGATGTGTATTCAGCGCTCTTATGACGCCTGTATTATCAATATTCATATCAGTATCAATAGTAAGACAGTACATATTTGCATGAACTCCGCTGTCCGTTCTTGAACAACCCTTAACGTCAAGACGGGAGGAAAACACCTTTTCTACGGCATTTTGGAACACCTCCTGCACGGTGAGAGCATTATTCTGCACCTGCCATCCGTGATAAGCGGAGCCGTCATATTTTATTGTGATAAGCAGTCGTTTCATATTACCGCACCTGCAAAATGATTAATTACTATTATGCCAACAAAATACAGTATGAAAATTACGGCGCACACATAATCCCCAGAGTGCAGTTTCATAATCTTCATTTTCGTTCTGCCGCTTCCGCCTCTGTAACAACGGCATTCCATAGCATAAGCAAGTTCATTTGCACGTCTGAAAGAGGATATGAACAGAGGAATGATAATAGGCACAATAGCCTTTGCTCGTTTTATAAGCCCGCCGGATTCCAAATCTGCACCTCTTGATTTTTGTGCCGACATTATTTTGTCAACCTCTTCTGTAAGAGTAGGGATAAAACGCAGAGCAATAGTCATTGTCATTGCTATACTGTGAACATCAACCTTAAATACTTTAAGCGGTTTCATAAGAGATTCCATAGCATCGGTAAGGGCTGTGGGAGTTGTTGTATATGTAAGCATTGAACCGATTACCACAAGCATTATAATTCTTGCAGCCATAAACACAGCTTTATTTATTCCGTCTGCGGTAATTTTAAAAATCCAGAATTTAACCAGCGGTTCTCCCGAACCGTAAAACAGATTTAACAGACCTGTAAAAAGAATAATTATAATAAGCGGTTTTATGCTTTTCAAAATACTTTTTAAGCTAATGCGGGACGCCAATACAGTAATCAGGGAAACTGCAAAAACAATACCGAGGCAAAAATAATTTTTGCCTATAAAAATTGACACCATAAACAAAATAATAAGTACAATTTTCATTCTTGGGTCCATTTTATGAAGAAAAGAATTACCCGGGAAATACTGACCGATTGAAATATCAGATATCATAATATTCCCCCTTTTTCAAAAGCAGACGCTTATATTCAGCAACACCCTGCTCCACGGTGTAAATATTTGTTTTACAGGGAACGCCCATATTTTTAAGTTCAATAAATACCGATGTAATTTCGGGCACGTTAAGCCCCATTTCACGCAATTCATCGGCACGTGAATAAACACTGTCCACACTACCGAACATAGCTACTCTGCCCTTATTGAGAACAAGAACTCTGCCTGCAACAGCCGCTACATCTTCCATAGAATGAGAAACAAAGATTACGGTATTGCCTGCTGCATGCTGATAATCTTTTACAAGTTTTAATATTGTATCTCTGCCCTGAGGGTCAAGACCTGCGCAGGGCTCGTCAAGTATAAGAACCTCCGGCCTCATTGCAATTATTGAAGCTATTGCAACACGGCGCTTCTGACCGCCGGAAAGGTCAAAAGGCGATTTATTTTCCATACTGCGCGGTATTCCGACAAAATCCATACTTTCATACACACGCTCTTTAATTTCGTTTTCGTCAAGTCCCATTTGCTTAGGGCCGAAAGCAATTTCCCTGAACACCGTTTCCTCAAAAATCTGATATTCGGGATATTGAAAGCAAAGTCCCACAGCAAAGCGGACATTCCTGATTTTCTTTCTGTTTTCTTTTGACCATATATCATTGCCGCCAAAAAAGATTTTACCGCTGTGAGGTTCAAGGAGTCCGTTAAGATGCTGAATAAGGGTGGATTTTCCCGAGCCGGTATGACCGATTACCCCGACAATATCACCCTTTTCAATTTCAATGTTTATATCGTCTATTGCCGCAGTTTCATAGGGAGTTCCTGCACTGTAAAGATATTTTAAATTTTCACATACCAAAACAGCCAAAATTTAATCCTCCAAAGTTTTATATAAAAGCTGTGCGCAGTGCTGAGCGTCAAGTACAGTATCTTTTGAATCAAGTTTTAACCTGTATACAAGCTCTGTTGACTGGGGAACATCAAGGCGAAGGGATTTCATTTTATCCACATCCGCAAACACCTGTGACGGAGTGCCGTCGGCAACCACTTGCCCGTTATCAATAACAACGGTACGGTCTGCTTTAACCGCCTCATCCATATAATGCGTTATCAGCAGAATAGTAATGCCCTCTTCTCTGTTAAGCTTCATAACAGTGTCAATTACTTCTTTTCTTCCGCTTGGGTCAAGCATAGCGGTAGGCTCGTCAAGGACAATGCACTTAGGCTTCATAGCAAGAATACCTGCTACCGCCACACGCTGTTTCTGACCTCCAGAAAGTTTTGAGGGTGATTTAAGCCTGTAATCGTACATACCAACTGTTTTAAGCGCCTCATCAACTCTCTTTCGGCACTCATCTGACGGTATACCCAGATTTTCCACACCGAACGCAACATCTTCCTCAACAACAGACGATACTATCTGATTGTCAGGATTTTGAAAAACCATACCCACATTACATCTTACGTCAAATACGGTATCGTCATCTTTAAGAGTTATACCGTCGGCAACAACCTCGCCGCTGTCAGCAAACAAAATACCATTTGTAAGCTTTGCAACGGTTGATTTGCCAGAACCGTTATGACCCAGAATTACGGTAAAAGAACCCTGCTCAATATTCAGATTAAAATTCTTCAGCACCGGGATTTTTACATCATTGTCATTTTCATCCTGAACGACATAAGAAAAATCCACATTTCTAAATTCAATTAAATTCATATTATCCGCAATAATTTACTTATTCATCCAAATTGCCGTAGCGCCGCAGGGCAGAACACCCGAATTTGACGTTACAGGCAAACCTATCTCGTCAGCGGTGACCGTACCACCCAAATCTTTTGTTATAACATCATCAAGAATATATTTCATAACCGAAGCCGAAAGCCCGGTAGTATATGAGTTAAGCATAACCATCATGGGGTTGTCAGACAGAACACGGCGCACGTCTTTCATAAAATCATAAAGGCAGTCCTCTATGTGCCATATTTCGCCTTTAGGACCTCTGCCATATGACGGAGGGTCAAGAATAATTATATCATATTTATTTTCACGCCTGATTTCACGGCGTACAAATTTCATACAATCATCAACTATCCAGCGCACATCGCAGTCCTGAACGCCTGAAGCGGCAGCGTTTTCCTTTGCCCACTGAGTCATACCCCTTGACGCATCAACATGTACAACGCTTGCGCCCTCTTTAAGGCATGCAACCGTGGCAGCGCCTGTATAAGCAAACAAGTTCAGAACTTTTACATCGTCCCTGCCGCTTGAACGTATAACCTCTCTCGTAAAATCCCAGTTAACCGCCTGCTCAGGAAAAAGACCTGTATGCTTAAAACCCATAGTTTTAATATTAAAGGTCAAGTCTTTATAGCGCACCTGCCACGCAGCAGGAATATGCTTAAACGTCTGCCATTTACCGCCTCCTGTTCGTGAGCGGACATATCTGGCGCAGGGCTGATACCAAAGAGAATTTTCCTTTTCACTTTTCCATATAACCTGTGGGTCGGGACGTATAAGAATCTCTCTCGTCCAACGTTCAAGCTTTTCGCCGTCGGAACAGTCAATCAGTTCATAATCTTTCCATTCAGTTGAATATCTCATAATATTAATATTGTCCTAATCTTTGTTTTACAACGCCGGCAATTTCCTCGCCGAGCCTTCTAATATGGTCAATATCGCTTCCCTCAAGCATTACTCTTACAAGAGGTTCCGTTCCGCTGACCCTTACAAGCACTCTGCCGTCTCCCATAAGTTCCATTTCTGCTTTCTGTACGGCAGCGATTATATATTCGTCATTATTGTATTTCGTTTTACCCTGCGGCGTTACCTCAACATTAATTAGCACCTGTGGGTAAACTTTCATAATTTTTGCAAGTTCTGACAGTTTTTTACCGCTTTTAACAACGGTTTCTATTAACTGAACACCGGAAAGCTCACCGTCGCCGGTGGTTGCATAATCAAGGAAAATAACATGACCCGACTGCTCGCCGCCGATATTATATCCGTCACTGAGCATACGTTCAAGAACATATCTGTCGCCTACTGCGGTTTTACAGCAGTTTATATCCTCTTTTTCACAGAATTTGAAAAAACCCATATTGCTCATAACGGTAACAACTGCAGTATTCTTATTGAGCCTGCCCTCTTTCTTCATCCGCAGAGCACAGATTGCAATAACCTTATCGCCGTCAACAAGCTCACCGTTTTCGTCAACAGCCAGCATTCTGTCAGCGTCGCCGTCAAAGGCAAGACCTAAATCAAGAGAGGCATTTTTTACAAACGCCATAAGCTCCTCAGGGTGAGTAGAGCCGCAGTTTTTATTGATATTTGTACCGTCCGGTGTATCAGAAAGCATAATGCATTTTGCACCGAGAGAAGTGAAAATATCCTTTGCACAAACTGATGCGGAGCCGTTGGCACAGTCAAGGGCAATGGTAAGTCCGTCAAAGCGAACATTTGCCGTTGAAACAATGTGGTCAACATAATCCTTTACGGCAGTTTTACAGTAAAGTCTATTACCCACTCCGCCGCCTGTTTTAAGTGAAATATCCTCGGCATTATCAAGGATGATTGACTCAATCTTATCTTCAATAGAGTCATCAAGCTTATAGCCGGATTTTTGAAAAATCTTTATGCCGTTATACTCGCAGGGGTTATGGGACGCAGATATCATAATACCTGCCTCACACTGATAAAGTCCTACAAGATAAGCAACAGCAGGTGTAGGAACAACGCCTACCGAAAGCACGTTGCATCCCACAGAGCAAAGTCCTGCAGTAAGAGCAGCTTCAAGCATATCACCCGAAGCTCTCGTGTCTTTGCCGATTAGAACGGTAGGCTTTGCACTTTTGGCCTCTTTAAGCAAAACAGCTGCAGCTGCAGCTCCTATTTTCATTGCAAGCTCGTTTGTTAAATCCTTGTTAGCAACTCCTCTTACACCATCAGTTCCAAACAATTTGCCCATAAAAATATTCCTTTCTAAAAGGTCTGCTGACCTTCAAATTCAATACCGAGATGCTTATAACCGGCAGGGGTTACGCATCTTCCTCTGGGGGTTCTTGACAAAAATCCAATTTGCATAAGATACGGTTCATAAACATCCTCTATTGTAACCGCTTCTTCGCCGATTGCGGCGGCAATGGTTTCAAGCCCTACGGGACCGCCGTTATAATTTCTAATCATTGTTCTAAGCAGCCGTCTGTCAATAGCGTCAAGTCCAAGAGGATCAATTTCCATACTTGATAGGGCTTCATCCGCCGCCTGCTTAGTTATTACGCCGTCATATTTTACCTGTGCAAAATCACGTGAGCGCTTAAGCAGTCTGTTGGCAATACGCGGCGTACCTCTTGAACGGGAGGCAATCTGCAGTGCTCCCTCGTCATCAACAGGTATATTAAGTATTGACGATGAACGCTTTACAATATGCGCCAGTTCACTGTTTGAATAAAGTTCAAGTCTTAATATAACGCCAAAACGGTCTCTCAGCGGCGCTGAAATCTGACCCGCTCTTGTGGTTGCGCCTACAAGAGTAAAGCGTGGCAGTTTAAGCTGATAACTGCGTGCAGAGGGTCCCTTGCCGATTATAATATCAATTTTGCCGTCCTCCATTGCTGGATAGAGAATTTCCTCAACTGTTCTGTTAAGGCGGTGAATTTCATCAATAAAAAGCACATCGCCCTCTTCAAGATTTGAAAGTATCGCCACCAAATCGCCCTGCTTTTCTATCGCAGGACCGGACGTAATTCTGATATTTACGCCAAGCTCGTTTGCAATAATGCCTGCAAGAGTAGTTTTGCCAAGTCCCGGAGGACCGTAAAGCAGAACGTGGTCAAGAGGCTCACTTCTCATTTTTGCAGCAGTGATGTAAATAGAAAGATTTTCCTTAGCCTTTTCCTGCCCGATATAATCTTCAAGGTGTTTAGGTCTGAGAGAATTTTCTATCTCTCCGTCTTCAGGTATATAATCGGGAGCGGATATTCTGTTTTCAAAATCCATTTCAGTTTCTATCATATCAATATTCCGTCCTTATATTATAGTTAGAGCTGGCTTGAAAGCAGTTTTAATCCCTGCCTTATCATATCATCGGCGGAAAGTGACTGATCCATGGCTGCAACCGCCTGCGCTGCATCGCTTCTGTTAAAGCCGAGAGATACAAGCACTTCTACAGCTTCGCCTGCCGAGGTTGATATGTCGGCAGAACCGATATTCTGAACAGCTGATACTGCCTGTGGTGAGGCAATGCCTGTCATTTTGTCTTTTAATTCAAGCACTATACGTTCGGCGGATTTTTTACCTATTCCCTGTGCCGCCTGAATTGACTTCACATCGCCGGCAGAAACTGCAAGGGCAAGAGTGTCGGGGCTTAATACGCTTAAAACGGCTATTGCTGCTTTAGGACCTATTCCGCTGACGTTGATTAAAAGTTTAAATGCGTCAAGCTCCGCCGAAGTGGCAAAGCCATACAAATCCATTGCATCCTCTCTTACGGCTAGATATGTAAAAAGATTAACATTTGAGCCATTTGAGGGCAACGATTTAAGGGTGGTCATACTGACAAAGCATTTGAATCCTACGCCGCCGCACTCTACAACTGCAAAGGAAGTATCTGTATAAGTAAGTTTTCCGTTTAAATTATAAATCATCTGGAATTTAACTCCTTGATTATATTATTCAGTCTGCCGATTTGAGAGCCTGCCGCATTGCCATGACAGATTGCCATAGCCAAAGCATCGGCAGTGTCGTCAGGTTTGGGCACCGATTTAAGTCCGAGAATATTACGCGTCATTTCCTGTACCTGCTTTTTTTCCGCTCTGCCATAGCCGGTAACGGACTGTTTAACCTGAAGGGGTGTATATTCGTAAATATCCTTTGAATACATCTGAGCCGCAAGGGTTATAACTCCCCTTGCCTGAGCAACGTCAATTACCGTTTTCTGATTCGAATTATAAAAGAGCTTCTCCATACTCATTACATCTGGCTTATACTTTTCAAAGAGATAGCACATATCGTTATATATGCACTGAAGTCTTTGGGGAAAAGGCGTATCAGCTTCAGTTGTAATTGCGCCATAGCCAAGCACACGGAATTTTGAATGAGAATGTTCAAGCACGCCCCAGCCGACGATAGCATAGCCGGGGTCAATACCGAGAATAATCATCAGCTTACCTCTCTGACTGATTTAACATCTAAAAAGACATAGTAAACCATTTTGCCTAATTATAACACAGGCAGTTGATTTATGCAATATTATAATAATTAATAAATATCTAATAAAATAATAAAGCACCGGAGATTTTAACACTCCGGCGCTTAGCTTTTGTCTTTAAATATAATGATACTTTTTTCTTTTGCCGATTATAAACGCCACGCTAAGCAGCATTGCCATAAGCTCTGCAACGATAATAGAAATCCAAATACCGTCAACACCTAAAACCAAAGGCAGCAGCAAAACGGCTGCAATTTGGAACACTAATGTTCTTAAAAATGAAATAATTGCCGAGGTGACGCCATCGTTAAGAGCAGTAAAGAAGCCGGAACCGAATATTGCAAATCCCATAAACAGAAATGAAACAGCAAAATAGCGGAAACCGGAAACTGTAAACGCAGTTAATTCGGCATCATAGCCTACAAATAACTTTGCAAGAGGGTATGCAAGAGCCTCGCCTGCAATTACCATACACACGCCGAATATTCCAATGATTATGGCGCTCTTTTTCAAAAGGCCTTTTAGCTATTTATGATTTTGCGCTCCGTAATTATATCCAATTACAGGAGCAGTACCGATAGAATATCCAATAAACGAAGCTGCAAATATCAGGCTTACATACATCATTACGCCGTAAGCTGCAATACCGTTTTCGCCTGCATATTTCATAAGCTGAGAGTTATAAAGCATAGCAACAATGTTCATTGAAACATTGCTCATAAACTCAGAAGAACCGTTTACACAAGCTTTTCCGATTGCTTTCATATCAAGACTTGTTTTACCTAGTCTAAGGATACTGCTGTTCTTTCTGAAAAAGTAAACAAGAGGAAACACACCACCGATTACCTGGCTCATTCCTGTTGCGATTGCCGCACCGATAAGCTTATATTCATGCGGAAGCAGAATTACAAGAACTGCATCCAGTATCATATTTGTAAATCCCGATGAAAGCGTAACTATCAATCCAAGCTGGGGTTTTTCCTGCATAGTTTGATACAAAAAAGCCGTCAACGACACCGTAAACAGAGGTAAAAATCATCATCGCAATAGACGGCAGGGTGAATTTTATCAGTTTTCTGTAAGTAAAAAGGTCTGAAAGCCGTATTTTCATATAGTTTTCTCCAATAGTTTATAACAACATTAATGCCACTTAAAAGGAGGCATAAATTATCAGATATAAGCGTGTTCTACAGTAATAACTGCATTAAGCGTATTATCGTAGTTTGAAATTCTCGCACTTATATCTTTTGCAATTTTATTTTTATCATGATAGGAATAAGGCACGGTTAAATCAAAAATAAGATTTGTATGTGTATTGCCCTTTACCATTCTGAAATCATGGAAAGAAAATTCGGTATTATAATCTTTGACAATCGTATCAACAACTTCTTTATACTTATTTACCACTTCATCATTTACAGCAATAGGATCCATATGAATGCAGATAATAATATTAAGCTTGCGGGAAATTTCTTTTTCAATATTGTCTATTATATCGTGAATTTCAAGAATATCGCAGTCACAGGGCACCTCGGCATGGGCAGAAGCAATAATTCTTCCCGGTCCGTAATCATGGACAATCAAATCGTGAACGCCAACAATTTTATCATTTGAAAGCATAATTTCCTCAATGCTTTTTACCAGTTCGGGGTCAGGCGCTTTACCTAAAAGAGAGCCTAAAACATCTTTGAGAATATCAATACCGGCAATAAATATTAATATCGTTACGATTAACCCCATAATTCCGTCAGCATACTTAAATGAAGTAAAATGACTTATGAGAAGTGCGGCGATAGTTGCTCCTGTTGCAATGCAGTCATTAAGTGAATCACGGCTGACCGCTTTCATATTTACATTAGCTGTGATTTTGTAGAGGCGGTTATTGAAAACAGCCATCCACATTTTTACACCCACTGCGGCAATCAGCACAAAAAGCGATACAAGGCTGAATTTAACCGACTGAGGATGAAGAATTTTGTCAATACTGCTTTTGCCCAGTTCAAATCCCATAAGAAAAATAAAGATGCTTATAATAAGTGAACTTATGTATTCCATTCTGCCGTGACCGAAGGGATGCTCCTCATCTACAGGCTTTGATGCAAGTTTTGTTCCGGCTATGGTAAAAACATTTGAACCGGCGTCGCTCAGGTTGTTCAATGCGTCACCGGTGATGGAAACAGAGTTTGTAACGGTGCCCACAATAAGTTTGCCAACGCAAAGCAAAACATTGCAGAAAATGCCGGCAAAACCGCTCAGCAAAGCTATTTTATCACGATTTGCGGATGCGTCGTTTTCATAATCCTTTACAAACAATTTTAGCAAAAGTTTAGTCATAAAAAAATCTCCCGTTGACTGAAATTTATAATATGTTATAATTTTATCGGTGATGAAATGAAAAATATGCTGATTATTAACTCCTCTCCGAGAAAAGAGGGCGTCTGCGCTCAGGTTATAACTCAGGTTAAACCTTATTTTGCTGAGTGCAGTATCAAACAATACGATTTATATGATTTATCTCCTGCTCCCTGCACAGCCTGTGGTTACTGTGAACTCCACGAGAGCTGTTCCAATAAGGATTTGGACATATTCTTTGAACATTTTGAGGACGCGGATTATATCATATTTTTTACGCCGGTATATAACAACTTCTTCCCTGCTCCGCTGAAAGCGGTTATAGACAGGTTTCAGCGTTACTATTCGGCAAGATTCTGCCGTGGTAAAAAACCGCCTGTGGAAAAGCCGAAAAAAGTGGGAATAGTTATTACAAGCGGCTCAAACGCACGCCAGTGCGCCGATTATATGACAAATACGCTAAAGCAGTCTTTCACGGTATTAAACGGTGAAATCTGTGCAAGATATTATATCCCCGGAACTGACACGGGGAAATACACCTTTAATATCATTGAACTGGAAAAATTTATTCATCAAATGAAAAAATAATTATTCATAAAAAAAGAAAAACATTAAAACAGCACGGAATCAAACCGTGCTGTTTTATTATGTTAGTCATTGATAACCCGATATTCAATATCGTTCTCTTTGCACCAAGAAATTGCTTTTTCAAGCACATAGGAATCTTCAAATTCTGCGAGTCCTTGTGCAAGCTCGGGATAAATTTTTACATATTTCCAAAAAGAATCCATAAAGACATCATCGTTAATTTTTGACAGGACATCTCTTAATTTTTTATTATTTACCGTACAGGAGTAGGCTCGTATAACCTCTTCATTTGTAACTGAAAAATAAGGAATATATCCCAGCGAAATAAAATACGATGCCTGGGACATATTGTCCGGTACGTCAAGATAAGCCAAATCACAGATATTATGTAATTTATAATCTTTATGTGAAAACCAATACTCATTTGAACTGTTCCAGCCATTTTTTAGCGCTTTCTCAGTTAATTCAAAAATGTGCATATATGTGTTAATCCTTTGTGAATTTTATTTAATAGAGTTCATCAGACCACCGTTTTCAATGATATTCTGAATAAATTCAGGGAAAGGCTGAGCCTGATATTTTTTGCCTGTTGTACAGTTTGTAATAATACCTGTATCAAAATCAACTTCTACTTCGTCGCCATCTTTAATATCCTCTGCCGCCTCTTTACATTCAAGAATAGCAAGTCCGATATTAATAGCGTTTCTGTAAAAAATACGTGCAAAGGTTGAAGCGATAACGCAGGAAATACCCGAAGCTTTAATGGCAATAGGAGCGTGTTCTCTTGAAGAACCGCAGCCGAAATTAGCCTCGGCAACCATAATATCGCCTTTTTTTACATTGGACGCAAAGGAAGCGTCAATATCCTCCATACAGTGTGAAGCAAGCCACTGCTCATCGCTGCGGTTAAGATATCTTGCAGGAATTATAACGTCGGTATCAACATTATCGCCGAATTTATGTACTTTACCTTTAGCATTCATAATCATAACCTCCTGTCAGATTTCTGCCGGGTCGGCAATACAGCCCTTAACGGCAGAAGCCGCGGCAACTGCCGGAGAAGCAAGATAAATTTCAGATTTTGTATGACCCATTCTGCCTACAAAATTACGGTTTGATGTAGAAACAGCTTTCTCGCCGGAGGCAAGAATACCCATATGACCGCCAAGGCATGGACCACAGGTTGGAGTAGATACAATAGCTCCTGCGTTAATAAAAGTTTCAACAATGCCCTCTTTAACGCACTGGAGATAAATACTCTGTGTTGCGGGGATAATGATTACTCTTACCCCGTCGGCAACCTTTCTGCCCTTCATAATTTCTGCGGCTGTACGCATATCCTCCATACGTCCGTTTGTGCAGGAACCGATAACGACCTGGTCAATTTTAATTTCAGGCACCTCGTCTATTGTTTTTGTATTCTCGGGCAGATGCGGAAAAGCAACTGTTGGACGAAGCGTTGAAAGATCAATGGTAATTTCGCTGTCATACTGAGCGTCATCATCCGCCTCGTAAACTGTATATTCCCTTTCGGTTCTGTCTTTTACATATTCAAGAGTAACGTCATCAACCGGGAAAATACCGTTTTTAGCGCCGCACTCAATAGCCATATTTGAAATGCAAAGACGGTCATCCATAGAAAGCTCACAAATACCGTCGCCTGTAAATTCCAAAGACTTATACAGTGCTCCGTCAACACCAATTTTGCCGATAAGATGAAGTATAACATCCTTACCTGATATATACGGCGCTTTTTTGCCTGTTATTACTACCTTTATAGCAGAAGGAACCTTAAACCAAGCCTTGCCGGTTACCATTCCTGCTGCCATATCTGTTGAACCTACTCCTGTTGAAAATGCACCCAGCGCACCATATGTACAGGTATGAGAATCAGCACCGATAATACAATCTCCGCAGGTAACAATACCCTGCTCCGGTAAAAGTGCGTGTTCAATGCCCATATTGCCTACGTCAAAATAATGAGTAATGCCGTGAGCCTTTGCAAACTGACGCACCTGCTTGCAGTTTTCAGCAGACTGAATATCCTTGTTAGGAGTAAAGTGATCCATAACAAGAGAAATTCTTGTTTTATCAAATACTGTTTTTTTATCAAATTTATTCATTTCGTTGATGGCAACGGGAGAAGTAACGTCGTTTCCCAATACCATATCAAGTTTAGCCTCAATAAGCTGTCCTGCCGTTACACTTTCAAGCCCTGCGTGGGCGGCAAGAATTTTTTGAGTCATTGTCATTCCCAATGGAATCACCTGCCTTTCGTTAAATTTATATATCGTCAGTAAAGGAGCCCTCGCCTCTTTGGAGAGACGTAATACCTGTTCTTGCAAGCTCTACAATACCGAAGTTTTCCTCAAGATACTTCACAAACTCATCTATTGTATCGCCTGTGCCGGTAAATTCAAGAGTAATTGTTTCGTGTGATATATCAAGAACACGGGCGCCGTACTTAACATTAAACGCAAGAAGCTCGTTTTTCTTAGGAATACCCTGCGCCTTTACTTTTATAAGCAGCAGTTCTGATGAAACGGAATTTTTATCAGTAAGCTCGCTTACCTTTTTAACAATTTCAAGTTTAAGAAGCTGACGTTTAATCTGTCTGAAATTTTCCGGTTCTGTTTTCACTTCAATAGTCATTCTTGAAAAGGCAGAATCTTCCGTCTCGCTTACTGTGAGGGATTCAATATTATACCCTCTGCGTGAAAACAGGCTTGCAACACGCTGAAGAACACCGCTTTCATTATCAACAAGAACCGATAGAATCAATTTTTCTTTCATAATGGCACCTCCTTAAAATTTTTCAATAATATCCGTATGAGCTCCTCCGGGAGGAATCATAGGAAGTACGTTTGAATCAGGGCTGATACGGCAGTCGATAAGAACAGGACCGTTTACATTAACAGCCTCTTTAAGTACAGGCATAATATCGTCGTTTGTATTTATACGCATACCCTTAACGCCGAAAGCCTCTGCTACCTTAACAAAATCAGTTTTTCTGTTGGGGTCTGTATCCGCAAATCTGTTGCCGTAAAACAGCTTCTGCCACTGGCGAACCATTCCAAGAACCTTATTATTCATAATAAACATAATTACTGGAATGTTGTATGACGCCATTGTTGTAAGCTCTGCAAGATTCATATGAAAACCGCCGTCGCCGGCAAACATAATAACTTTTCTGTCAGGACAACCGATCTGCGCACCCATTGCTGCGCCCATCGAGTAACCCATAGTACCCAAACCACCGGAAGAAAGGAGCGTTCTGGGCAATTTATATTTATAAAACTGTGCCGCCCAAAGCTGATGCTGACCAACATCGGTTACAACAATAGTGTTATCGGGAGTAAGCTCATCTATGGCTTCAATAAGATTCTGAGGATTAACAAAGTCGTCTATCTGAAGCTGATTGAAAGGACGTCTCCAAGAGTTAACCTCCGCTTTCCATTCACTATGGTCAAGCTGTTCAATCTCACGGGTAAGCATAGGAATTACCTCGTTAATATTACCTCTGAGATGATAATTTGAATTAATATTTTTATCCATTTCTGCTGCGTCAATATCAATATGTAAAATTTCCGCATTTGGAGCAAATTTTCCTCTATTGCCGGCAACACGGTCGGAAAATCTTGCACCGCAAGTGATAAGAACATCACATTCGTGCGCAGCCTTATTACACTCAAAATGACCATGCATACCAATAAGTCCGAGATGAAGAGGATGTCCATAAGGAAATGCACCCAATCCCATAAGAGTAGAAACAACGGGGGCGTCAATCTTTTCAGCAAAAGTAATAATATCCTCGCCGACATCGGAGGAAACCGTACCGCCGCCCAAGTAAATAAGGGGTTTTTTAGCATTTCTTATAAGCTCAACCGCTCTTTTTACGCACTCGTCTTTAGGACCGGAAGGATTTTCACCCACCTGTGCTGCCTGCGGCTCATAATTGCATTTTGCGGCTGTTATATCCTTTGGAATATCAATAAGTACCGGACCCTTTCTGCCGCTTAGGGCAATTTTGAAAGCACGTCTGATTGTAGACGCCAAATCCTCAACTCTTTTAACCATAAAGTTATGCTTTGTTATTGGCATAGTGATACCTGTAATATCAACTTCCTGAAAAGAGTCACGGCCAATAAGGGCAGTGCCTACGTTACAAGTAATGGCAACAACTGGTACAGAGTCCATATAGGCGGTGGCAATACCTGTTACAAGGTTTGTTGCACCGGGGCCTGATGTTGCAAAACATACGCCGACCTTACCGGTTGCTCTTGCATAACCGTCGGCGGCGTGTGCCGCACCCTGCTCGTGAGCAGTAAGGATATGTTTAAATGTATCTCCATATTTGTACAATTCGTCAAAAATATTTAGTATAGTTCCACCCGGGTAACCGAAAATAGTGTCTACTCCCTGCTCTTTAAGAGTTTCAAGAACAATCTGAGAACCGTTTAATTCCATAATATCCTCTCCTACGTTCCATTAAAATAATAACATCTAAAATA
>CAYXLH010000032.1:0-21725 GCA_964465835.1 uncultured Bacteroides sp. | reverse complement strand
CCGGCATTCACTTCTGACACTCCTATGAATGTTACCGCTGTTGCAGCTCTTATTCAGCACAATACATCGGGTATCATTTCCAAGGCAGGAGAAGGAATGGACAGCCCTAAAGGCCTTACAGACAAAACATATCTCACATGGGACACTCCTGTAGAAAAAGCTATGATGGAAAACGTAGTAAAAAAGGACGGCGGCGACTGGAGCAAGGTTAAGCTTATCCCCAACGAGGTAACTGACGAAGCGCAGGATGTTCAGCAGAATCCCGACCACGCAATCTGGGTATTCTACGGATGGGGCGGTATCAATTCTAAGGTAAACAAGATTGACACCGATTTTTTCTATTTCAAGGATATTAACCCTGTATTTGACTATTACACACCGGTACTTGTTGCAAACAACGATTTTCTCAGCGAAAATTCAGAAGCTGCAAAAGGATTTCTTGCTGCTACAAAGAAGGGCTATGAATATGCGATAGAAAATCCCGAAGAAGCGGCTGACATTCTCATTAAGAGCGACGAGACAAAATCTCTTGTAGGATCTGAAGAGCTTGTAACAGAAAGCCAGAAATGGCTTGCAGACCAGTATATTGCCGACGCTGAAAAATGGGGATATATTGACGCACAGCGCTGGGATTCCTTCTACAAATGGCTGTCCGACGAAAAGCTTGTAGAAAAGGAACTTCCGGCAGGAACAGGATTTACGAACGACTATCTCGCTTAATTATTATGAATATTTTAAAAGCTGAAAACATAAATAAAAGCTTCGGCGAAAAGCAAGTGCTAAAGGATGTTTCCATTTACCTTAAAGAGGGCGAAATAATCAGCCTTTTAGGTGTAAGCGGAGCAGGAAAAACTACGCTTTTCAATGTTCTTTCCGGCATATACAAACCCGACAGCGGCAGCGTATTCCTCAAAGGCGAAGACATTACCGGCAAGCCGGGAAAAATAAGTTATATGCTCCAGAAAGACCTGCTATTTCCCTACCGAAAGGTTATAGACAATGTTTGTCTGCCTCTTATTTTAAACGGCATGAAGAAGAAAGAAGCACGCAAAGCCACTGATAAATATTTTGAGATATTCGGTCTTGAGGGGACTCAGATGAAATACCCTGCCCAATTATCGGGAGGTATGAAACAAAGAGCAGCTCTTTTGAGGACCTATCTCTCCTCCGACGGCGTAGCACTGCTTGATGAACCTTTCAGTGCGCTTGATACCATTACAAAAGGAATTATACACAAATGGTACCTTGATGTAATGAAAAGAATCAATTTGTCCACTGTGTTTATAACCCACGATATTGATGAGGCAATTTTACTGTCCGACAGAATATGCATTCTTTCGGGTCAGCCGGGAACAATAACTCAGGAAATTATTATTGATATTCCCCGTCCGAGAGAAGACGATTTTAACCTGACTGACGAGTTTTTACAGTACAAAAGGCAGGTAGTGGAAGCACTCCATCTAAAATAAACAACAAAAAAACATCCTTCACGGCTTGTGAACTGCCCGAAGGATGTTTTTTTATTTAATTCTATTCAAAACCTATTTGTGTAAATATACCGTAGTGATCACTGATATAGCCGCCTGAAACATTATCAAGCACGTGGTAATTGCTGCCCTTACCGGAGGTGAATATAAAATCTATGGGCTTATCGCCGGTATCGGTATATCCCCAATCATGCCAGGTAGCCTGCTGATGGCTTTTATCGGTTGTATCGTTAAGAAGCTGTGTGATTTTTGCATAGGCGTCGGAATCGTCTGTATTGTTAAAATCACCTGTCAGAATAATATTAACATCTTCGCCGTATTTGCTTTTGATTTCAGCAATTTTGTCCATAATTACCGACGCACCGAAAACACGTGCCTCCTCGCTGGAATTGTCAAGATGAGTATTCATACTAACATAAATTACACCGGTCTTGTTGTTTTTAAGCACGGCATAGGTGCATATTCTATTGCAGCCTGCCTCCTGATTTTCACCGCTTTCATCGGTATAAGTATATTTGCTCTCTTTATCGGGTGTTTCGGACAGCCAAAAAGTATTTTTCTCCACTGGAGTGTACTTATCTTTAAGCCAAAAGACTCCGTTCATTTCGCTATTGTATTCTTCGGAGTCCCCTCCTCTTTTAACTGCGTAGCTGTCATATTCCGGAAGAATCTTTCCAAGTTTTCCGAGCCAGTCGGAATTAAGCTCCTGTGTGCCGATAAAATCAGGATGAACCCTGCTCATTTCGTCCGCAAATCTTACGCATCTGTCCTCGCTTGCGGTATCGTCAACGGAGGTTCCCCAAGGGGCTGCCAGATTAAATGAAACAGCGGTAATGTCACTTTCCGGATGAGCGGCATAATCGGTTTTATCATAGGTTTGAAGACTTTTAGGTGAAATCACTGCACACACCACCGCCAAAGCAACGCACAATACAGAACAAATAATTGTACTGATTTTTCTTTTGGATGTTTTTGTATTCGCCGTAACATAATGAAGAACAAATTCGGTGCAATAGATAGCCATTGTTACGTAAAACCCTGCCATTATTTTACCGCCTGCAATACAAACCCCGAGAGATAAGCCACCGAAAACTGTGGTATTAATCAAGCTGAAAATTATATTTCGTCTGAAACCATATTTTGTAACGGAAAACAGACTGTTTATAATCACTGCCAGCGACAGAACAATTATCATCACCATAGCTAAAACGGCAAAGAGATACGACAAGCTTTTTGCCATTGCGCCTATATCAAAGCCATGGTTTATTATGCTCATTATAAATGCAATAAGTGAAATCTTTTTACTGCCGGCATAATACATCGGCAGACACATAGAGGCGAGCGGCGTAAAAAACAGTACAAGACGCACGATCAAAAGCGGTGATGCAACCGAGGAATTTTTAAGTATATTTAAGAAATGATGAACCGCCTTTACCTCTTTGTTCGCTTTTTCAGCATCTGCCTCTAGCTGTTCGTCCATTTTGTAATAAAGCAAGTTAACTGAACAGTTGGGACAGTTTTGTTTCATATAAAAGGGGCTTATTTTATGTCCGCATTTGGGACACTTAGACTCTCTTTTAAGCATCTGTCTTACCTCCGTCGGAAACTTGTTTTGAAAGCTCATGTCTGCGTATTTTCATATCCTCACGTATTTTAGCAAGCTTTTCACCGCGCAAATCATAGAAGAAATAAGGAATTATGCTGATAAGACCTGCTATATTCGGCACAATTGTAAAGAATGTCCACAGCCAGAACTGCGTTGGATAACCTCCAGCCGATGTGCAACGGGCAACAGTCTCAGTGGTGCCGTCGGCAAGTGTATTTGTTGTTACCATATAGCCGATTACAGGCAAAAGCGCCGTTGCTATTGATGTGGAAAGAGAAGATGTCAGCTTGCCGACGAAAGTGAGAACGGAGAATGAAACGCCCTCATTTCTTACACCTGTTTTCCATTCCATATAATCTACAGTGTCACCTATCATTTCGGTAGGAACAACCATATTTATTGTGCCGACAAATCCCAAAAAGATATTCTGCACTGCAAGAACAGGCACAGCAATATACCACACATCGTAATGCTTATATCCTGCAAAGAAGCAAATTGTACCAACAATCGCCTTTGTAATAGCAACGACAAAAACAATCTGACGGTTATCAAGCCTGCGCTTAATAATCGGTAAAAACGCATAGGCGACATATCCGCCGATAGTGCCAAAAAGTCCTACAACAAGTCCCATTGACATAAGATTCAGCACTTCGTTATAATAATAATTTCCAAAAATGCTGGCAACGCTGGCAATGGTGCCTAAAACATTACCTGCTACAATAAGCATAAGCGGTTTATTTTTAAACAGATAACGGAATCCGTCAAAAATACTGCTTTCCTGTACCGATTGAACAACCCTTTCTTTTGTAAACAAACCGGCAAAAGAAAACAGACCCACACAAAATATTCCGGCAAGGAGACCCATAAATGCAAACACCTGCTTTAAAGACCAGCCGATAACATTATTTTCACTTAAATCCATAAGCACAGGCAAAACTGTTGTTGAAAGTCCGCCGATTATTCCCGAAATAAAGCGGGCGGAGGATATTGCTCTCGTTCTGTCGGAGGGTGATGGTGAAATAGCCGTACTCATACCCCAAAACGGCACATCGCCGAGGGTATAGAAAAACTCCCAAATTATATAGGATATGTACATATATACGATTTTTACCGTAAGATTACTGACATCCTGAAGCAGCACGGGGCCACTCCAAAATAGTATTGTAGCAATGGCAAGCGGTATGGGAACAATGAGCAGATACGGACGAAGCTTGCCGTATCTTGTTCTTGTTTTATCAATAACTCCGCCCATAATCGGGTCGTTTATGGTATCCCATATACCGAGTATTAAAATCATTGTAGACACAGCGCCGGTAGGTATACCGAAAACCTTTACAAAGAACATTGACAGATACGAACCTGCAAACAGGTTATATCCAAACACCTGCCCTGCGTTGGCAAATCCGTAGGCAAGATTTTCCTTAACACCTACATAACGAGTTTCTTTTTTACCGTTTTCTGTACTCATATTTGTATTACCCCACAATATTAAGCGGTTTTTCACCATTAATTATTTTTGTAATGTTTATATATCCGTTTCTATAAATTTTTTTAACCGTAAGATTTGTTATTCCGGCAATATGAGGAAGCAAAACAAGCTTATCCTTTATCCTTTCATCAAGGATAATATTGTCTGCTGTAACAGGCTCGGGATAAATAACGTCAAGACCTGAGCCTGCTATTTTTGATGTCAGCAAAGCCTGCAAAAGCGCTTCGTTATCAACAAGTTCGCCTCTTGATGTGTTGATAAGATATGCGCCGTTTTTCATTTGTGCAAAAAATTCTCTGTCCGCCATAAAGCGTGTATCATTGCACACAGCAACATGCAGGGATACAAAATCCGACTGCTCCAAAAGCTCACGGCGGCTTACATATTCCACGCCGTACTTCTGCTCCAATTCGGGATAGCGTGTGCGGTTTGAGTACAATATTCTCGGTGAAAATACGCTCAAAAGTTTAGCCGTTGCTTTGGCAATATCACCGAATCCAATTAATCCCACGGTGCACTGTGAAAGTTCCCTGACAACGCCGAAAGATGCTTTCTTAGTTTCAATCTGACGTCCTTCATAAACGGCTTTTGAACCGGCAGTAGAATTTTTTAGGCAGGATAAAATCAGCATTACTGCCGTTTCTGCAACAGCGGTATCGTTTATACCCTTATTGTTGCAGACCGTTACGCCGTATTTTTCAGCCGCCTTTATATCAATTCCCTGATAACCAACACCCTCGGACTGAATAAGTTTAAGGTTCGGCAGGGATTTTATAAGGTTTTCGCTGATTTTTCCCATAGCGTCCACCATAATAAAATCCGTATCAGAGGCCTCTCTTATAATTTTTTCTTCACTATCAGAGAGAGTAAAAAATCGGACATTGAAATTTTTAAGTTCCGGCACGTTTTCAAATGCCATTTCGGGAGTTGTAACGGATGAAATGAACGTAAGATTGTACATTATTTACTATTCCTTTTCTTGCCCTTTGATTTTCCGCCCAGCTTTGAATAAAAAGCGAATACTGCGCCTGCCCCGGCAACAATCACCGCACAAATTGATATTGAAACAGCCTTTACTGCCGTAGGAGTATAACCCTTAGTTTCGTAATCAATACTGTCGGGCAACTGATAAAGAGAAGCGCCCTTGTTGCTGCCGTAAGCAATTCTGATAACATTTACGCTGTACTTATCAAGATGAACATTTATATTTGAGCCATTAAAATCAAGTTCATCATCACTTGGTGCAACACACTGTTTACCTAACTCGTTTGACGCGGATTTATATTTATTTGAAAAATTCTGATTTGAAACATAGTTAATATTGTCAAAGCCGCTGACATTGATATTTACGTTTCGCTTTGAGCCGGAATTAACAAGTTTTACATAAATCACTTGTTTGTCGCTATCAACAGTTACCGACTGATACAAATCGGAAATATCGTCACTTCCCGAAAACTCGGCGTTAATATACTGCGAGCCTAAATTATTTGAATAAAGCATCTGGGTGAAATAATTAGGAGTAAGCACCACATCATGGGAATCAAACCAAATCATATTAACATCCCATGAATTTGATTTTATTTTAGCAAAAGTCGGAGCATAAGCCGCCATTTTAACAATATCACTGTTGCGCTCAAATCCTGTCATAAATCCTGCTTCTTCCACCGCAGACCAAATATTATTCTTTGTAATCTGTGTACCGAATCCTGCGCTTTTTGCGGCATATTCACCTACAAAAACGCCTGCGCCGTCACGGTCGTAGCTGTCGTATCTGTCATTATGTGAAAACAGATAATTGTCTCCGGTATAATAATGCTCGTCAACTATCGTATCGCTGTATTTACTGTTAACAGTATCCCATGCGGTGTCAAAAGCATCGCCCTCAAGCCATGTGCCGGAAGAGGATATAATTTTAATATCCGGATATTTTTCTTTTACTTCTTTATACAAAGCGTCAAAATTTCTGAAATACACATCGCCCCAGTTTTCATTGCCAAGACCGATATATTCAAGATTAAATGACTGAGGATGACCGTTTGCACTCCTTAAAGCGCCCCAGTACGTTGTCTGTGCGTCGCCATTGGCATATTCTATCAAATCAAGCACATCCTGAACATAATTGTTAAATTCCGGCGTACCGGGAGTGTATGCTACAGTTTTAAGCCATTTATCAAAATCCTGCTGCGAATTTATTTTAAGCGAGTCAATATACTCTGTATATTCGCTGATTCTGTCCTCATCTTTTTCGTCAAAACCTTTTTCATTAATAAGAAATGCTCTCCACTGAGAATCATTCATATTCACTTTATTAAGTGCAGCAATATGGTCGTCATAACCGTTTCTGCCCTGACAGGTAAGCCCTACATTAACAACAGGTATTGCCTTTGCCTGCAAATCCTCGCAAAGCTGGAAATACTCGTGATAACCCATTGAGTTTGTGTTGTTGTAGTGGTTGCCGTTGTCATCATTTGCCCAAACATTATACGTCTGGGGGCGTTCCTCAAGTGCTCCGATTGTATCTTTCCACGAATAAAGATTTTCTAAGCTATCGCCCTCGCACAAACATCCGCCGGGGAAACGGACAAAGGACGGCGACAGATTTTTAAGAGCCTGCAGAAGGTCGGGGCGCAGAGTTGTATATTTCCACTCGTCAGTTCCGAATCCGTAACTGTCCTGAGGAATAAGGGATACAAAATCAAGCTGAATTGAACCCTCACCTTCAAAAACTATGGCAAGTAGGCCATCCTCTTCTGCAGCAGATTTAAGGGTAGCTGTAATTTTTGTCCATTGATTTGATGACAAAGCCGTGGTATTAAGTTTAACTGTTTTATAACTATTGCTTTTTGAATCAAGATAAACGCTGATACTGCCCTCAAAATCTATATTTTTAACATAACAGGAAAAATCGTAGCTGTTGCCCTCTTTAAAGCCCATATCAGCACTTGATGCACTATCGTCGTTATAATCATAGGTTTTGTAATCGTAAAGCTCCGTAAAACCAAGATTCTTAACAGTGCCCTTGCCGCTGATTGTAAGGGTTTCATAAGAAGTATTGTTTTTATTCATAGCATCGGAGGTTGAAAGAACAGTCTTAACATTTTCAAACTGCCATGACGCCTCAGGCTTTTTTTCATATTCAAAAGAGCCGTTATTTACAAGATTAGACACAAGTCCTCCATCACAGGCATATGATATATCCTCAATAAATGAACCATAAAGTACAGGTGAAACATCGTGGGTAATATTTTTTTCATCAATGTTAAGATTAACGTCCTGTGCGGCATATGCAGGCATTGCAAATGATGAAAGGCAAAGTGTAAGCGCAGTAATAAAGCAAAGTAATTTTTTCATAAAAACGACCTCTGTGTAAATTTATAGATTAATTATAACATATCAATGATAAAAAATATATACCTAATAATACAAATGTAATAATTTGGAACAATTGTAAACTTTCCAATACAAAATACAAAAACAGTGGAAAAAAGAGCGAAGTTATGATACTATATACAGGATAGAAAAAGAGGAAAGAATATGGCTCAAAATAAAACGAAGCAAAAAACTGCGCCGAAAAGGAAATCAACGGCTAAAAGCGCTAAAAGAAAAAACGCCGGCAAATCCCGGACAAGCAGTTTAAAATATAATAAAGTTACCATTTTTGTGGCAATTATTGCGGTTATATCAATAATTTTAGGTATAGTTGCTTTCCACAACGAGGACAGAGCGGCAACACCTGCCTTCTTTTCAACCGACGCTACACAGCTTGCAGGCATTGATGTATCTCAGCACAACGGAAAAATTGACTGGCACAAAGTTAAGGACGAAGCTGACTTTGCTTTTATTAGAGCTGGTTACCGAGGATATGGCGACGGTAAAATCTATAAAGACAAAAAGGCAAAAACAAATCTTAAAAACGCCAACAAAAATGATGTTCCTGTAGGAGTGTATTTCTACTCTCAGGCAATAAATGAAGAAGAGGCTGAAAAAGAGGCACAGTACCTTATTGACACCGTAAAAGATTATGATATTGACTTGCCGTTGGTCATAGACTTTGAATACGCTATGAAAAACGGCAGGCATACCGGACGGCTGCACAATGCAGACCTTACAAACAAAGAACGCACTAAACTTGTTAACGCATTTTGCAAAAAGGTAAGCGAGGCAGGCTACACACCAGGTATTTATGCATCAACCTATGTTTACGAAACTCAGTTCAACGTGAAAGACCTTGACAAAAAAGCCGTAATATGGGTAGCAGATTATAATAAAGAAATGTCCTACACCGGAGAATATGATATCTGGCAGTATTCGGAGCATGGCACATGCAGTGGTATCAATTCAAACGATGTAGATTTAAACTATTGGTATTTAGGATAATATTTATGAGATTTATAAAGAAAACATTAGCAATTTTACTATCGGTTTTAGTGATGATACAGTTCCCGACGGCGGCTTATGCAAGCCAGAAAACGGGATGTATATTCAACTCAAAAACCTACACCCATCAGACAAAATTTGACGACGCAGAGATCACTCAAGGCGTTGACATATCTTATCATAACGATACTGTTAACTTCAAAAAAATGAAAAGCGCCGGCGTTGATTTTGTAATACTGAGGGTAGGCTACCGCGGATACGGAAGCTCCGGCAGTCTTAATGCGGACAAAAATTTTACAACTTACATAAAAGACACACTGGAGGCAGGCTTGCCGGTGGGAGTATATTTTTACTCTCAGGCAATTACCACAGCCGAGGCAAGGGACGAAGCAAATTATGTGCTTAACAAAATAAAATCATACAAAATAGAGCTGCCTGTTATATTTGACTATGAATTTGCAGAAGTTTCCACAGGAAGGCTTGATTCCGCTTGGAGAAGCGGAAAGCTGAACAAAACAAAAATGACCAACATAGCAATGGCTTTCTGCGAAACCGTGGAAAACGCAGGCTATGACGCTATGGTTTACGCTAATAAAAGTTTTTTCACAGAACAGCTTGACCACGAAAAAATTGAACAGCAATATGGAATATGGCTTGCACACTACACCACCAACACCAATTACAGCGGGAACTACGATATATGGCAGTTTTCTTCAACAGGCAAAATTTCCGGTGTTTCCGGCGATGTTGACTGCAACTTTATGTACACGCTAAAACACGCCGAACTTGAGATAAAGGATATCCCATCAAAAGCATATACAGGCTCTGTCATTGAGCCATCACCTACGGTAACGTGTGAGGGCAAGAAGCTTATCAAGGACACAGATTACACCGTTTCATACAAAAATAATGTTAAAATAGGCAAGGCCACTTTGACCGTTAAGGGACTTGGCGAATACGCAGGATACACAAAAACTGCGAGTTTCAATATTGTTCCGGTTAAGTCCGGCGGAATAGAAATGACGTCAAGGACAACTGATACGGTGACTCTTAAATGGGATAAAACATCTCAGGCAACAGGTTACAACATTCAGGTTTACAGAAGCAGCGGATGGCAGACCGCCGGCTCTACAACAGACACAACCTTTACAGTAAAAGATTTATCATCCGCATCAAACTATTCTTTCAGAGTAAGAGCATATAAAACCGTAAACTCGGTAAAGTATTACGGCGCATACAGTTCTGCCATTAAACATGCAACAAAACCGGCTAAGGTAACTGAGCTCAAGTCCGCCCCGTCAACTACAAGTATTACTCTTTCGTGGAAACGGCAGGCAGGCGCAACACGCTACCAGGTTTACAAATACAGTGCGGCAAAAAAGAAGTACGTACTTTACAAGGAACTTACCTCCGCCAACAGCACATCGCTGAAAATAACATCGCTGAAACCAAACACTCCTTACGGTTTTAAGGTAAGGGCAATAAAGGATGCGGCAGAGGGTGTAACTCTGACAGGAGAATTCAGCAGTATTTTTAAAACTGCAACAAAACCCGAAGCTCCGAAAATAAAAACCGCATCATCTCCGTCATCAAAGAAGCTGAAAGTTACCTATTCAAAGGTATCCTGCAGCGGCTATCAGGTAAGGTGGAGTACAACAAAGAATTTTTCATCTAATTATAAATCGGTGTATGTAACATCACCGTCATCATTAACAAAAACCGTTACAACCGCCAAATCCAAACAAACGTATTATGTAAGAGTCAGGGCATACAGAAACGTAAACGGCACAAAGCTTTATTCCTCCTGGAGCGATACGTTCAAAGTTGTAACAAAATAACACCAAATATTAAACACCGCAGAGCGAATCTGCGGTGTTTTTATGTTGCTGTCATATAAGTATCTGACTTGTTTTAAGAGTTTTTGTATCAAGTAATTTTACGCTTGACGGACGGTACCAATCATAAGAATTACTGCCACTGCCGGGACACTGTATAAACTTAACCCCCTGAATACAAAGTTCAAAATCATTCAGATGGTCGTGGCCGAAAACCGCCGCCTTTATATACGGCGCAAGGCATGACAACTGGGAGGTATTTATATCGGGAGGGCAAGGCCGCTCAAGCATAATTCCCGCATGCTTTACACCCTTTTTAAACCTGATCCACCCGTTTTTACCCCAGACGCATCCCGGTTTATAAATTCTGCCTTCCTCGCACATATCAATAATATCCGGCATAATAATATGCTGGAAAAGTATTGCTTTTTCCCCGTCCTTAACTGCTTTAACAGCATTGAAAGTATCGGACAAATCTACCGTATCGTAATAGCTTCCCTCGCCCTGATAATAGGAACCGCTGTCCATAAAAAGCAGCTGCTCGCCTTTCATTTTAACAACATAGTTGCGCCCCTTTGTAAGGCAGTTGGGATAGCTATTCATTACACCGAGTATCTTTTCCTTTGTAATATAACACTCGTCATCATGATTGCCGAAAACCGCTGCGAAAGGCACCGAGTCGGTAAGATCAAGCACCTGTCTCAAATATCTTTCATAATTATCATTCTGCGAAAAATCGGGACCGTGAACAATATCTCCCAAAAATACAATTAAATCGGCTTTGGCTTTCTTTATTACATTTTCAATTTTGAGCAGTGTTTTCGCACTGCCGCCCGGTCTGTTATGCACATCTGCAATAATTAAAATTTTCATATTTTTATACTAATATTTTATTCCTTTGTTGTCAATCATATTTTGTTGTGATAAAATGTAAATAACAAAACAAAATATAAAAGAGGTGTTCTAATGAATAAAAAAATAATTGTAGGATTAATGGCTGCCGTTGTTGCAATTGCAATCATCGTGATTGTTGCAGTCAATACAGACGGCAGAAGCAGTAAAAATGAAACAACCCAAATGTCATCCGAATCCGACACGGTGCAAGACAACACGCTTTCAACTACACTGACAACAGTGCCGAAGCAATCCGAAACCTCAGCTGTGAGCGGTACATCAACCACGAAACTGACATCCGTTAATGGAAAGTACGATATCAAAAAAGGTTATTATTACTATTTTGATAATAAAAACACTCTTTGTTACGCCTTTTCATTTGCTGACGGAAATAAAGTTAAGACTGCAGTGTTCACTGACGAAAATATTACCGGCGAGGACCCACAGTATTTTGAAAGCACATTTCAGTACGAAATTGACAAGGATGAAATAAAAATCAAACCTGAGGGCAAATACAATTTTGCCGAAATAAAAATTGATTTGGACAAACTGGAAATGGACGGCATTGTGCTGGAATATCACAAAGATTTAAAGCTTGACTACGCAGTACAGCATTTTAACAGATAACAAAAAACACCGAAGAATTTTGATTTTCTTCGGTGTTTTTTGTTTAATTATTCTTTGCTTTCAATAAGTTTACACTTAACGTCAAAAGTTTTAATTGAATTACCCTTAATTCTTGCAATAGTAAGAGTAATTGTATCACCGGGCTTACTGTCTGACAATACAGAAGTCATAACATCGGTTGAGGTCATTGTTTTACCGTTAACGGCGACTATCATATCGTACTGTTGAATATCCTTGTTTTTAAGGTCTGATTCATCATCAATACTGTAAATTACCATTGTGCCCTGAGCGTCCTTAAAGCCTTTCTGTTCAAGAGCGGCAAGGATTGAGGAAGAATTATTGAAATTGCTAAGAGAATTATACTGAACGCCTAACTTTGCTCTGCCGGCAACATAGCCATTCTTAATAAGCGAATTAGCAGTGGAAACCGCTGTATTGCTTGGAACCGCAAAGCCCATTCCCTCATAATCTGTAGCGGCAATTTTTGATGAATTGATGCCGATTACCTGACCCTGCATATTAAACAGCGCACCGCCGGAATTGCCCGGGTTAATTGCAGCGTCTACCTGTATGCACTCGTTATCGTAACCGATTGATGAGGATATCGGACGTGCAAGAGCGGAAACAATACCGCTTGTAACACTGTTCTGGAATTCAAGACCGCCGGGACATCCGATAGCAACACATTCCTCGCCTATCTCAATATCATCGCTGTTTCCGAACTCTGCAACTGCAAGACCTGTTGCTTTGATTGAAAGAACGCCGATATCTGTTTGTGCATCCGTGCCCACAAGCTTGGCTTCATACTCTTTTCCGTTATTGAGAGTAACGGTAAATGCACTGCCATCTTCAATAACATGAGCACAGGTCAGAATATAAGTTGTTCCGTTTGCCTCTTTCAAAATTACTCCGGAGCCTTCGCCCTTGCTCTGATTAGAAGAATCGTTGTTTGAACCATAGCCATAGCTGTAAAAATAATCATATGAGCTTTGCTCATATGTTACGGTAATTCCTACGCAGGAATCCATTGCTTTTTTCGCAACACCGGCGGCGGTATAATTACCGTCTTTATCGGTTTTTGCGGCGGAATTACTGTCTGCAACTGTAACATCGTCGCCTGTTGATTTATCATCCGACTGGGATATGCTGCTGTCTGAGCTGTCCGAACCTATATTCTTATTTATTGATGTTACGACTAATCCTGCAAGAGCCACTGCAGCGCATACAATTATAACTATAACAATTACTATAAGGGCTTTACTTTTTTTCTTGGAAGGTTTTCCGTTATTATCAATATTCTGTCCGTTAAATACCGTCTGCCTTGCGCCGCTCGAATCATTGGATTGCCCGTACTGCTGATTTGAAGTCGGCGGAGTATAATAATTTGTATGATTAGGCGACTGAGAATTATTGACCGGCGGAGTATAATACTGATTTCTGTTATTATTCACATAGGAATAATGATACTCCGAACCACTGCCGTTTTGTGAAGCTGCATTCACAGAATCATCTGCAGGAGAGGCATTGACCTCTTTTGCTTTTTCCTTTTCTTCATTTCTGTTTCTGTCAAAAAAATCATCCATAGTTTATTACTGCTCCTTTTTATAGATAGGTTTATACTCTTTAGGAAGAGTAAATACAAATTCCGCTTCGGATTTGCTGTCGGAACGGGCATAAATTCTTCCGCCGTGCATTTCAACCATCATTTTTACTATATAGAGTCCCAGACCGGCACCCTTAGAATCAAGACTTCTTGATTTATCCACCTTATAAAAGCGTTCAAAAATCCTTGAAAGCTCCTGAGAATTAATACCTTCTCCGCTGTTTTTTATTGACACCTGAATATAATCGGCGTAATTGGTAATACCTGCCTCAATATAACCGCCGTCATTAGTGAATTTTACAGCATTGTCAAACAGGTTGTATATAACCTGATAAATCATATCCGTATCTGCCGTGATGTAATGAGTTCCGATGTTTTCAAGTCCTCTGACTTCAATATTTTTCTTTTCAATCTTCTGCTCAAAGGTGAGAAGAATATGAATTATCTGATCGGATATGTTGTATCTCTTGGGCTTCATTTCAAAGTCACCGGACTCAATTTTGCTCATATTAAGCATAGCAACAACAAGGCGCGAAAGCCGTCTGACTTCGTCGCTTACAATCTTTAAATAATAATCCTGCTTTGACGGGGGTATTGTTCCGTCCAGTATACCGTCAATAAAGCCTGCAATAGAGGTCATAGGCGTTTTAAGCTCGTGTGATACATTGGCAACGAAAGAACGCCTTGAATTTTCAAGCTTATCAAGAGAGTCCGCCATATTGTTAAAAGCGTGTGCAAGATCGGTCAATTCATCATCGCCCTGCACATTAATTCTGTACGAAAAATCACCTATGGCAAAACGCTTTGCCGCCAAACTCATTTGCTGGAGAGGCGTAACCATTCGTTTTGTTAAAATCCATATGAACAAAAATCCCATAACAAGACAGGCAAGCGCTACAAGAAAGAATATTTTTATTACCGAAGACACAAAACCAGAGGTGCCTGCCTCTGCCACAGCAAAAACCGATCCGATAATCTGTCCGTCATACGCTCTAACAGGCGTACCCACTACATAATGGTCCCTTGAATTAACAACAGTTTTGCTTATAGCAGTACCTTCGTATACTCTTTGTATCAGTTTGTCGGCAATCTTATATTTCAGATGTTCTGAACAAACGCTTGACCTGCCTAAAAAAGACGTAATCTCGCTTTCGTCACGGCAGATAATAACATTGCCCACTGCATCGCACACAAAAACATCAGCGTCAATACAGTTAGATACAACATTAAGCGAATCCTTTATCTGCTCTTTCTCTATGGTATCATAACTGTTCATATCGTTAACGATAAGAGTCTGGGATACCATATTTGCTATTGACTGAGTATTCTCTTTAAGCAAATCTGTTTTTTCATTAAGCGAATAAGCGTTTACTAGAATTACAAGTGATACACCCAATATCATAAAAGTAATAAGAAATATTGCCGCAAACAAAACAAAATAGGTAGCAAAAATATTTGATTTATACCTTTTATGTTTTATTTTAGGTGCAGTCATAATTAATTATTCCTTTGTCTCAAATTTATATCCGACGCCCCATACTGTTTTTAGTGCCCATTTGTCAGATACACCCTCAAGCTTTTCACGAAGTCTTTTAACGTGAACATCAACGGTTCTGGAATCGCCGTAATAGTCAAATCCCCAAACCTCGTCAAGAAGCTGGTCACGGGTATAAACTCTGTTTGGATTTGAAGCAAAATGATAAATCAGTTCAAGCTCTTTAGGAGGTGTATCAACGGCAACACCCTTAACCTTCATCTCATAATTTGTGATATTTATTTCAAGATTATCATAAACTACAACCTTTTTTTCGTTTTCATTAACATCGGACTCGCCCTGTGTTCTTCTGAGAACGGCTTTGACTCTCGCCATAACCTCCTTTGCGTCAAAAGGCTTTACAACATAATCGTCTGCGCCAAGTTCAAGACCAAGCACCTTATCAAATGTTTCACCTTTCGCTGTAAGCATAATAATGGGAGTTGAGGATGTCTTTCTTATTTCTCTGCAAACCTGCCAACCATCCATTTTAGGAAGCATTATATCAAGCAGAACAAGATCAGGAGTTTTGTTTTGAAAAGCATTAACAGCCTCCTGACCGTCATTAGCCGTAAATACTGTATAACCATCGTTTTCAAGGTACAGTTTGAGCAATTCGCAGATGTTCAAGTCGTCGTCCACTACTAAAATTTTATTAGCCATTATTTTTTCCTTTCTTTTGTTCATTAGGCAAGCGAGATAAATCCGAACAAGCCTAAAACGGCGTGATTTCGCTTGATTTCGCTTGCTTATACATATATTACCATATTATTTTGTTCATAATTTTATTTTTCGGTAAACAAAAAGTAAAAATTTTGAACAAATTATAAAATGAATTTTGTAAATATGTTAAAAATGATTACTTTTTAATTTTAACTGATTTAGCACTGCTCCATGAGGAGTAGGATTTTGTTTCTGATACGGTATTATAGCTCCTTACATATATTTTATATGTTTTCCCCTTTGTAAGCTTTGTTATGGTTTTTGATACCGTTGAGCCTTTAGGAACAGTTACGGTCTTTGATTTTGAACCGCAGACATATTTTACCTGATATCCGTCGGCATAGGATATCTTATTCCATTTAACATAAATTTTCTTACCGGGTTTATTTGATGCAGAAGAAATTTTCGGCGTTGATACACGCACGATAGCTTTGCCTGAATATGAACTGATAATACCTGTGCCGTACGCCTGGACGGCGTAATAGTATTTTTTGCCATTTGAGGCTTTTTTATCGGTATACTGAACTGTTGAAGCACCCTTGACGGTTGCAATTTTTGAATAAGAAGACGAGCCTTCCGTTTTTCTTAAAATATAATATCCTGATGCGCCGCTGATTTTATTCCATTTAACCACAACACCGCTTGAAGTGTTTGATACTGTCTGAGACGGTTTAGTTAAAGCAATATTTAAACTTACCTTTGCCGTACAGTCGGATGGCACATAGATTTTTCCCGATGTGCCGCTGATATTATTGTTTGAAATCTTAGCTGCTGAAGATTTTGTGCTTAATTTAATGGCATAACCGCCTTTTTTTATAGTATTACTGCTTACTGAATTGGTCTGACACTTATTATAAACATAAACCGCAGTTTTGCCTGCATTGGTAATTGTATTACTATTGATAGACGACGCCTTTGATGATGTGGAAAGTCTTACGCCGTAAGCGCCGTTTGTAATTTTGTTGGAATCTACACTTCCTGCAGAAGAGCTGTTATAAATATAAACTCCGCTGTCGCCGGAATTTGTTATGGTGTTTGACGTAATATTTCCTGCGGAGGAATTACTTACAAATATTCCGTGAATCTTTGAATTGTTTATTGTGTTTGAAGATGCATTGCAAGCACTGCTTTTAGTGCCGAAATAAATACCGTGACTGTCCGGCTCGCCCTTTTCGGTGTATGTTACATTATTAGATGAACAGGCAACATTTTTTGCGTCGTCAATTTTAATTCCGTATCTTGTGGTTTTAATTTTATTGGCACTGATTGTTACACCGTTTACATAATAATTACCGTTTGGGATTAAACCGCTTGAAACAGTATAGCCGGAAACGGAAATACCTGTTTTTACATAGTCGGAGTTATATTTGTCACTTACAAATCCACTTTCAATATCATTGTTTTTGATTACAATATTCTGCTTTTTGGTCTGCTGGGTAAAGTTGTCATTATTCGTATGATTGACAGTGCCGCCCTCAGCTGCAAGAACGCTTGCTTTTATAGTACAGTTACCCTTAGGCAAAACATTGCTGACAGCTATTCCTCTTGGTGAATTTTTAATAACATTATTTGAGATCTCACTGTTTACCCAGTTAAGAGTCTGAACTGCCGCACTGCCCATATCCGTAAAGGTACATCCGGTTATTACAATATTGTCAAAGGGTTGGTTTAAAATAGATGTGTGACTTCCTACGCCACGGGGAGAATTTTTAAAATTACAATTACTGAGAGTAACGTTTTTCAAGGGCAAATCCTCTGACCTGAAACCGCTGAAATGATCAGACTCATCAAGTATATCAAGCTGAACCGCTTCATACATTGCCTTTTTCTTATAAGTATCCAAATCAAGAATCTGATTATAAAAATTGCATCCCTGAATAGTTAAACCGTCAATTCCGGCAAACTCTGCCAGATGACCATTTTTTATATTTTGAACGGTAATACTTTTAAGCAGTATATTGCTTGCGTGACCCATTTTTAAAACAGTATTGGTTTCGGTATTAGCCGCGTCAAAAACCGCACCGTTTTCTCCGCCGTCAACAGTGATATTCTCATAAGCCGTATAACCGTCGTCACAGAGCTTTGTATCTTCGGGAACGGAACCTGTTCTCAATATATTATTCTTTAAATCCGAGGAACGTACAAGAGTAACTCCGTCAATGAAAAGATAAGTATTACTGTAAATATATAATGCATTTGTAAGGCTGTAGCTTCCCGGTTCAACGATGATTTTATAAGGCGCTGACTGAGTTGCATAATCTCTCGCAATATTAAGCGCATCCTGAATTGCAGAAGTACCGCTGCCGTCAATTTCACTTTGTGTAACAGTTACAGCAACATATCCGTCATTTGCAACAGCCGAAAGTTCAGCAGTGCAGAATGTCATAATCAAAGCCATAATTAATGCTAAAAAGCGTAATGTCTTTTTCATAAAGTTCATCCTTTTATCTTTTATAATAGTAATAATCCGTTACCATTCTTTGCCATGAGCGATACAGCTTTCAACATAATCAACAAACTGCCTTGCGCATCTCGGTGAACGGCCGCCTCGTCTTCGTGCCCACTGCTCTGCCTTTTCACAGAGGTTTTCAACATCTGCGCCTATATTTCTGTCTGCGGCAATTTTAGCAACAATGTCCTCGTATTCTTTTTTGCCTGGATTTATAAAGGTGATTGACAGTCCGAACCTATCGGATAAGCTAAGTTCCTCCTGGAGTGTATCGGAACGGTTAACATCATTTTCTCTGTCGGAAAAATTCTCTTTAATCAGATGACGTCTGTTGGACGTTGCATAAATCAGCGTATTGTCCTGTCTGCCTGACAACGAGCCTTCCAGCGCTGCCTTTAACTCGCCGAAAGAATCATCGTGGGTATCAAAGCTCAAATCGTCAATAAAGATAATAAACTTCATAGGACTGTCAGAAATTTTTTCTCTTATAAGGGTTAAATCGCCGATATCGCCCTTAGATATTTCAATCATTCTCAGTCCGTCATTTTTGTACTCGTTAAGCAGTGCGTGAACGGTGGAGCTTTTTCCTGTTCCCCGATCTCCGTAAAGCAAAACATTATTTGCCGGCAGTCCGTCAAGAAACGCCTTTGTATTATCAACAACTGTTTTTCGCTGAATTTCATATTGTTTAAGATCGGTAAGTCTTATCGTGTCAACACAGGATATCGGCAAAAGCGCTTCATCTCTCCAGGTGAAAGCCGCATACTTTGCAAAAATTCCGTATCCGTTTGTTTTATGGAATTTAATCAGGCTGGCAACTTGTTCATCCCAGTCGTGAGTAAGGGGCAAAAGCGCAGTTCCTGTTTCCCATCCGGGCATTGTTGAAAGAATTTCTTTAATATCCTCACCGTCGGCACAGTCAAAAATATCCTTCGCCGTAATTGATGACAGTGCCTCTAACTTTCTCAAATCACTTTTTACGCCGTCAATAACAGATTTTGGCAATTCGTCAGTCTTTGAGGAAGCGGCTGATTTCGTAAACACGTTATCATCTGTCAGAATAAGGGAAGAAATGTAATGTTTAAGGGAATCGTAGGCTGACAATGTATTGAAAAAATCACTTTGGTTTTGAATTACGCATTCACCGTGTATACTGCCCAGCAATTTTGACAAAGCGGAAATTACTCTGTCATTCTTCAAATCATATATGCATAAAGATTCAATATAATAACGCATCCTTTCAGCCTTATTCATCACTAAATCACCTGTCCTTATATAATGCTGTATATATAATAAAACATTATAACATATTTTACAAGCAAATATACAATAATTGATGATATTTACCAAAATGATAATGTGTTTTCTTATATTTTTTGTTGTAGGATATCTGACAACGTATTGACTTTTTTATCTACTATGTGATATTATGTATAAAAAGAGGTGAGCCTATGGGTAAATCAGCAATGCTTGCAGACAGCACTGCACAGCAGATTATGAAAATGATAGAGGAAGAAAACCGTTTTTCAGTAGGTGACAAGCTTCCCAACGAAAATGATTTGGCAGGAGAGTTAGGCGTCAGCCGTTCTACATTGAGAGAGGCTGTAAAAATTCTTACAACAAACGGTATTCTTGAAATAAAGCGGGGCAAAGGCACTTTTGTCACTTCCAACACAATAATTGATTCGGGCGATTTAAGCGACATTGCGTCAGGCCTTGACGATCTGTTTGAAACAAGGTTGATGTTTGAGCCGGAATGTGCCTATTTAGCGGCAATACGGGCAACTGATGATGAAATCCAAACCATATGTTATTACGGCGAAGAGATTGAAAAAAAGATTTTAAACGGCGACGACAGAACATATGAGGAACAGAAATTTCACGAGAGCATAGCCACGGCTACGCACAATTCTTTTGTTAAACAGTTTATGCCTATCATATTTAATGCAATTAGAAAAGGCGTTGTGGTTTTAACAAAAGACCAGGATGTCAGCGAAGACAATTTAAGTGACGACAGGCTGATTATGGACTTTTTGAAAAAGCGCAATCCCGACGGAGCAAGAACGGCAATGCGGCTGCATATCATACACGCTTTGGAAGCGCTGAAAAAATAATTCAAATTTACTATTGACATTAGACATCATACAAGTTATAATGTGTATTGTTATAAAACAAGGCGAGTAGTCATACAACGCACCTTGTATTAAATTAATTTTTCGGAGGAAAAGAAAATGGCAGAAGCTAAGATTTTTTATGAATCAGATTGTAACCTCAGCTTCCTTGACGGCAAAACAGTTGCTATCATCGGCTTTGGTTCACAGGGACACGCACATGCGCTCAACCTTCACGAAAGCGGCGTAAACGTAATTGTTGGTCTTTATGAAGGTTCAAAATCATGGAAGCACGTTGAAGAACTCGGACTTAAAGTTTTGACATCTGCAGAGGCTGTAAAGGCTGCAGACGTTATTATGATACTTACACCTGATGAGAAGCAGGCTGCTATCTATAAGAAAGACATTGAGCCTAATCTTACAGAGGGCAAGGCACTTGCATTTGCTCACGGCTTTAACATTCACTTTAAGCAAATCGTACCTCCATCAAACATTGATGTATTTATGATTGCTCCTAAGGCACCTGGCCACACAGTACGTTCAGAATACAAAGAGGGCAAAGGCACACCTTGTCTTGTTGCTGTTTATCAGGATGCAACAGGTCACTGCCTTGATACTGCTCTTGCTTACGGCGCAGGCATCGGCGGCGCTCGTGCAGCAATTCTTGAAACAACCTTTAAGTGCGAAACAGAAACAGACTTGTTCGGTGAGCAGGCAGTTCTCTGCGGCGGTGTTACAGCTCTTATGAAGGCTGGTTTTGAAACACTTGTTGAGGCAGGCTATGACCCAAGAAACGCATACTTTGAGTGCATTCACGAAATGAAGCTTATCGTTGACCTTATCTATTCAGGTGGTTTCTCAAAGATGAGATATTCAATCTCAAACACTGCTGAATTCGGCGATTACGAAACAGGCAAGAGACTCATCACTGATGAAACCAGGACAGAAATGAAGAAAGTTCTTGAAGAAATTCAGGATGGTACATTCGCT
>CAYXLH010000031.1:20587-22089 GCA_964465835.1 uncultured Bacteroides sp. | reverse complement strand
CATTAAATATGTTTGACTATACCGGTTACTACAATACAATGTTTCACACTATATCACCTCAAATCCAGATTTCTCTTTTTTAGTAAAATTATAACATAAAATAAACCAAAGAACAATATTGTCCTTTGGTTTAAAACTTCGTTATCGTCCTTATGCATAAGATAAGGCGCTTTTGTTTTATCTGCCTCTTGCGAAGGAACGGCAAATAAATTCTGCACCGGTATTCTCGCATATTTTACGGCATTTTTCTATATCCTCTTTACTGATAACATCTACGACGGTCATATGAACCTCATTGCCACATTCTACACATTCGCGGGTAAATTTAAGCAGAGCATCATATGCTTTTCCCGGGAAAATATTGCGTGTAATTTTATCATATTTCTGCGAATCAGAGTCATTAAGGGACACGGAAATTATATCAATTACACTGCAAATTTCTTTTGCGGTAGGTCTGTTGTTAATCAAATCCGACAGTCCATTTGTATTGATTCTAAGCTTTATGTCGGGATTAATCTGTTTAAGATAGTGGGCGGTTTTAATAAGATTATCATAGGCATTGGTAGGTTCGCCGTAGCCGCAGAACACCGCCTCTTTAACATTTGAAAAGTCAAAATTATCTATAGCTTCTTTGATTTCATCAAAATCAGGTTCTTTATCAAACCACAAATCCTTGGCCGATCCTACTGCATCACCTTTTGATCGGATACAAAAAGCGCAGTTACAGGGACATTTATTAGTAATATTGAGATAAACTCCGCCCTCAAGTGTATAAACAATATCTGCCATTTAAAGCACCACCTTATTTCATAATTTTTGCAAGCTTTGATTTAATCTTTACGGCATCAAGTGCAGCTGAAAGAACGATAAACAGCACCGCACTTCCTGCTGCCTGAATAACATTGCCGGGAATATCGGCAACGGCATATGTTTTGTCAATTATCATATCCGCAATGAAATATCCGCCGACAGTTACACAACCTGCCGGAATTGTCATAAGAGCAGAAACGGGAGTCAGCAGTTTTTCCTTATTTTTATGAGCTATCATAAATAAAATTGCAAGAATCGCTTTAACTATTGCAGTGCCAGGAGCATAAACGGCATATCCGCCGGCAAGGTCGGCAAGGGCTTCGCCTACAGCGGCGGCAAATACTGCCCAGGGTCCCCCTATGATACCTGCGCAAAGATATATAAGTGCGTCTCCGAAATGAACATATCCTGACACAACAGGAACCTTAACAAACATAGTAAGTACAAAAATCATTGCGGTAAACATAGCTGTAAGAGCCATCTTTTTTACATTCGTATTCTTCATAATATCAACCTTTCCAACTTATTATTTCTCAGTCTGTATATGCATACCTTTTTACAATGATGTCAGCATACCCAGATATTTTTCAAAACAAATTCCGTCCCGTGAATCACGCTCAGAAGTAACAGAAATAGATTTCGCAATAAAATTCTGCGCAGTTTCAACTGCACAAAAAGGCGAAATTCCTTTT
>CAYXLH010000031.1:0-20577 GCA_964465835.1 uncultured Bacteroides sp. | reverse complement strand
AAGCATCCCGTAATGACAGACGCAAACAAATCCCCTGTTCCGCTGAAAGATTTTTCAACATATGGTGAGGAAAAGACTTTTATGCCGTCACTGCACACACAGACATTTGACATTAATCCGCTGCCGATAACGCCGGTAACTATTACGCATTTAAGAGTATCGGTTATAAGCGACTCAGCATATTCGGTAACGGTTTTAATATCGTTTGAATATTCAGCTCCGCAGAGTATTGAAAGCTCCGTAGCATTTGGAGTAATCACATTGGCACGGCGGCATAGCTCTTTAACCTTTGAACACATCTGCTTGCTGTAATTATCGTACCGGCTACCGTTATCCGCCATAACAGGATCAACAACAATTAAAGTATCATTACCGCCGAACTCATCAAAAAAAGCGTTTACATATTCAAACTGATTAAGCGAACCTATAAAACCGCTTAAAATACCGTCAAATCCGACGCTAAGTTTTTTCCATTCATCTATCAGGCGAAGCATATAATTGCCTAAATCGTCCATATAATAGCTGTAATAACCTGTTTGATTAGTCAGCACTGCGGTAACAACCGGATTAACCTCTGTACCCAGAGCGTTTAAGACAGGCAAAGCGGCAGTAAGAGAACACTTGCCGAATCCGGATATATCATTAATAACGGCACAGTTTTTCATACCAGCATCACTTCCTCTTGTCATTTTTATGAGATAAGTATATAATAATACTGTCAGCAAGTAAATACACAAATTTGATATTTTTTTAGGGTACAGTTTATGAAAAAATACATAGAATTATATGACTATTTCAAAGATAAAATAAAATCTCATCAGCTGAAAAGCGGCGACAAGCTTCCGTCGGTAAGAAACGCCTGCCGTATTTTTTCTGTAAGTAAGACAACGGTGCAAAGCGCATATTTTGCATTGCAGGCAGACGGATATATTATATCTACACCGAAAAGCGGTTTTTATGTTTCAGAAATCAGCTTGTCGAAAAACGTATCAAACAGTATTCACGAAGATAAAAGCTCCGTTATTTATGATTTAAAAAGCGGCGGTGCAGACAAAGACAGCTTTGACATAAAGCTATGGCAGAGATACATAAAAAATGCACTGCGCCATCAGAAAAGACTGCTGACATATAGCGAGGTTCAGGGCGAATATGATTTAAGGGAAACGCTGTGCGACTACATAAGGGAAAAGAGAAATGTAATTGCCTCACCCGACAGAATTGTTGTTGGGGCAGGCGTACAATGTCTGCTTAATATTTTGTGCTCACTGATAAAAAACAGACAGACTGTATCTTTTCCCGATAAAAGCTTCGTTCAGGGAATGAGCGTATTTGAAGATTACGGATTTGAAGTTCACACAAGATATAAGGATGCAAAAATTATATACGTGTCCCCTTCTCATATGACAAATTATGGTGACGTTATGCCCATAAAAAGGAGGCTTGAACTTGTACGCTACAGCGAAGAGAAAGGCAGCCTTGTAATTGAGGATGACTACGACAACGACTTTATGTATCAGACAAGACCCACGCCATCCCTTTATGCTTTATCCGGCGGTGACAGCGTAATATATATGGGTTCCTTCTCCAATGTGCTGATACCAGGAATCAGAATAAGCTTTATGGTGCTTCCCCCTGACCTTGCAAAAGAGTTTAAGAAAAACAGTTACAAATACTCGCAAACAGCCAGCAAAACAGAGCAGATTGCACTTTGCCAGTACATCAGAGACGGACATATAAACTCGCAGACTAGGCGTGTACGCAGAATATACACTGCAAAGACAAAGACATTTTATGACGAAATAAAAAGGCAGATGCCTAATCTTAACGCTCACATAGGTGAAAACGGACTTCAGGTAAAAATAGAATGTAATTTTGACGGAGATATAAAAGACTTTGAAAAAAATGGTATAAGCGTTTGCATAAACAAGTATGATAATTCCCAAATTGAAATAGTGCTTATACCCTCCGCTATTGATAATGACTGCATTGAAGAAGCGGTTACCGCTTTGAAAAAAGTATTAAAATATCAGTAAATCAGAGTACGTTTTTAAGGACTATGACTCTTAGGGCTATTGTATTGAAATTCTCTTTGTATTACAATTTGATTGTAAAGAAAAGCCAAGGAGGATTCAGTTATGAACAAAACAAACATATCAAAAATTATCAAAGGTCTAATTTTAAGCGTTTTAACTCTCGTTGTAGGTTTTTGTGCAATCAGCCTGCCCTTCCACCTGTTTGATGCACTGACTTCAAGGGAGATGCGTATAATTTTTATCAGCGAAATTATTATTTACTTAATACTTTCAATGATATTTCTGCTTGCCAGAGAAAACAAGCAGGAGAAAAAAAAGAAACATCAGCAGAAAAGAGAAACTCTTAAAAAACAGCAGATAAATTTTCAGGAAATAATTGATGGCTGCAACATTGCAGCATAACAAAAGCTCCGTAGAAGTGTGTTGCTTCTACGGAGCTTTTTCATTTGTTCATTAGGAATAATATCTCTTTAATAATTGCTAAAAATTCCCTAAGATAATGCTTTGGAACTGACGAAGGCTTTGTAGACACTTTAATACCTTTTGCATCAATGCCCAGTTTTTTTGCGATACATTGCGAGCGAAACTGATGAAATTCAGATGTTACAATGGTAACGTATGAACCTAAATTGTTCTGCTCAATAATCTTTTTTGAAAACAAGATATTCTCGTATGTGCTTTTTGACTTATCCTCAAGGAACAGACGTTTTTCATCAACGCCCATATCAACAAGAAGATTTTTCATACAAAGGGCTTCAGATATCATTTCGTCAGCGCCCTGCCCACCGCTGAGCACCGCTTTACATTTGGGGTGAGTGAACAGATATTCTCCTGCAAAACGCACCCTTGCCGAAAGCATCAGCGACGGAGTATAACCGCGCACACGGCATCCGAGAACAATCAGCACATCGCTGTCTGCATCGGGGTAATTATTTGCCGCCTTTGACATCAGTACAAGCATAGCCGTAAGCAAAGTGGCAAAAATAACGCATAATACTGCTAAAATAATTATAGCCTATTCATCCTTTTCGTCAATAATTTCTCCCTCAACGTCTATGGCGTCTTTAAGCTGAGCCTCTGTTTTATCAAACATTGATTTTACCTGGAAATATGAAATCACACTGAGGACAGCATATATTATCATAGCAATGCCGATTAACTGAACAATAGTTTCTGTAAGCTGATGGGAACGGAATACGGCGACAAATCCGAACACTGCGGACACCACGGACAGCACCATAGTGGTAATACCACCAAAGTGTGTAAGTGCAAATGCTTTCAACCCTGTAATAAAATTTGCAATTCCGTAAACAAGCATATATATTCCGAAAAGTACAAGGATAAGCGAAATTATCGCCCTATATCTTGCACAGACTATTATACCGAAAACAACGGAAATTATGCCGAGTATCAGCGCAACTTTTTCGTCGCTGTCTTTAAGATAAGAAACTACTCCTGCAATACCTGCGGCAATAAGACCTATACCAAATGCCAGCGACAGATATTTTATTGACTGCGCCGGGAATATCAGAAAAAGCAATCCTGCCACAAATGATACTGCGGACGTTACAAGGGATATTTTTTTAACATTTTTAATAAACTTCTTTAGAAAATTCATTTTATTTTATTCTGCCTTTGATTGTTCAATCACTTTCTGGGCTATATGGTCGGGGCATTTTTCATATCTTGCAAATGCGGTGGTAAAGGAACCTCTGCCCTGTGTAATCTGGCGCATAGCGGTAGAAAATGTATTCATTTCCGCCTGGGGAACTTCGGCAATAATTTCCTGCATACCGTCGGAGGTAGGATTCATACCTAGAACTCTGCCTCTGCGCTTGTTTATGTCCCCAATAATATCACCCATGGCTTCGTCATTGCATACTGCGTTAAGAGTAACGATTGGTTCAAGCAATACTGGATTAGCCTGTGCGATACCGTTTTTAAACGCTAAAGATGCAGCCATTTTAAAGCTCATTTCACTTGAGTCAACAGGATGATAAGAGCCGTCAAACAAAGTTGCCTTTACTCCGACCATAGGATAGCCTGCAAGAACGCCCTTTTCCATTGACTCTCTGAGACCTTTTTCTACTGCCGGGAAGAAGTTTTTAGGAACTGAACCGCCCACAACTCTTTCTGCAAATTCAAGTTCTTCTCCCGGATATGGTTCAAACTCAATAAATACATCGCCGAACTGTCCGTGACCGCCGGACTGTTTTTTATGACGTCCCTGAGCCTCAACCTTTTTGGTAATTGTTTCTCTGTAAGCAACTCTCGGTTCCTGAAGATTTGCGTTTACATTATACTTTGATTTAAGCTTTGACATACAAACATCAAGCTGCTGTTCGCCGAGACCTGAAATGACTGTCTGCTTAGTTTCTGTATTTGAAACAAATGTAATAGATGGATCCTCCTCCATCATCTTTGAAACTGCGTTGGCAATTTTTTCCTCGTCGCCTTTTTTATCGGCAGCAATAGCCATAGAATATGATGCGTGAGGAACGGCAACGCCGTCAAGAGTTACAACATTTGATGCAGTGCACATTGTATCGCCGGTTTTAAAGGTGGTAAGCTTTGCAACAGCGCCGATATCGCCTGCTATAATTTCCTTAACATCAGTCTGCTTAGCACCGAGAGTTGATACAATTTTACCTACTCTCTCCTCGTCGCCTGTGCGTGCGTTAACTACAGTAGAACCGGAGGTCATCTTTCCGCTGACAACTTTAAAGTAATTGAGTTTGCCGATAAACGGGTCTGCAATAGTTTTAAAGCAAACAGCGGCAAGAGGTGCATTTTCATCAACACTAAGTTCAACCGGTTCGCCGTCAGCGTCGACTGCATATTCGCTCTTTGGAGCAGGACAGCAGTCGGCAACAAAATCAAGGAGCATATCAACACCCTCGCCTGTTGCGCCCGAAAGAGCAAATACAGGAACAATGGAGCCGTCAGCAATTCCGATGGAAAGACCTTTGATTTTGTCCTCTTTAGTAAGAGGCTCGCCCTCAAAATATTTTTCCATTAATTCATCATCAGTACCGGCAACAGCTTCGTTGAACACTTCAATAATAGCGTCAAATCTGCCTGTATCGTCGTGAGTTGCATCAGATTCCTTTCTGTGTACGCCGTCATAACTATATGTTTTTTCATCAATCATATTATAATATCCGGCAACTTTGCCGTTTGAAATAACAGGTACACAAACAGGGCACATAGATGTTCCAAACTTTGCAACAAGGCCATTAAATGCTTTGTAGAAATCAGCTCTTTCATCATCCATTTTTGATGTTACGATAATACGAGCCATGCCCTTCTTACCGGCATTGCGGAAAGCTTTTTCAGCACCGGCGGCAAGGCCTGAACGTGCCGAAACAACAACTATTGCTGCATCGGCGGCTCTAAGCCCTTCAGCTCCGCCCATTGCGAAATCAAAAAGGCCGGGAGTATCAACAACATTAATTTTTGAGTTATTGTAACTGAACTGAAGAACAGAAGAAGAAATACTGATATGCCTTTTCTTTTCCTCAGCATCACAGTCGGAAACTGTATTACCGTCTGCAACCTTTCCCATTCTTTCTGTAACACCGGCAACATTAAGCATAGCTTCGGCAAGGGTTGTTTTTCCCTTAGAAGCATGACCGACTATCGTTATATTTTTTACTGTGCCCATTGAGTACACTCCTTAAAATTATATATTTGTTAAAATTGTACAATAATTTACAGTAATTGTCAATGAATTTTAATCAATATTAATATAATTTACAAATTAAACACATTTGTTTACAGTTTACGCCAAATAAAAAAGGGCGATAACGCCCTCTTTTACTACTTTATTAAATTATATGTATTATCATTTAATTAAATTACCATTTACAGGTTTTTGGGAATTTAATTTGTGAACGCTGCTGCTGTTGTATCCGTTGAAATCTTCATACGCAACAACAACGGCTTTTTCTGCTACATTATAATCAACAACAACAGTGACTGTATAACCGCCTACGGCGTGGTTCAATACTATTTCGGCTACGCCCTCATTGTCAGCTGCCTCTTTTACTGATACAACTTCAAAGGAATAATTCTCCTGAAGAGCTGTTACATAATCCGACCACTGATCGCTTGTTGCATAATACATATTAGCGCACACGCCGTCCTCATAGTAATAATCAGCCACAAGTAAACCTGTATATGCGCCGAAATCAGGAACATAGTCATTTTCAGGAGCCATTTTAGGAACATTTATAATACATTTTGCAGTAGCGCTTCCTCTTTTGGCAGTGATTGTTGCAGTTCCTGCCTTTAATGCAATGACTTTGCCGTCTGCATTAACAGGCGCTACCGATGGATCACTGGAGGACCATGTTACTGTACCGGAACCCCCTGTTACATACAAATCCAGGCTTTCGCTGTTATAAAGTGTATATGTGGTTGTAGTGATATTAAGCTTAAATTTTGTAGTTATGCTCTTTGCCTTTGACCATGCAGAATAATATTTTGTACCGCTTACGGTCTTATACGTTCTTACTCTGAAATAATACTTTTTATTCTGTGCAAGAGAGCTAATTAACTTTGAAGTTGTTGTATTTTTACTTATTGTAACAAGCTTTGCATTTGAAAATTTGCTTGATGTTGAATACTGAATCTGGTATCCGGTTGTCTGTGTTGTAAGCTTTGTCCACTTAACAGTAACCTTGCCAACATCGGCTGTAAGAGTGCCCAGTGAAGTACCCTTAGGCTTGATTGTAAAATACTTGCTGAGCGTTCCTGTATATTTACCCTTGAACTTTACCGTTACTTTATATTTGCCTACGTTTTTTCTGCCTGAAGCGTAGGTGACTTTATAATATTTAGAACTGATTTTTTTACCCTTTTTGTCCTTTGCAGTGACAGAGGGCTTTCTGACCTTGCCGTTATATGTATATGAATATGCCGACAGTGTTATGCTCTTTGCCTTTGATGCGGCATATGCTGAAAAATCAACGCCGGCGCAGACAGTACTAAGTATTGTGAGAGTCATCAAAATGCTGATAATTTTTTTCATCTTTGTCATAATAAATTATCCTTTCCGGCTGCTTAGTAAAAAGTATGTAACGATTTGTATTTGAGCAGCCATACAAAAGCGTTAAAACAGATAAACAATTATAAAGTTTAATCTACCTCCTTTTAGGGTCATTGATTACCTTTACATTATATTCATTCTATAGAAAGCTGTCAATATCAGCCTGCAACAATATATTATTTTCTCAATACAACTGTTGTTACTGAATTTGCCGGAAGTGAAATGTCGTTATTGATTTTATATACGCCGGACTGACTAAGTTCAAGGTTTCTCTTGCTGTCAGTAACATATGTTTTATAATCAGTATAACCCGAGGCGTTGATATAGGTAGTATTGTTCTTTGCGCCCTGATTGATATACACAATTACGAGAGAGCCGTCAGGATTTTTATAGGCGCTGGCAAGAACACTGCTATCGGCAGAAGTAATCTTAACACGCTTTGCACCCTCGTCAATATATTTTGAGTAATTGCCCAGGCACCAGAGCCTTTTTGAAGTCTGTACATCACTGTGGTCATTATTATTAATATAGATAAGACCGTCGGTATAAATTCCTGCGGAGCAAGCAGTCCACCAGCTCCAGTCAGTAGCATTTAGAACTGTCATATCCTCATAGATAACTCGTGCCATCTGCACGCCGAAATCTATTGTCATACCATTTCTGTCAGCACCTTCAAGCGATTCAAGCAAATCAAATATACCTGTATTTGTGTCATTTGTCATCTGGCAGTATTCCGTACAGGAAACAGTAAGATTAGGATATGATGATTTTAAATAGGAAGCGCATTTCTGCTTAGTTGCTTTATCTGACCAATAGGAATGTGTATCAACCTTGTTGAAATATTTAGCGTTAACAGGGTCGGACATAATTTTGTCAAGATACTTTGAAAATGTTGTTGAATCGCCCTCGGCTGCACCTGACTCAAACATTACGATTTTGTAAGGCTTATCTTTTGCCGCAGAAATCATTTTATTGTAAAGCATTTTTAAGTTTGCTTCACTGTAATGGCATCCCTCCTGGCTCATTGAAAAAGTACCGTCATTGTTTTTCCATTCAGCCCATTCATATTGAGGCTCATTTACAGGAGAAACCTCGGTAACATTATAGCCTTCATCCACAAAATGATCTGCGATAGTTGTTGTGATATCGGAATAAATACCGTAATTATCTCTGTGGAGATTTGAATTCCAAAGTGAACTGTTCGTTTCGCCGTTATTAAAATCACAATACGCCTTGCCGTTTTTGGTAAGCTGCATCTGCGGTGAATTATTAAACAGAACCACCTTCATATCATCGCCTGCATATTTTTTTGCAACAGCAAGGGCATTCTGAGCGTTAGCATCATTATTCCAGTTATAATTTACGGTATAGTTGTCAGCCCAGACATTATTTGAACCGCACGTGCCGTCAATACTTTCCACAAAGCTTTCTGTGCGCTTGCCCGTTTCATAAATTTCTTTATCATCACTCGAGCCTGCACCTATGTTATAACGGTAGATATTAAGACCTATTCCCTGCTCTTTATCATAGAGGAGTTTGATAATATCGTCGGCATTTTCCCATCCGCCTACGTTCTGTGCCCACCATGCGCCCGAAGCACCGAAGCCTTTTACAGTCTGGTAATTCACGGATTCACTGACGGTGGACAGCTTTTCTGAATTAACGGTTTTTACTGACAAGGCAGAGGTATATGATGAATAATATTTTTTCTTATTCACCGTTCTGTAAGCACGGATTCTGAAGTAATATGTTTTATTCGGTGTAAGAGAAGTAATCTTTTTTGAAGTGGCAGAGGTAATGATAGTTTTAACCGAATTTTTAAAGCTTTTATCAGTTGCGTATTGAATATAATATCCGGTTGCACCGGTCACCTTGCTCCATATAAATGCGACAGATGTAAAGTCAGCGGTAGTCTTTTTAAAGTTCTTAACTGCGCCGGGCAATGTAGAAACCGTAACCTTTGAAGAATAGGAAGAATAATATTTTTTCTTTCCGCTTTTTTTATAAGCTTTTACGGCATAGACATAAGTTTTGCCGGAGGAAAGCTTGCTCACTTTATATGATGTTTTAGTCGTAGAGGCAACAGCCTTGTATTTCTTTGTGCTTGTATTATAACTGTAAAGTGTATATGCTGAGGCACCCTTTGCTTTTTTCCACTTAACGGTAATGGTACTCGTTGTGGAAGATGCGGACACAGAAGTTGGCTTTGAAGGCGCTTTCACTTTTGCATAGGCAGTAAATGAAGTTGCCGACAAGACCATTATCAGCGTTAAAAATACACTAAATACTTTTTTCATAAACAAAACCTCACTTATTTTACTAAAATTTATTATAACTTATTAATAGGGTTTTCTCAATAAAAAAATATAAATTTTGACATATTAATTCTTTTTGTTGAAATTATTGAAATTATTTAGTATTATTATATATAAATTAAATATCCAGGAGGAATTAGATGAAAAAAGCAAATGTAGATTTAAGTCTGCTCAAAGATGTGCTGGATGAATACGCCGGCGTAAAAGGCAGTCTTATTACAATTCTTCAAAACACACAGGAGATATACGGATATCTGCCTGTTGAAGCAATAAAGCTTATATCTGAGAAAACATCAATACCCACATCTGAAATTATGGGTGTTGGCACGTTTTACACACAGTTCAGATTTGAGCCGGTGGGTAAATACTTGATAATGCTTTGCCAGGGCACCGCCTGTCATGTTAACTCGTCGCAGCTGATTTTACAGACAATCAAAGACGAACTTGGCATTGATGACGGCGAAACCACCGAGGATGGTCTGTTTTCGTTAAAATGTGTTGCATGCCTTGGCTGCTGTTCACTGTCGCCTGTTATGATGATTAACGGTGATACATACGGAAGCCTTACTCCGGCAAAAGCAATAGAAATAATTAACCGTTTGAAAGAGGAGGCGGCACAATGAAAATAGTTATAGGCGAAGGAAGCTGCGGAATTGCCGCAGGCGCTGAAAAGGTGCGCAAAAAACTTCTTGGTTACGATTTAAACGGTGCCGAGGTAACCATTGCCGGATGTATCGGAATGTGCTATCTTGAACCTATCGTTGATATTTACGAAGACGGTGAATTAACCCGTCTTGTAAAGGTACAGGAAAACGACGCCGAAAAAATTGCCGAATATGCAAAAACAGGTGACAAAAGCGTTATTAAAAATCTTATTGTAAGCGATGAGGACAGTCAGTTTCTTAAAAAGCAGACAAGAATTGCTCTGCGCAGATGCGGTATTATTAACCCGGAGGAAATTGACGCTTTTCTTGATGGCGACGGTTACACTGCACTGAAAAAAGTTCTCACAGAAATGACACCTGAAGAAGTTATTGAAGTTATTAAAACATCAGGTCTTGCAGGACGAGGCGGAGCAGGATTTCCCACATGGTTCAAATGGGATGCAGCACGTAAAAGCGAGGGCGAAGAAAAATATCTTATATGCAATGCCGACGAGGGCGACCCCGGCGCATTTATGGACAGGGCGGTAATTGAATCCGACCCACATAATCTTATTGAGGGTATGCTTATCGGCGCTTATGCAATAGGCGCAAAACACGCCGTTGTCTATGTCAGGGCAGAATATCCCCTTGCAATCAAAAGACTTAAACGTGCTATTGAGCAGGCGCAGTGCAAAGGAATTATCGGCGGCAATATTTTCGGCAGTGATTTTTCCTGCGATTTTACAATCAAGGCAGGAGCGGGAGCATTTGTATGCGGCGAGGAAACGGCGCTGATTGAATCCCTTGAAGGTCACAGAGGTATGCCAAGGCTTAAACCTCCTTTCCCTGCTCAGTCGGGATACTGGAACAAGCCATCCAACATAAACAATGTTGAAACCTTTGCAAATGTAAGCTGGATAATAAATAACGGCGGCGAAGCTTTTGCCGCAATGGGCACGGAAAACTCAAAAGGTACAAAGGTCTTTGCTGTAACAGGAAAGGTTAAACGCAGCGGGCTTGTTGAGATACCTATGGGTAAAACGCTGCGTGACGTTATATTTGACATAGGCGGCGGAATGAAAGGCGACAAGAAATTTAAGGCTGTTCAGATGGGCGGTCCGTCCGGCGGATGTATTCCTGCATCGCTGATTGACACAGTAATTGACTACAAAGCATTAGGCGCAACTGGGGCAATTATGGGCTCCGGCGGTATGGTTGTAATGGATGAGGGCACCTGTATGGTAGGTATGGCAAAATTCTTCCTTGACTTTACCGCTAAGGAAAGCTGCGGCAAATGTATTCACTGCCGTATCGGCACCACAAGAATGCTGGAAATTCTCACAAGAATTACCGAGGGCGAAGGCAAACCGGGCGACATTGAACTGCTTGAAGAACTTTGCCACGCCATAAAGGACGGCGCTCTGTGCGGTCTGGGTCAGACTGCACCTAACCCGGTATTAACAACAATTAAGTATTTTAAAGACGAATACACAGACCATATTGAAAATAAAAAATGTACGGCAGGAGAATGCAGTGCTCTTGTTAAGTATGAAATTGACGCTGAAAAGTGCCGGGGATGCACTCTCTGTGCGAGAAACTGCCCTGTAAACGCAATAACAGGCAATGTTAAAGAACCACATACTATTGACCCTAAAAAGTGCATAAAATGCGGTAAATGCTTTGAATCATGCCGCTTTGGCGCAATAATTAAGGAATAAGGTAAGGATGAGTTAAAATGGAAAATATAGAAATCAAAATTAATGGTAAAACCGTAACTGCTCCTGCCGGCTCAACAATTCTTCAGGCGGCACGCAAAGCAGGAATTGACATTCCAACACTTTGCTATGACGATGCGGTTAAGGTTTACGGTGCATGCGGACTTTGCGTTGTAGAGGCTAAGGGAGTACCGAAGCTTCTGCGTTCCTGCTCGGCAAAAATAACACCGGGAATGGAAATTGACACGGAAAGCGAGAGAGTTGTTCAGTCAAGAAAAGTAGCCATGGAGCTTCTTATGTCTGCCCACGACGGCGATTGTATTGCCCCATGCCAGCTTGCCTGTCCTGCAAAAACAGACTGTCAGGGTTATGTAGGGCTTATAGCCAACGGCGAATATGACGCTGCGCTGAAGCTTATTAAAAATAAAATTCCGCTTCCTGCTTCTATCGGCAGAGTGTGCCCTCACCCATGTGAAAAGGTGTGCAGGAGAGGCAAAGTTGAGGAGCCTATCAGCATTGCACAGCTTAAATATTTTGCTGCTGATATAGACCTTAACGGCGACAGTTATGTGCCTGAAACTGCAAAGCCCAACGGCAAGAGAGTAAGTATTATAGGAGGCGGACCGGCAGGTCTTTCTGCGGCATATTATCTTGCAATAAAAGGCTATCAGGTTATCGTTTACGATATGATGGATAAAATGGGTGGTATGTTAAGATACGGTATTCCCCAGTACCGCCTGCCCAAGGAAATTCTTGATAAAGAAATTGAAATTATAAGAAAAACAGGTGTTGTTCTTGTAAACAACAAAAAGCTGGGCGTTGATTTTACTATTGAAAGTCTTAAATCCCACAGCGATGCGGTAATAGTTGCAGTAGGTGCATGGAAATCAAGCTCTATGCGCACTCCCGGTGAGGAGCTTGAGGGCGTTTGGGGCGGTATTGATTTTCTTAGAAATGTTATTCAGGGCAATCCTGTTGAAATAGGCAAAAAGGTTGCTGTATGCGGCGGTGGCAATACCGCAATGGACGCCTGCAGAACTGCAGTACGCCTTGGAGCAGAGGATGTTTACGTTATTTACAGAAGAACGAGAAACGAAATGCCGGCGGAAGAAATCGAAATCAAGGAAGCCGAGGAGGAAGGCGTAACATACAAATTCCTTACTAATCCAATCAGCTTTAACGGCGAAAACGGCAAGGTTAAATCAATCACCTTACAGGTTATGGAACTTGGAGAACCTGATGCATCAGGCAGAAGACGTCCTGTTCCTGTTGAAGGCAAGACTCAAGAAATTGATGTTGATAGCGTTATTATGGCTATCGGACAAAAGGCTGTTGCCGAAGATATTAAGGAGCTTGTAATTAATCAGCGCGGTAACATTGTTGCTGATGAGGACACTTTCCTTACGAATATTGACGGCGTTTTTGCTATCGGTGACGCTACAAACAAGGGCGCTTCCATTGCCATTGAAGCCATAGGCGAGGCAGGCAGATGCGCCGATGCAGTTGACGCTTATCTAAAAGGTGAAATTATTGATACCACAGTGCCGTTTATCTCTCAGAGGGATGAGGATAAAATTGATTTTGCATCAAAGAAAAAGGCTGACAGAATCATTCCCGACGTACTTGATGCAGACATAAGACGTCATAATTTTGACGAGGTATCATTAGGATATACCCAGCAGCAGGCGCAGAAAGAAGCAGAGAGATGCCTTGAATGCGGATGCAAGGAATATTTCAAATGCCGTCTGCTGAATGTTGCAAGAAGATACGAAATACATCCGGAGCGTTTTGCAGGCGAAATGCCCCAGAATTACAGCGCGAACTCAAATGAATTTATTGAGCGCAACAGTGCAAAATGTATTCTTTGCGGTCTGTGCGTACGTTCCTGTAAAGAGGTTGTAAATATTTCTGCTATCGGACTTTTGGGCAGAGGATTTAAAACGGACGTATCTCCTGCATTCTCACTGCCCCTTAATGAAACGAACTGCACCAACTGCGGACTTTGTGTTAAACTTTGTCCCACAGGTGCACTGACAGAAAAAGCTAATCTCAAAAAACAAGTGCCGCTTAAAGAAAACTGGACGTTAAAAACAGTTGACATTAACGGCGTACCCTGTAGTGTACTTGTATCAACATACAATGGAAAGGTTCTGCGTGCCGTGCCTAACGACGACAATGCGAGAAACGCCAACATCACAAGGGAAGAATTGCTTGAAATAGTTGAAAATCAAAAATAATCATTATAGCCGAATCGCAAAAAATGGTAACAATTTAGAAATATTTTGGAAACATATTGAATTTTCATCTGCTATACTGTATTATATAAGTATACTATTTTGAGAGGATAAAATATTATGAAAAAGAAACTGATTACTTTTTTCACAACACTTGTGATTTCACTGTTAGCAGTAAGTATTACTGCATTTGCAGGAACATCATTCAGTTCTGCAAGTTACGTAAATCTGAATTCAAGCACATACTGTTATGTAAGCAGTTCATCGCCGTATCAGTATTATTACTTTTATGCTGATTCAACAGCAACATACCGCATATACAGCGATAACAACGGTGTTGATACCTACGGCACTCTGTATGACAACTATCAGAATCAGATTGCCAGTGATGATGACAGTAACTCAAACAGAAACTTCTTAATTGAAACAACGCTTTCACCGGGTTACTATTACGTCATGGCAAGAGCATACAGCTCGTCAGATTCGGGAAGCTTTTATGTTCATGTTGACAAAAAGGAAAACAAAAATATATCAAAGGCTACCGTTTCTCTTTCAACAACATCATACACATACAGCGGTTCTGCCAAAAAGCCGTCGCCTACTGTTAAGTATAACGGCGTAACGCTTGTAAAGGATACCGATTACACTGTTAAGTATTCAAACAATGTAAACAAAGGAACAGGTAAGGTAACAATTACAGGTATCGGCGAATATACAGGCACAAAAACTGCTACCTTTACCATTAAGGCAAAAAAGGTTACTTCCTGTTATGTTAAAAATCAGGGCTATGACGGAAAAGCAAAAGTTCCGGCAGTACATTATACAAAGACTGTAAAAGAATACGACAGCTATTATGACGAGTATTATACCTACAAAACAGACGCTACCTTTAAAAAGAATAAGGATTACACTATTTCGGTATCAGGCAAGCATAAAAGCATAGGTAAATACACCTGTACAATTAAATTTAAGGGCAACTATACCGGCACGGTTAAAAAGACCTTTAAAATTGTTCCTAAAAAAGTTAAAGGATTAAAAACTTCCAAGAGAAAGACAACATCAATTTATGCAACCTGGTCAAAGGTAAAAGGCGCTAAGGGCTACAAGGTTTACAGATACAAAGACGGTAAATACAAACATTATAAAACTGTATCAAAACCGGGACTTACCATCAACAGAGCAAGCTCCAAGGATGAAGATGTTTCTTTCTATGTAGTAGCTTACAAAAAAGTAGGCAAAACCACATACAAATCCGAAGCAGTTTACGGCTGGAACTATTTAAAACCGTCAAAGGCAACATTCACTATCAAGAAAACAGATTTCGGCGAATTTACAGTGAACTTCCCTTCAACCACATATTATGAAGTACAGACGGCATCAAATAAGAAATTCACCAAAAATGTTCACACCTGCAAATACTACACAAACGGTGTTAGATTTTATAACTGCACATCCGGCAAAAAATATTATGTAAGAGCAAGAAAATACATTTATAACAAATCCGGCAATCTGGAGGTTGGACCCTGGAGCAAAGTTAAGAGTGTAACACCATACTAAAATTAAATTATATAAAAACAGCTCCCGAAGTTTGTAAAACTTCGGGAGTTGTTTTTATCTGTTTGAATACATTTTTTTATAGTAATTCTGATAATCGCCTGATATTATATTCTGCCACCATTCTTTGTTATCAAGATACCAGTCAACAGTCTTTTTTATACCGGTGTCAAAATCAGTTTTTGGCAGCCAGCCAAGTTCCCTATGAATTTTTGCAGGGTCAATGGCGTAACGCATATCGTGGCCGGGTCTGTCAGTTACAAATGTTATAAGCGACTCGGGTTTGTCCAGATGCTTTAAAATCGTTTTAACCACATCAAGATTTGAGCGTTCATTATGACCACCGATATTATAGACCTCACCCTTTCTGCCTTTGCGCATAACAAGATCTATGGCAGCACAATGATCTTCTACATAAAGCCAGTCACGGACATTTTCACCTTTGCCGTAAACAGGCAGCGGTTCATCAGCGAGCGCTCTGCTGATTATAAGGGGAATAAGCTTTTCAGGAAAATGATAGGGTCCGTAATTATTTGAACATCTGCTGATTGACACAGGCAGTCCAAAGGTTCTGTAGTAAGACAAAACCAGCAAATCTGCCCCTGCTTTTGATGACGAATAAGGAGAGGAGGTATGAATAGGCGTTTCTTCAGTAAAGAATAAATCAGGTCTGTCAAGTGGTAAATCACCATAGACCTCATCGGTGGAAACCTGATGATAACGCTTTATTCCGTACTTTCTGCAGGCGTCCATAAGTACCTGAGTGCCTAAAATATTGGTTTTAAGGAATATTCCAGGGTCCTCTATTGAACGGTCAACGTGGGATTCGGCGGCAAAATTTACAACTATATCCGGCTTTTCCTCTTCAAAAAGCTTTTCTACCGCTTCCCTATCAGCTATATCGCCTTTTACAAATCTGAAATTTGGATTATCCATTACATCTTTCAATGTTTCAAGATTTCCGGCATAGGTAAGCTTATCAAAGCAGACAATTCTGTCCTGCGGATGATTTTTAAGCTGATAAAATATGAAATTAGAGCCGATAAATCCTGCTCCCCCTGTTACAATTACAGTCATCAAACGAGACCTCCCATAAATTTTTCCTCTACAACGGTTCTTAAATATTCACCGTAGGTGGATTTGCCGTATTTTTCAGCAGAAGCTAGAAGTTCCTGCTGTGTTATCCAGCCCTTACGATAAGCAATTTCCTCCGGTGCGGAAATTCTTATGCCCTGCTGGTTTTGAATAGTTTTAACAAAGCTTCCGGCCTCAATCAGGCTATCCATTGTTCCCGTATCAAGCCATGCATAGCCTCTGCCCAAAAGCTGAACGTCAAGCTCGCCATTTTCAAGAAATACTCTGTTAAGGTCGGTTATTTCCAGTTCTCCTCTTGCGGAGGGCTTTTGATTTTTTGCGTATTCAACGCATCTGTTATCATAAAAATACAGTCCCGTTATCGCCCAGGAGGATTTTGGCTTTTGCGGCTTTTCCTCAACAGAAAGCACCTTTCCCTCTTCGTCAAATTCTACTATTCCGAATCTTTCCGGGTCGTCAACGTGATAACCGAAAACGGTGGCTCTGTGATTAATCTCTGCATTTTCACGTGCCTTTATCAGAAGATTTCCAAGTCCGGCACCGTAAAAAATATTATCGCCTAATACAAGTGCACATGTATCGCCGCCTACAAAATCCTCACCGATAATAAACGCCTGAGCAAGTCCGTCTGGTGACGGCTGTACTTTGTATGTAAGCTTAACGCCGTAATGACTGCCGTCGCCCAAAAGCTTTTCATACGCAGGCAAATCCCGTGGAGTTGATATTATAAGAATATCGTTTATTCCGGCAAGCATAAGAGTGCTCAGCGGATAATAAATCATTGGTTTGTCATACACGGGACGAAGTTGTTTTGATGTTACCATTGTAAGCGGATAAAGCCTTGTTCCGCTTCCTCCGGCAAGAATTATACCTTTCATAAAATCACAGCCTTTAATTATTTAATATCAAGTTCTTTCAGCAAATCTGACTGAACTTTTGAAACGCTTGAACCTGACGCAACCTGTTTTACAGATTCTTTTGCCTGACGAGATTTTTTTGTTAATCCGTCATACAGTCTGTTGATCTGCGCCGCAGGGATCAGTAATTTATTTTTTTTTGCATATGGATATGCAGTTGCAAGATATTCGGCACCGGGAAAAGCCATTTTCATAATGGCGTTAACTTTTTTTGAAAAGGGCAGATTGCCTTTTTCATCAAATTCGCCGATGTAATTAGCAGGCACGTTGTTATTCTCGTACCCGAAGCAGCCACCGTCAATAAGCACGGTTTCAAATGCATTTTGAAAGGCTGTATCATTTTTAATATCCGTACAATCCTTTACAGGGGTATCAAACCACAAATTACACAGCGAAAGCAAGGTCTGTGCCGTTTTCAGCCTGCCTGCTTTTTCACTCATACTGTAAAGTTTGTCCTCGTTAAAACTGTCGATATGTCTTATCATAACGTCAATATCCATCAACATTCTGACCCCTGCGCCGCAGTAGGCAAGATGTTTTGCCAAATGGCAGATAATATAAAGCAGATGTTCATAATCATCAAGGATATATGTGTTTTTTTCTCTGACTGAACACATATCAAACAAGTTATCAAAATACGGTGTACCGGCGTCAGCGCCTCTGTGAATTTCCACATTTACGCCGTCTGTTACGACTGAAGCGGTATCTGAACTGATATCGGCAAATTTTACATTACGTGATTTGAATTCATTGATTATCTGATTGTAATCATCATCTCTAATTATAACATCAATATCGCCGCTTGTGCGAAATTCTTTAATAGAATAATATTTATTTATAACTGCACCTTTGACAAAAATATGGTCAATATTTTTTGAATTAAAAAGTTTTTTTACTTTTTCAAAAGCAACTTCACGCTTTTCGTAATTCAAAACGGCCTTGCCGATTTGCTGATTAAATTTTGAAGCAGTTTCATCGTCAATACTGCAAACTTTTGCGTTTTTAAGCACATACGCCGCAGCGGCGCCTACATCGTGAATATCACAAAGTCTGTAAAGTTCTCCTGCGTCGCCTTCAAAATTATCCAAAGCTCTGTTGTTCAAAAAACAGGACAGAATATTTATAAAGTTTTTCTTTTCTTTATTCATAAATATTTTCCTAGATTCATTGTGTAATTTTTGTTTTTCGTGAATGATATTTTACTATGAGCATTGACACAAAATACGAAACAGCCAGCGACAATAAAACAATAATTATCGGGTGCGCCCAGGAAAAAACAGGATTTCCAAATATGTTATATTGTTTTGCAAAATGAGATATTATTCCAATAAGCGGAAAATGTACTATATACATAACCAGTGGCATTTCCGACAGAATTTTATCTTTAGTGGAATATTTAATATTTCTCTCGTTATTTGTTGCAAGTATAAATAATGCAATGGCGGTAATCTTATTGCTTAATGCAGTCTTCTGTTCAAAAAGCAAAAATTCTGCGGCAAATATAACAACGCTCGCTGCCAGAGTAATAAATAAGGTTTTATTGCTTAACGTGTTTACTTTTTCACTGTATTTTTTAATTAAATACCCTACCATAAACATAGTAATACCTGAAAGCAGGAAGTTCCTTACCAAAAGTGCGGACTCAGGGATATTCTGGGATATTTTGTAATAAAATAAGCCTAAAATAAAATCCGTCACAATAATATTAATAAAAACAAGTATTATTGAGCAAACTGACAAAAACTTCATTTTACCAATTTTAACAAAAAACATTACGATCAAATAGCAATATATCAGCGCCAATAAAAACCACAGCGTTACATTGAACAGCGGTTTATTTAACAAAATAAGTTTAATAAATGATTGTATGCTAAGTCCCTCAGAAATAAACTGCTTTCGCTGGGATGGGGTTCTTATTAGGTAATCAACAATGAAATATACTAACGTAGACGGAATGTATATTGATATCAATTTTTTAATTCTTGCTGACAATTTTGAATATTCTTTATTTTCTATAGCATTGTATGAAAAATAACCGGACACCATAAAAAATACAGGAACAGCAAATCCAGCAAATGATTTAACCAAAGCCCCTACCGCTCCAGGAAATTGAACATGAATAGTTACAACAAAAATGGCGGCAATTATTTTTATAAAATCCAAATTTCTGTTTCTCACATTAGCATCTCTCACAATAACTTATCAATAATTTTTTCTACAATTTCCTTGTCTGTATTCAAATCAAATTTTCTTGCAAATATGCATGGAGAATTTTTAATTTCTTCAAAATCTTCTGTGCGCCAGACATAAGGATTTCCTCTTTTCCAGTCAATCAGCCGAACGCATGCTTCGTGATTGTCATCAAACTCGTTCATATACAAATTGTTTTTAAATTTACTATTGATAAGAAGCGTCTGAACAAAAAATTCATCCGGTATAAAAGTGTGCTTGAACTGTTTAGATACAAAATCTTTTTGAGCGAGGATATACTCTGCAAACTCCCCTGTTATACTAAACCACTGAGAGCCTTTTTGAACTTCAAGATTTTTAATTCTGTTGATTTTTAATATATTTGCAAGCTTACTTTCAAAGTAGGTTATAAGTCGGTTAAAATAATTTCTTCGTCCCATTGCAAAATGATAAGCCTTAACCCTGTCAATTTCATGACTGTTAAGCTTTTTGTGTGTGAAATGGACAAACTCTTTTCCGCTGTTTTTATCAAAAAAGGAGTGAATATAATCGTTTGATTTAACAGGCAAATCAACACCTGAAAGCAAATGGACATAATCATATCTTTTACCGTTTTCAAAAACTTTTTCAAGTAACGCATATTCTGCCTTAACCATATCAAAGCTTGCCCATTTTATAGAATATCTTGTATTCGTAAAATAAACAGAAGAATATTTCACAGCATTTTTTATACGTTCAAAATCAAAAATTTTAACTTTTTTATCTATATGTATATAGATTTCGTTTCGCTTATCATCCAGAGATTTAACAAGCTTTTCCAGTAAATCAAA
>CAYXLH010000030.1:0-22204 GCA_964465835.1 uncultured Bacteroides sp. | reverse complement strand
ATGCCGCCGCAAGCGTATCCTGAAATTCAATTGCAAACTGTGCCTGCCCTGCGGAGCATGCCTGTACGGCACCGCTTTCGGGAGGCTGTACAATCTCTACGTCAAGACCTGTCTCTTCATAATAACCGTTTTTAAGGGCAACATACATACCTGTGTGGTTTGTGTTTGGCGTCCAGTCAAGGCAGACTGTTATTTTTGTTTTTTCCTCATTGGCTGAGATATTTTTTTTGCTGTCAGTATCTGCACTGCAGGCGGCAAGTGAAAATACAAGACTTGCAGTACAAATTAATGCAACTGCTTTTTTAATAAATTTATTCATATATTTAATTCTTCCTTTTGTTTTTATGTTCCCACGGCATTGCTATTTTTTGAAGCAAACCAACCAATGCCATAAGTAAAAGACTTATTACGGATATAAAAACTATAACCGCAAACATTCTGTCAAATGCGTAGGCTTTTTTAACTCTTGTCATATACACGCCGAGACCCTCAAATCCACCAAGCCATTCCGACACCACGGCACCTACTACCGCATAGGAGGCGGAGATGCGAAGCCCGGAGAAAAACGAGCCGGTGGCGTTTGGCAGTTTAACGTATCTGAAAATCTGAAACTTGTTTGCACCCATTGCGCGCATCAGGTTAACAGCGTCCTTATCTACACTTCGGTAGCCGTCAAGCAGTCCTATAGCAATGGGAAAAAAGGTTGTAATTACAACCAGTGTAATTTTAGGCGCCATACCAAAACCCATCCATAAAACCAGAAGCGGCGCAATGGCTATGGTCGGTATGGTCTGGGTAATTACAAGTATGGGATAAAGCGCCTTGTACAGAAAATTAAATCTGTCCATTAAGGTTGCCGTTATAAAAGCCAGGGCAACGCCAATAAGCAGACCGTAGCACGCCTCCTGCAAGGTTACATAGGCCTGCTGCATCATTACTGTGAAATTGTCAAAAAAAGCCCTGAATACGTCCGTAGGGGACGGAAGCATATACGCCGGCACAACCTCTCTGTCACAGCATATATACCATATAATCAATATTACCGCTAATGCGATAACCGGTGCGCTTTTATTTGTGATGCTTTGTAATTTTTTGGTCAATTGTAAGTACCTCTCCCTCAGGATTGTAAACAATTTTTACATAAGCGCTTACGCTGTCACATCCTGCCTTTACTGCAACTTTCTGACAGTTTGCAACAATTTCCATAAGTTCGTCGTAGCTTTCACCTTCTATTGTGGTTTCAAAGGGACCTACCGAGCAGTTAAGACCTGTGCTTTTTATGTAGGCGATAACCTCGTCAACAATGCGCACAAGCTCCTCCTCACTATCTGTTTTAGGTAATACCTGAATTGCAACGCTTGCTTTCATTACCTGTTCTCCTTTCAAATAAATATTACTTACTAAGTCAAAAGAAAAGCCCCGTTCGGCTGAACAGGGCATAATTATACATTATCTTGTCTCTGCCGTGCGTACTAACGTACGGTTCTAAGGGTATAATCTCAGCCGTAATCTGTCGGATTAATCCGGCACCCCTGACTTATTAAGTTGATGACATTGTACTACACAAATGTAAGTTTGTCAATGAATTATATAATAATTCCCGTAGAATTGGTGAACTTAAGAGTTTTATTCCTGCCGTCCTCAATATATTTTACAGTAATTATATCGTTTTTCTCATCAACGCTTACGAGATTTGCGTTATCGGTAAGAGTGTTTTCAAATATTTTCATCTGTTCTTCATCATATTCGGCAATATTGTCGCTGACAAAAAGTACGTTTCCGAAAATTTTGATGAATTTTGCAAGAAGCTTTTGCTGCTTTCTTGAAAATCCTATATTTGTTCTTCTAAGCAAAAATACATCCGGGTCGCAGAGAAATGCTCTGCCATTGAAGCCGCGTCTGTAAATACTGTTGTGAATTGCATTTGAAGTGGAAACGTCCTCTCTATGCATCTTTCTGCGTAATGACGTGTGTTCCCACTGTAATGACATATCGGCGCCTATTCTCATATATTCAACCTTGCCAAAACAAGGCATCTGCTGAACACCGCAGCCAAGGATTTTCTTATCTCCTACACACTCTCTCAGCAAATCAATGGAATCATAAGCAATTTCGCCCCTTGTTTTTCCGTGCATAGGCACTATTGCCGCTGCGTAGAGAAAGTCAAGTTTTACAAGGTCAAATCCCCAGACGTCCAATACCTCGTGAAATACGTCTTTTATGTACTGCCTTGCCTCATCGTTGTAAATATCAAGAGCATAAAATCCGCCCCAGTTTTGACCTACACAGATAGGCTTATTCTTTTCATTGCGGATAAGCCAGTCGGGGTGCTCTTTCGCAACTTTAGAGGTTTTCTGTGCACCGAAAGGCGCCAGCCACAGTCCTGCCTGAAACCCCTTTTCGTGAATACAGTCAGCAATGTATTTCATTCCCGATGGAAACCTTTTACTGTTAACGCTTAACCAGTCGCCTACAGCCGTTTGGTATCCGTCGTCAATCTGGAAGGTATTGATATATTCTTTTTTACGGCAGATAGAGCCTAAATCTCTTAAAATAACCTGCTCGTTTATATTCTGATAATAGTTGTACCAAGATGTATAACCGGTGATTTTTTCATCTGTTATAGGTTTAACGCCGAGTTTGTCAAAATATTTTGTAAAAACATGGTCATATTCACCGCTAAGCAAATACAAATCAAGAATTTCATAAGGATTGATAATTACTATGCCCTCAAGGTCTTTTGAAAAACGCAAAGTGTTTTCGTTCATATCGGCATAAATTATTGTGTAGCCGGTTTTGTCGTTAAGAGAGCCGAAAAAATCAATTTTATCCTCATCTCTTACATAGGCAAGTGAGTGAGAATGAAATTCTCCCGGTGTTGTTTCCTCGTTTACAAATGTGTAATCGCCTACGTACTTGAAGCCCATTGCCTTGCCGTAGGGAGATTTGCCTATTAAGCCGATACCGGGCATTTTTTCGTCCTTTTTAAATTCCTTTGTGTCTGTCCAAGACTGAAAACCGTTGGCAAAAAATGTTGAATTGTACGGGTAATCATAATCGCGTTCAACGTAAAAATTGAGAATTTCAATATTCTTTTTCGGAATCAGTATTACCTTTAACTGATTTTTTGTCTTTTTTGAATCAATGTCAAAATCTTCATTGTTTCCGGCGGCGGTTTTAACAACGTCGTTTACCCTGTAAGTAAAGTGAAATTTGTAATCCATTGTCTCCCGTACCTTTCTTATCAGTATTTTTCTAATGAATTAGCAAGAAATGCTTTTGTTTTCTCGCTTTTCGGATTTTCAAATATCTGCCTTGGGTCGCCCGCTTCTTCAACAATTCCGTCAGACATAAATATTACCTTGTCCGATACATTTTTTGCAAATTCCATCTCATGAGTAACAACAATCATTGTGCTTCCCGTGTCTTTCAGGGATTTGATAACTCTCAGTACTTCTCCCGTCAGAGCAGGATCCAGCGCAGATGTAGGCTCGTCAAAGCAGAGTACGTCCGGGTTGAGCATAAGCGCCCTTGCAATGGCAACACGCTGTTGCTGACCGCCGGAAAGCTGGCATGGATAATTTTCAATTTTATCCGAAAGTCCCACCCTTTCAATCAGAGCAACCGCCTTCTCTTCAAGTTCTTTTTTTGTGCCTCGCTTTAAAAGCGCGGGAGCGAGAGTAAGATTCTGCAGAACATTATATTGAGGAAAAAGATTAAATGATTGAAATACAAGTCCAAAATGAAGCCGTTTTTCCCTTAATTCTTTTTCTTTTATTTTTTTATCTGTTTTTCCGTCGTAAATTACTTCGCCGTTTACCGTAATTGTTCCTTCGTCGGCAAATTCAAGAAAATTAATGCATCTCAGCAGGGTAGTTTTTCCCGAGCCGGAGGAGCCGATTATTGATAAAACCTGACCTTTTTCAAGTTCAAAATCAATACCTTTTAATACCTGAGTTTTGCCGAAGTTTTTTACTATATTTTTTACTTCCAACAGTGCCATTGCATTAACTCCTAAAATAACTCATTTTCTTTTCTGCTGCGCCGAAAATCAGCGTCAGTATGCCGTTGAATATAAGATAAAACGCACCTGTATAGAACAGCGGCCATATCAGTCCGGCGGCGGTTATATAGTCCTCACCCATTCTTATAACCTCTACAATTGCTATTGTTCTTGCAAGAGAGGTATCCTTAACAAGAGTGATTATCTCGTTGCTCATAGGCGGTACAATCCGCTTGATAACCTGAAGCATAGTAACCTTAAAGAATATCTGCGATTTTGTCATACCGAGAACAAGTCCCGCTTCCTGCTGACCTTTTGATATTGATTCTATTCCGCCTCTGAATATCTCGGAAAAGTAGCAGGCGTAGTTGATAATAAACGCTATTGCCGCTGCTTTAAAACGGTATGTATTGTCTGTTTGTATGCCGAAAATAAGTCCAGGACCGTAAAATACTACAATAATCTGAAGCATTAACGGCGTTCCTCTTATTATCCATATTATAATTTTTACAAGAAATTTAAGCGGTTTAAATTTTGACATTGAACCGAAGCTTAAAATAAGTCCGATAGGAAGCGCTGCCGCTAAAGTTATTCCGAATAACTTACAATTTATCCAGAAACCTTTAAGCAGTTCCAGCGTTACTTCAATAAATGAAGTTCCCATATATTCACCCCTTCATATTTGCTGCAGCCGTAATACGCTAAAAATAGGCAGAGAGCGTAAGCATAATGCCTTCGTACCCTCTGCCTTAAAAAATTCAAGTATTATTTGGCAAGATTGATATAATACTTATCGGAAAGTCCTTTAAGTGTACCGTCCGCATTGAGTTCATCAATCAGAGCGTTGATCTTTTCAGCCATATCGGTACCTTTCTTGAATCCGATGCCGTACTGTTCTGTTGTCAGCTCAAGAGTATAGCCCAAATCGCTGAAGTCTTTGCCGTCAGCGGTCATTGAGTTAGCCATTGTGCTGTCAATAATGCATGCGTCGGCTGTGCCTGACTTAACCTCTTTAAGAGCGTCTGACTGTGCAGTAAGAGAAATAACATTGCTTGTAAGCTTCTTAGCTTCTGCTTCACCGGCTGAGCCTTTTTCTACTGCGATTGCAATATCTTTAAGGCTGTCGGATGTTTTGTAGCTGTCAAGCTTATCTTTCTTCATTACAACAACCTGGCTGTTCTGAGCATAAGGCTTTGATATATCACAGTTTGTTTTAACTGAATCTGTGATTGTCATACCGTTCCAGATGCAGTCAATGTTGCCGCTGTTAAGCTCAATAAATTTGTTGTCCCAGTTGATTTCAACAAATTCAACCTTAACGCCCATTTTTTCTGCTACTGCGGTGGCAAATTCAGCGTCAAAGCCTGTCCATTCACCGGTTTTAGGGTCTTTGTAATCCATAGGTTCGTAGTTTGTAATACCTACTACAAGAGTACCCTTTGCCACTACTGCATCATAAGCGCTTTCTGTTGCTGCGGTGCTGTCACCTGCTGCTGTGGTGTCGGCGGTGTCGCCTGACTTGCTGCAAGCCGCAAAACTAACGCAAACCATCAAAACAGCCAATACAACAGCCAAAATCTTTTTTGCTTTGTTCATTGTAAAAACCTCTTTCTTAATATTTGGTAAATACATTATACTTTATTTATTTACCAAAGTAAAGTGTTAATTTAATAATTTATTAAATTAGTATTCATATGTTTCAACGTAATCCCAGTTTCCCGGCTGAATTTTTGAAATATACTCATCAAAATCGTTGTATTTTGATTTGCCCAGGGTAAGTTCGGCGCCGTAGAGGTCAATAATATCTCCTGTGTATTTGTCATATCTTACGTTAAATGCGCAGCAGCTTGCCAGTATGGTATTTCCCTTGGAATCCGTGCAGTAAAATACAAAGTTAATACCGTTGACTTTGTTGGTTGACGACATATTCTTTTCGTAATAATTCTGATTAAACACAAAGTATGAGCGTGCAAAGGTTGCGTCAGGATATTTTTGACGGCGCTTTTCAAGGCATCTCTCTTTTAAAATAAGATAGTCATTGTAATCTATCTGACTCTGATCTGTAATAAAATCTGTTCTGCTGTCTTTTTTGGTGGTGGGTTTGGTTGTTGTGGTTGTGGTGGTAACAACCTGCACCGTGTATTCCTTTTTAACCGGAGTTATTACAAAGCCGTTTTCTTTATTATTTTCTTCACCATTTTTCAGATTAGCGATAACGGTTGCCGTTTTGTCGGAATCATTGCTGTATGATGATGAAAAGGTGATTTGCTCAACAATGTTTCCGTCTGCGTCAGTTATTTCAAGAAATACTTTGTCCGAATGACTGTATGCGGCGGTGTATTTACCGAATTTTTCGGAATACTTTTTGTCGTATGAAATAACCGTTTTGCCAGTGGATTCCTTGAATTTTACGGATTTTATAATTGAAAACGGATTAATCTCTCTCAAATCACTAAGTGCCGATACAATATAGGTTCTTGATATCGTGTCGTCACCGGTGAGCTTTGCGTCAAACAAATCGCTGTCGTTGATAATGTCATAGTTTATTCTTATTGTAATCTGAACTTTGTCACCGTTTTTAAGCTGCTTGTTTTCAGGAATTTCAACATCAATGGCGGCGTTGAAAATATCACAGCCTTTTTGAAATTTTGATTCATCAGACTGTGAATCAATTTCTGACAAGTCATTATACATTGCCTCAAAATTAACTATGTCGCTTTTTTCGGAGGATACCGAAGCCATTCCCTCGGTGCCTTGATAATCAATATTGTCCGCTATGTAATCGGTAATTTCATATTTTTCAGAAGAGTTAAGGGTAAATGCTATAACGGCTATAGCCGCAGCGATTACCACCGCTACTATGCTGACAGCAAGTATTGCAACCTTTTTCGTCTTTTTGTTTTCGTCCGGATGTGCTGATGGCATTACGGGAACGTCAGTGTAACCGCCGTTTGGTGCGGAAAAATTCTGAGTATTGTATTTAGGCAGGGCAGAGCCGCAGTTTGGGCAATATTCATAATCTCCGTTAACAGGCGTGTTGCATACAGGGCATTTCATAAATTTTTCTCCTTTTTCATTTTGTTTTTTGCAATAATAAGTGCGTTAAGTATAAGTACAAAGGATATTGAGCATATCAAAAATATACCGGAAAATGATAAGAGCACGCAGGCAAAGCGTTTGCTTTTTGCCTTGTCCCTATTTTCTTCCTGCCTTTTTGTAACGGTTTTCATATCGTTTTGAGTAAAATTATTTTCATCGGTATAATCAAGTTTAATATTCGCTTTTTCGGCTTGACTGTATTCTTTTGAAAAGGCTTCATAGTCGTTCTTATCAATGGCAGTCTGCAGATTTGCGCATATATTTACACTGTTAACACAGGCTTTCATTTGTTCGTCTGTTTCAAAAAAGAAATGAAATCCTGCCACTGTGCATACAGCGGATATAACATATACAATTCCTACAAGAATGCTTAAAGTTTTTTTCATTAACCCACAGCCTTTTCGCAGTTTTTACAAACAGATAATACCATATAACCGTAAAAAAATCCATAATAAGGATAAAATATTTTCCTGTATAAAAGTTATTATTGTTTTTATTAACTAATCTGTTGAATAATATCTAATGATGTGTTAAAATACTCCCGGAATTTATTTAATCGTTCAGGAGGTTTTTTATGAATACTAAAGTTACCGACAGTATAAAATACATCGGAGTTAATGATTACGATATTGACTTGTTTGAGGGTCAGTATCATCTTGAAAACGGTATGGCGTATAATTCTTATGTTATACTTGATGAAAAAATTGCGGTTATGGATACCGTTGACGTTATTGCCATTGACCGCTGGATGAATAATCTTGAGTCTGCCCTTGATGGTAAAACTCCGGATTATCTTGTTGTTCAGCATTTGGAGCCGGACCACTCAGCAGGCATTCAGGCTTTTTTTGAAAAATATCCCGATACGCAGGTTATTATGAGTATGCAGGCTAAGCGTCTTGCACCGCAGTTCTGTGATATTGATGAGGCGAAAATTACCGCAGTAAAAGAGGGCGACACCCTTTCATTGGGTACTCACACACTCTCTTTTGTAATGGCGCCTATGGTGCACTGGCCGGAGGTTATGGTAAGCTACGAAAGCAGTGAGAAAGTTTTGTTTTCTGCCGACGCTTTCGGTAAATTTGGTACAACCGACGCAGACGAAGGATGGAGCTGTGAAGCAAGAAGATATTATTTCAACATTGTCGGAAAGTACGGCAAGCAGGTGCAGGCTCTGCTGAAAAAAGCCTCAGCCCTTGATATTGATGTTATCTGCCCTCTTCACGGACCTATTCTTACCGATACGATTGGCGATGTAGTTAATCTTTATAATACCTGGTCATCTTATGAGCCGGAGGATAAGGGCGTGTTCATAGCCTATGCTTCAATGCACGGCAACACCGAAAAAGCAGCTTTTAAAATGAAAGAAATTCTTGAATCAAAGGGCTGTCCGAGAGTTGCAATAGCTAATCTTTCCACCGATGATTTGGCGGAATGTGTTGAGGACGGTTTCCGCCACAGCGTTCTGCTTTGTATGGCGTGCAGCTATGACGGCGGAGTTTTCGCTCCCATGGCTGATTATCTTCATCATTTGCACTCAAAAGCTTTTCAGAACAGAGCCGTTGCCCTTGTTGAAAATTACAGCTGGGCAGCAAGCTCCGTACGCACTATGAAAGCTGAATTTGAAAAAATGAAAGATATCAATATGATTGAAAAAACAGTTTCAATTAAAACAAGGCTCACCGCTGAAACAGAAAAAGAGCTTGAAGATTTGGCTGATGAAATTATAAAAAATATATAACAAATTTTAAAAACTCAGTGTTATCCCATTTCGGCTGATAACACTGAGTTTTTTTACTTGAAGTAGCTGAATATATATGTTAATATTAATATAAATCGTTTTAAATTATGCGGAGGATGCCTGATATGAAGTTTGTGATTAAAACAGATAATTACAAGAATTTTGATATGTATAAAGACAATGTGATGAAGCCTCGTTCTTACTTTATTCCTTTCAGCGGTGATGAGGATTTACAGGATGTTAATATTACAAATGAAAGATACCGTTCTTCAATGACGGCGGTGCTTTCAGGAGAGTGGGATTTTAAATATTTCAAAAAAGTGTCCGATATGCCGGCTGAAATTGAAACGCAGACCTTTGATTTTGATAAGGTACAGGTGCCGTCAACATGGCAGCACACAGGCTATGAGGAACCGTATTATCTTAATTCAAGATATCCTTTTAAGCCGAATCCCCCGTATTTTCCGGAGGATTGTGCTGTTGCTGTTTATCATAAAATGTTCAATCTTGAAGATATTGACGGCAGCTTTGTAATTACATTTTTAGGTGTTGCAGGCTCTCTTGAACTTTTTGTAAACGGTAAATATGTGGGATATTCTGAGGGAAGCCATAACACGGCGGAATTTGAGCTTAATGATTTTGTTGCAGAGGGCACAAACGAAATCTGCGTTGTAAACCATAAGTGGTGCAACGGCACTTATCTTGAATGTCAGGATATGTTCCGCTGCAACGGTATATTCCGTGATGTGCTTATTACAAAAACAGGAGCAAATTCTGTCTATGATTTTCAGGCAAAAACTCAGTTTAACGACGACCTTACATATAAGCTGGAAATTCTGCCGTCACTTAAACTTACCGATGAGTGCGAGTTTTCAGCAGCGCTGATTTTTGACGGCGAAACGGTGGCGTCAAAATCTGTAAATGTTTCTCCAAATGCGATAGATAAAATTATTTTTGACAAAATTGAAGCTAAAGAGTGGAGCGCAGAGGAGCCTAATCTTTACGATTTAGTACTGACTCTTTCAAAGGACGGTAAAATCGTTGAAATTATACGCCGTCCCATAGGTTTCCGTCATATTAATATAACAGGAAATATATTCTGTTTTAATGGCAAAAATATTAAACTTTTAGGTGTGAATCATCACGATACAAACCCTAAAACAGGTTATGTAATGACCGCCGATGATATGGAAAAGGATGTAAAAATATTTAAGGAGTATAATGTTAACTGTGTTCGTACTTCCCACTATCCTCCGGATCCGATGTTCATTGATTTGTGCGACGCATATGGTATTTATGTTGTTGATGAGGCGGATATAGAAACTCACGGCTGTGAGACAGAGGGCAACAGAAGCGCTTGCTCGCATAATCCTAAGTGGCAGGAACACTATTGGGACCGTGTTTACCGTATGTATGAGAGAGATAAGAACCATCCGTCAATTACAATGTGGTCTTTAGGCAATGAATCCCACGGCTATAAAAATCATGATTACTGCTATAATAATCTTAAACAGTTAACGGATGTTCCGATTCATTATGAGGGTGTATGCCGTACAAGACGGTGGGCATATGATGTAATTTCTCAGATGTACCCATGGTTTCATATGCTTAAAAGAATAGCCGGCGGAAGCGGACTGCCTAAGAAATTCTATACAAAGCCATACTATATGTGTGAATATGCTCATGCAATGGGCTTGGGAGCCGGTGAACTTGAAAAATACGTTCAGTTAATTTATCAGGGCGACAATATGATGGGCGGATGTATCTGGGAATTTGCAGACCACGCCGTATATCACGAAAACGGAAAGTATAAATACACTTACGGCGGTGACCACGGCGAAAATAAGCACGACGGCAATTTCTGCGTTGATGGTTTGTTTTTCCCCGACAGAACGCCTCACTCAGGTGCTTTTCAGATGAAAAACTGTTACAGACCTGTAAGAGCTGAATATTCCGGAGACGAAAATCAGCATAAATATACCTTTACAAATCATCACTACTTTAAAACTGCGGATTACACTGTTAAATGGAGCTGTGTAACCGACGGCGAAAATCCGAAAGCAGGGGAATTTAAACTCAATATTCCGCCTCAGAGCAGTCAGGAAATTACCCTTGATTATACTAATGAGGAATGTGCAGAGGATATAGTTACATTCAGATATTACGACGGTGATTTTGAAATTGCCTGCGAGCAGGTAAGTATGTTTATCGGCGGTGCGTCAGCAACAATGATATTTGCTAACGGTGATGCACCCGAGGTTAACAAAAGCGAAAACAAGTATTTCATTTATATTGACGGTGGAAAAATCGTTTACAACAATAAAACAGGATTTATTGAGCGTTATGTTAAAAATGACAGGGAATACTTAAACGGCGCACCTTTCGGCAACTTCAGCGGCTTTGGTGTTGATATTTACAGAGCGCCTATTGATAACGATATGAATATCCGCAAAAAATGGGATAAAATGCGCCTTGACACCGAGCAGATGTGCTTTGTTAAGAATGTAAATTCTCAGCCATATACTGTTGAAAACGGTGCAGTTATTATTGAAAATCTCTATAAAATTCATACTCTGAATGTTAGAAATCTCTGTAATATCAAAATGAAATTCAGGATTTACAAAGACGGCACAATGGAGGTTAACGCTAAGTGTATTAAATCAAAATCAATTCCAAATGCGCCCCGTTTCGGCGTAATGGTTGAAATGCCGGTAGAGTATGAAAATGTAAAATATTACGGTTTAGGAGACAAACCTAATACCGACGACTTTAAGGAACACGCAATGATGGGACTTTATTCCTGCAAGGTTGACGATATGCGTGAAAAGTATATTAAACCTCAGGAATCCTCTATGCGTACTAATGTACAATATGCAGACGTGACAGACGAAAATGGCGTGGGATTTAAGTTTATGTTTACCGCAAGTCCCGGCATATTCAGCGCAGACCGCTTTATTCCTCAGCAGTGTGCAAAGGCAATGCATCAGGAGGATTTGGAGCTGTGCGACACCACATGTATACATCTTGACAGTTATATGCTGGGTGCCGGCTCAAATGCCTGCGGTCCTACTCCGTCAAAAGAGTATAAACTCAGCAAGCTCAGCGATCAGGAAGTATCATTTGCAGTAATTCCCATAGAGTAATATTCACAAGGTGGTTAATGTGAAAGCAGGAACAGATATAGTAAAAATTTCACGTATAGAAAAGAGCATTGAAAATGCACATTTTCTTGACAGTGTTTATACCGAAAAAGAACGTGAATACTGCAAAAACGCCCAAAGTTTTGCCGGACTTTTTGCCGCAAAAGAGGCGTATCTGAAAGCGCTGGGATGCGGAATTGACAGAAAGCTTAGCAGCGTTGAAATTGACCATAACGAAAAAGGGAACCCCTTTATTTCGGGTGTTCAAAACTGCGATTTAAGCATTTCTCACGACGGAGATTACGCCGTGGCATTTGTAGTAATTTGGGGATGAGATAATGTTTGTTTTAACTGCTGATGAAATAAGAGATGTTGAAAAAAAGTGCTTTGCATCATATTACAGTGAAGCCGACCTGATGCTTAAAGCAGGAACAGGCTGTTTTAACGAAATAATAAAACGCTATTCTGACCGCCTTGTAAATTCCGCCGTGTCGGTTTTGTGCGGAAACGGCAAAAATGCAGGGGACGGCTTTGTTATAGCACGGTTTTTGTATGCTTTCGGCGCAGATGTAAAAATTGTGCTTTGCGATAAAAAGCCTGATATTGAAGAGCCTGTGATGTATTATAATCAGGCAGTTTCAGCCGGCGTTGATGTTGTGCCTTTTTCAAATGAATGCCTTGATGCGGATTTTATTGTAGATACAATGTTTGGAATAGGCTTTCACGGTGAGGCAAGAGCTCCCTTTGACAATATATTCAAACTTCTTAGTGATTATAAGGGTGAGATTATTTGCGTTGACACACCCAGCGGTACAAATTCTACCACAGGCGAGGTTTGCAAAAACTGTGTTAAAGCAGATTTTACCATAGCCATATCAACCCTTAAATATGCGCATATCCTGCCTCCTGCAAATTCATACTGTGGCGATACCATAGTAATTGACATCGGAATACCGGCAGACTGCTATAATGACAATTATGTAAATGCAATTAATTTTGATCAAGTAAAAGATATTTTTCCCAAGTGTGATAAAAACGCAAATAAAGGCACTTTTGGCACACTGCTTAATCTTTGTGGAAGCTACCCTATGCCCGGTGCGGCAGTTATATGTACAAAAGCTGCGTTGAAAACAGGAGCAGGCCTTGTTAAACTCACTCTGCCAAAATCCGCTTATCCTTTGGCGGCGGCTCATCTTGTGCAAAATGTTTTTCACCCTGTCAGCGAAAATGACAAAGGCACCTTTTCTGCCAAATGCACAGAGGAAATTTCAGCCGATATTAAAACGGCGGATTGTGTTGCTGCCGGATGTGGAATAGGCTGTAATGATGACACAAAAACAGTTATTGATTTTCTGCTTGAAAATGCGGAAGTTCCTGTAATTCTTGACGCGGATGGCATAAATTGTATTAGCAATCATATAAATATTCTAAAGGATATTAAGACGCCTGTTGTGCTTACTCCTCACCCCGGCGAGATGGCACGTATGATATCGTCAAGCGTAAGTGATATACAAAGTGACCGTATAAATACAGCAAAGAAATTTGCAAAGAAATACGGTGTTATTCTCGTTTTGAAAGGTGCAAATACTATTGTTACCGACGGTAAGAGTGTGTTTGTAAATCTTAACGGAAATCCGGGAATGGCAATGGGCGGTTCAGGCGATATGCTCAGCGGAATGATTGGCTCGTTTGTTGCACAGGGTATTGCACCTTTTGATGCGGCAAAGGCGGCGGTCTTTATTCACGGCAAATGCGGTGATATTACCGCCCAAAAGTTAAGTATGCGTTCAATGACCGTCTGCGATATGCTCAATACGCTGGGAACCTTAATGTCCGAATTTGAGTAAAGGCTGATTTTTTTGAAAAAAATAATATGTGCCGTTTTAACACTTCTGCTTTTGTGCGGATGTCAGGCAAAAGTATATACCCCTGTTCTTAATACCGATTTCAGCGAAAATGCGGTTTTTCAAACAGGGGATTTTTCATATAATGCAAATGTTCAAAGAAAAGAGGGTGTTGTCAGCGTAAAGGTTAATTCCACTGCGGCTGCAGGTATGGTTATTACATACGACGGCAGTACGGTCACCTTTAATCAAAATGGTATGCAGAAAGCCTTATCCGGTGAGAATATTGATAAAACAAACCCTGCCGTTGCCATTTACGACGTGTTTAATTATCTTGATACCACCGCCGATTTGCAGTGCTCTAAGACAGAAAAAGGTTACAAATATAACGGTACTTCACGTATCGGCGAATTTAACTTAATCCAGAATACCGACGGCACTTATAATACAATTGTTTTTCCCCAGGCAGATTTAAAAATAACCTTTCAATAAAATTAAGCGTCCGGCAGTTTGGTTTACTGTCAGACGCCTTTTTGATGTTTATATCCATTCTTTAATTATCTGCGGATTTGCAAAAATTTCGTCAAGCTTTTTCATAAAGGGCACAACGTCGCCTGCATCCAGCGCTCTGTGGTCAAATGCGATAGTCATAGGCAGTTTGTAACCTGTTCTTACTGTTCCATCCTTTTGGGCGATAGGCTTTAACTGTGTTGAGCCTATGGCGATTGCGGCAACCTGTGGGGGAATAATCTCCAGCAGAGTGCAGCATCCGTCGGACCAGTCACGGTAAATTGAACCCATATTTGATACTGTAATTGTGCCCTGCTCAATATCGTGTTTTGTAAGTCTGTCACTTTCGGGAATGGAATTATACTCTTTTTTTGCTTTGCCTGATAATGTTTTAACCTTGTGCTTTCCTGTTTTGGAACCTACAAGACGGTTGATTGTCTGAATGATTTTTCCCTCTTTAAGACCGTTTAAGGTGTTGTCAAGAGATACCTCAAACATTACCTCGTTCATATCCGAGTTGTTGGCTCTGCGCTGGGTATCCTTTATGGCGTCCTGCATTTCGGTAATAGATTTACTGTGCATATTATGCATGTTTACCGTCATCATTTCGCCGGTGTTAAGCATCATCGGCATTGAAATATTGATTTCTTTAAACTGGGTTATATTTCCTCTTACAAGCTTTCTGTTAAAATTAATATGTGCGTTCATTGCAGGACACGCTTTCAGCCCCTCGGTGATTACTTTGAGCATAACGGTGTTAATTGTAATATGAACATTTCCTTTACTGTTAATATCTTTTATTAAATTGAGAAATTCAGTAACCTCCGGCTCGTAAGTAACAACTGCGTGGGGGATGGTCTCCCAGCTTTCACTTGTCATATTGCTGACGATTTTTCTTGCAATTCCAAAATGAGTTTCTTTTGTAGGTGTTAATAATTGTTTCATAGCTTTCTGCCTTTCTAAGTATGTAGTGTTGATATATTTTTTATCGGAAACATTGCCCGATTTATTCTGCGCAGTAACGAACAAATTGTGTTTTCCCTGTCCGTTGTTTGCATTGTATATCAACGCCGGATTTTTTTCTACATATTTTAGTTTGCAAAGCAAAAAACTTTTGCAACTATCGGTTGCAATCCTTTGTTCAAGCCATTTTTGGCTATTTTTTTATCTCTTCTTTTTCTTCTCCTTTTTCTTCGCCTACAGCCTTTTCGTGGTATTCCTGAAGATGTCGGAGCAATTCAGGAGAGTGCTTTTTCAGCATTTGAATAGTTTCCTGTCTGTGACGGCGCAATTTGTTGAAAGTGCTTTCATCGGAATTTTTAATATGCTGATAAATTCTTTCTCTCCTTTGCTCAAGTAGTGCACCCAGTTTGTCAACGTCAATGCCTGTGCTTTTTGACAGTTCCTCAAGATGCATTTCCAGCGACTCAAGAAGTATATCTTCATCAAAAGAACCCAGCGCATCCCACAGTTCGGTTTCGGAAAACAAATCGCCCTTTTCAATTCTGTTGCGGTTTGCGTGGTCAATAATTTGCTGAGTGTATGCCTCTATCTGTCCCTGTGCATCCTCGCCGAATGCCCACTCAAATTCATACATTAATTGTTCTTTAAAGTTCGGAACGTATGTTACCTCGTCACCGTCACGAAGTTCAAGCTCATACGGTTTTGCAAGTCTCTGAGAACGCAGAGCCGAGGTGATAGTACGTCTGACAGAACCCTCCTGAATAATGTAACCGAGTCCCAGTTTTCTAAGCTGGGTGTTAACCTGGGTCATATGTTCTGTCAGATAAAAACGTATTCCTCTTTCTTTAAGAGAATTATATAGAGCTTCCAGAGTATCTGCACCTGTAGTGTCTATTGACGATATTCCGCCTGCATCAACTATAATGCATTTTGTGTCAGGCTTTATTGAATTTTCAATATCATCTCTGAACTGCGTAACATTTGCAAAAAACAATCCTGCCCTGAATCTGTAAATAACTACGCCCTTTATAGGCCTCGCAGTAGGATTGTTTTTCATATTGAAGAATCCGTCCCTGCCGGGAATAACGCCTAAAAATGTTCTCGGTGGGTCGCTTTCACGTATTACTACATTAACAAAGGAAAGAACAACGCCGATAATGACTCCGTAAATTGTGCCGAAAATCAGTACCCCAAAAAATGCAGCAATAAATATCCACATCTCTTTTTTATTAATTCTTTTAAGCTTGCGCACCAAATCAAATTCAACGGCGCCAAGCAGTGCGCATATTACAATGGCAGTCAGAACAGGGACGGGAAGATACTGTATAAAATCTGTGCAAAACAGTAAAATCAGTATCATTACAATAGCGGCGGTCAGCGAAGTTATTTGGCTTTTTCCGCCGAACTGAGAGTTCATTGCCGTTCTTGATACGCTGCCATTAACAGGGCATCCACCGATAACAGCAGAGGCTATATTACATACCCCAAAGGTTAAAATCTCCTGGGAGTCGGATACCTTGTAATTGCCTTTCATTGCAAAGCTGTGCTCTGCCAGCAGTGTTTCCGCCATAATTACAATTGCAATGGTAAGGCTTACGCTCATACCCTTTATCGGCGATATAACGCTAAAATCCGGTAGCATAAAATGTCCCAGACCGTTTTCAACGGCAGGGAGAGTTGCTATTTGAGTTTTGCCTGCAAAATCGGTAAAATACTGCAAAAGCGCAGATACAAGCATAACTGCTACAGACATAGGAAATTTCGGTATGTATTTTTTTGCAATTAATATTAAAGCAATGCTTGTAATTCCCAGTAAAAGGGATGGAAGGTTAAAGGACTCCTGTGCCTGCTGATATATGTGTATAAACAGCTGGTGCGCTTCACCGGTGCCTGATACACCGCCGAAAAGCTTAGGTATCTGCATAAGTATAATGGTGGTGCATATACCGCTGACAAATCCTCCCATTACGGGAGTTGAAACATATTGCGTAAGTTTGCCTGCTTTAAAAAAATAAAATAAAAACAGCCATACTGCAGTATAGAATGTTATTACAGGCACAGTTTTTACCGCATCTGCACTTTGAGACGCTATACCAAGTGACGCAAGAACACCGCCTACCATTGCAGCAGGTGCGGCGTCAACGCCGAATATATACCTTGGCGATGATGAAAACAGCGCAAACAGTATTACCGGCAGAACAGAGCAGTAAAGTCCCCAAACTGCCGGAAGTCCTGCAATTTGTGCGTAGCCCATTGATATAGGTATGGAAACAAGGGCAATGATTGCACCGCTTATTATGTCATTTTTAATTGTAGTTTTCTTTACCGATTTAAGTCCGGAGAACATTATATATTACGCTCCTTAAGCAAGCGAAATCAAGCCGCTTTAGGTTTGTTCGGATTTATCTCGCTTGCTTAAGGTAACGGTAATAATCATAACCATAGTTTATTACCGTTACCCTATAAAATTATGACAAGAGTGCCGATTGTGATAATAATTATTGCGGCGGTATTTCTTTTGCTGATTTTTTCTTTTAAGAAAATATAGCTGAACAGTGCTGCAAACAGTATTGAAAGCTTATCAACAGGTACTACTACGCTGACGTCACCCGTCTGAAGCGCCCTGAAATAGCAAAGCCATGACGCTCCTGTTGCAATGCCTGATAGAATTATAAATACAAGATTTTTTCCTTTTATATTCTTTATGTCTTTGTTTTGCTTTTTTATAAAAACTATTATCCAGGAAAAAATCAATACCACTATTGTACGGATTGCGGTTGCAAGGTTTGAATCAATATCCTCAACGCCGATTTTTCCCAATATTGATGTAAGCGCCGCAAATACCGCCGACAGTATGGAGTATATCAGCCATGAACGGCTTTCCTTACTTTCGGTGTCGCTTTTTTCAATCATCAATGCCGTGCCGACAATCATAACGATTGTGCCTATAACCGTGGTGATATTGCATTTTTCACCGAAAATAATTATTGCAAGTATTATTGATAAAAAAGTACTGCTTTTATCTACGGCGGTAACTTTGCTTACCTTGCCGGTTTGAAGTGCACGGTAATAACAAAGCCAGGATAGCCCTGTGGCGCAGCCGGAGAGTATAAGAAACAAAAATGATTTTGCGCCAATGAAAATTATCTGATTTTGTACGCCTGTCACAAAAACCATAAGCCATGCAAAAATCAGTACAACCACCGTTCTTACCGCAGTGGCAAGGTCGGACGGTATATCCTTAATTCCTGCTTTTGCAAGTACCGATGTTGCACCTGCGAATATTGCAGATAAAAAGGCAAAAAGAAGCCACATTATTTCAATCTCGCCTCTAATCTGTAAATCGGGTAACCCTGAGAGGAGAATTTTTCCTCATATTCAGTTACAATGTTTTCTTCAAAATCACTGTTGTGCAAATCAAGCGATATGTTAGACAGCGCAAATCCGTTTTGCGTAAATGATTCTATTGAATATTCAAAAAAGTGCATATTGTCGGTTTTTTGACATACCGGTGCACCGTCTTTGAGCAGAGTTTTGTATATGTTCAAAAATCTTTCGCTGGTAAGTCTGTGCGACGCATAACGTTTTTTGGGATAAGGGCAGGAGAAATTAAGAAATATGCTTTCAAAAGATTTTTCCGGCAGGAAGGAGGGCAGATATTCTGCCGAACAGTCAATGAATTTTATGTTTTTCAGATTTTCTTTTTGTGCACTTTCGCAGGCTATTACAATAACATTCCTGACTTTTTCAACGCAGATTATGTTAACGTTCGGATTTCGCTTTGCGAATGTACATCCGAACTGACCCTTTCCGCATCCTATTTCAAGATATACCGGGTTGTCATTGCCGAAAAGCTCATTTAAATCAATAAGATGTCGCTCCGTTACGGCGTCGTTAAAATTAAGGCTTTCGTTGCGTGCGGTAATAAGATAATCGCTTACCGCCTCAAGTCGTGAGTCTAAATTTTTCTTGTGCCTCATTCTCATAATAATATACACCTATCTGAATTATTTAAGTATTATTATAACGCTGTTTATTGGATATTACAATAATAAAAAATAAATCCCTCAGCTTTAGCTGAGATGCGGTAACGAAGTATTGGTTTTTCGCAGAAATTAGCTGAAATACAGCCAAAAAGCCTCGCAAGACGCAAGTCTTGCTGCGTTTATAAACTGTATTACAGACAAATTTCTTTAACTACAAAACTGCGAAGCACTTAAAATCATTAGATTTTTAGTTAGAATAAGGCACAAAAACGCCATAAGGCCGGCGCCTTGGGGTATACTCCATAAAGAGGGTGTACCCCAAGGTGCAGTTCGGTTGTTACAGCATAGTTTGGCTATGCTGTTTTTTCTTTTGTATTTAAATATTTGTTCCCATTCTTCAGCAGTAGGCTGTTTGATTACTCCAACACCATTGTAGTAAATATCTACCTGCTGATAGCGTTTGCCATTTATCTTGGTCGGTGCTGATACAACAATCTTTTCTATGAACTCGTGAACAAGCTCAGGAGTAAGCTCTTTTGGTTGTGTAATTCTTTTAACCTTGCCGATAAATGTTTGCAGATTATCAATTTCATTTGTTTCAGAATTAAGTTCTTCCTCAATTTTCGGAACAGTATCTTTAAGCTCTTTTTGTTCTGTTTCAAGAGAAATAGACATTGTAGCATAACGCTCATCTGATAATTTTCCTAAAGCATTATCTTCATATAGTTTTTGAATCAGTGTATCAATTTCTTTGATACGCTGTTTTGACTTTTCAAGTTCTCTCTTTCGTGAAAATAATTCTTTTTGTCTTTCTATAGAGAAACTATCAAGCTGCATTTGAGCAAATTCTTTTTCAAATGCAGTTACAAAGAAAAATACTCTTTTCATATCTTCAAGAACAAGATTGTATATTGCACTTTCTCTGATATAATGCATCGTACATAGTTCAGTATCTTTTGTAAATAATGAACATCTGAAACTTGCTGCATTTGCTTTGCGTTTATTATATGAACTGTAATACAGCTTTGAACCGCAGTCTGCACAATATACAAGTCCCGAAAACATACTGATAATTCCTGTTCGGTCAGGTCTGCGTTTATTCTTTCTCAATTCCTGAACAAGATTAAAATCTTCTTCACTGATAATCGCAGGATGCGTATTTTTAAATACTTTCCATTCGCTTTGAGGATTCTTGATAAGTTTTCTGTTTTTATATGATTTCTTGGTTGTTCGGAAATTAACCGTATCACCGATATACTCTTGCCTTTCAAGTATCTTCGCAACGATTGATGAACACCAGTTAAAAGGCTTTTCAGGCGGTTTCCTGCACTTTATACCTTTACTCGTCAAATATTCCGACGGAGTCATTATTTTATCCTCACGAAGAATATTTGCAATCTGACTCGGTCCGTAACCTTGAATGCAAAGCTGATATATTCTTTTTACGATTTCAGCAGCCTGCTCATCAATCTTCCATTCTCTGGTATAACCATAGGGTGGATTGGTTGTTAAGGGCTTACCTGAGTTGCCTTTGCTTTTCAGTACATTGCGTACTTTTTGGCTTGTATTTTTAGCATGCCATTCATTGAATAAATCCTGCATAGGTACTAAATCACTTATTCCGTTTTTTGTATCAATGTTATCCATTATGGCAATGTATCTTACTCCAAATCTGTCAAAATCTTCTTCAAGTAACTGACCAATAATAAGTCGGTTCCTTCCAAGTCTTGAATGGTCTTTGACAATCAGATTTTCAATTTTGCCTTGTTCCGCAAGCTCCATGATTTCCATAAAAGCAGGTCTTGCAAAATTCGTACCACTCCAACCGTCATCAATGAATACTTTTGTATTTTTGAATCCGTTTTCCTTTGCATATTTCTCTAATATGGATTGTTGATTTTTAATACTGCCTGATAATCCGTCCTGTTCATCATCACGAGATAAACGGCAATACAGGGCAGTTATTCGGTCTGTTTGTTTCTTCATAAATCTCCTTTCCACAGCCGAATATGTTTGATTGTAGGTTAACAACATCATAACATATTCTTTATTATGCTTCAACACTTTAAAGTGTAATCTTAAAATTATTTACTGCTCTGTTCTAAAATTCGGACTATCTTTTCATTAACGCTTTCATTTGCAGTTTCACTAAAGTGCGTGTTTACTGTGTAAACCGTATTATCAATTTGTTTGGTAAAGTTAATAGGTTTACTAAACAGAGAATTGTTGTACCATTCCATTCTCTGTTCACTTGTCATAGATTTTAACTTTTCAATCTGTGAGTTTAAAAGATTATCGACATAATCATATTCAGATTTATTCACTTTGAGTTTTATCATTTTTCAACCTCCTTCTACCAAGTGAAATAATTTCATTGTTCTTATCGGGTGCAAGATATTTTTTCTGAATTTCGTGCAGCAAATTTTCGTGCTGATTTTTGATTTCTTTCAGCATAGGTACATCAATAAAATTAAGAGTATGTGCTTTAGCAGTCAGCTGATTAATATCATTGCATACAGCATAGAGTTTGCGTAGCAAAACATAGAACTCTTTATCAGGTTTAGGTTTGGGAATATATCCAGCAATTAACACTCTGATAAAAGAAGATTTAGTTAGTCCTGTCAGCCGGACTTTCTTGTTTAAATCATCTGCTTCTTTCTGTGTCATTCGAAGTCTAACAACTACATCTTTGTTCATTAATTTCATCCTTTCATTTTTTAGTTTAATAGTTTGGGTTTCAGGGTATCCCTAACGAGTACCGTTTTAGTCCTTGTGTCTACAAAGGGTCTGCTTGCTAAGACGACGCAATCATTTTCTGATTGCCGCCTTAAATGGATTTTGAATATCAAAATCCGATGCTTGCTACAGTGTAGGACACACCTCTTGCCGCGCTATCTGAATGCAGTTCCTATCCCTTTTTC